>JBJTQH010000016.1:0-46755 GCA_046075505.1 Cyanobium sp. | reverse complement strand
GCTCACGATGGAGGTGGGTATGGGCAGCCATGGGGGATTGGCTTGGTGTAGTGACCCCAAACTCTCACGGCTCCCTGCCCACCCAATGGCCTGAGACCCGTTCTGTTGCAATGGGTTTCCGAGTTGTGTCGGTCAGCCAGGTCGCCGCCAGCAGAGCGGCCGCAGCGGCAGCAAGAAGGGCACAGGAAAGACGCATGACGGCAACACAATCCGGTCGCAGCCATGCTGCTCCCCCCGCAGTCGCCGACGCCAACGGCGAGCATGGGCAGCCCCGCCGCTGCCGCCCCACACCCATGCACACGATCTGGAGCGAGCAATGGTGGCCCGTGGCCTACCTGCAGGATCTCGATCGCCGGCGACCCAGCCGTTTCACGCTGCTGGAGCGGGATCTGGTGCTGTGGTGGGATCGCGCCGCCTCACGCTGGCGCGCCTTTCCCGATGTCTGCCCCCATCGGCTGGTGCCCCTGAGCGAAGGGCGGATCAATGGCGATGGGTTGCTCGAATGCCCCTATCACGGCTGGAGTTTTGATGGCGAGGGCCAGTGCCGCCACATCCCCCAGGCCCCGGAAGGAAGCCGCAGCGAGGGGCGGCGCTCCAGCTGCAGCAGCCTGCCCACCGCCACCGCCCAGGGGCTGCTGTTCGTCTGGAGCGGGGATCCCGCGGCTGCCGATCCGGCCCTGCTGCCGCTGGTGCCTGTGCTGCAAGAGCAGGAGCGCCCGCAGGATCGCAACCAGGAGGGGCCCACCGCCTGGGCCGACGGCTGGATCGTGCAGGACACCTTCCGCGATCTGCCGATGGATGCACTCACCCTGCTGGAGAACGTGCTCGATGTGAGCCATGTGCCGTTCACCCATCACCGCACCGTCGGTCGACGCGAGAACGCCGCGCCGGTGAACGCCGTGATCACCCGTGAAGACGAACGCGGCTTCGAGGCGCTGTGGGAGGAGGGGCCCCGCCGCGGCAAGCTCGGCGCCCAGGCCACCACCTTCCGGGCGCCGATGCTGATGTGGCACGACCTCACCGCCCCGGGCTTCGGTCGCATCCTGACCGTGGTCTATGCGGTGCCGATCCGCCGCGGCGAATGCCGCCTGTTCGCCCGCTTCCCGTTTCAGTTCCAGTCGGCGCTGCCGAGGCTGCTGCTGGGGCTGCGACCGCGCTGGCTGCAGCACATCGGCAACCACAAGGTGCTGGAAGACGATCAGGTGTTCCTGCACTGGCAGGAGCGGGCGCTGGAGAAGGCCGGCGGCAGTGCTGCGGCCGAGCGGGCCTTCTTTCTGCCCACCGCCGCCGATGTCTATGTGGCGGCCCTGCATCGCTGGGTGCAGGCCAGTGGCGGTGAACCCTTTGCGGCTGTGCCGCTGCCGCCCCGCCAGGACCTGGAGTCCTTGATGGATCGCCATCACAGCCACACGCGCCACTGCCGCAGCTGCTCCGAAGCACTGCAGCGGATCGAGGCGATCCTGCCCTGGTTGTGGGGGGCGCTGTGGCTGGCCGCGGTGCTGATCGGCCTCGGGCAGCTGGGCTGGCTGTCGTGGCTGGGGCTGGCGCTGGCGCTGGTGGCCGCCCTGGCGCTGCTACGGATCCGGGGCTGGCGCCAGGGCCTGCTCGCCGGCGATGGCCAGGCACCCCGCAACGCCAGAAGCTGAACTCCGAACGACTGGGGCCCGGCAGGGCTGGTTGCGCTGGGGTGCTGTTTAACGTGACAGCCCTTCTGCGGCGCCGCTGTGGATCACGACAGCCTCCGTTCCCTGTTCGATAAGCCCTATGAGGCAGCGGCCCCGAGTGAAGCGCAGTGGCGAGCGCTCTATGCCGAAGAGGTGCATTTTCAGGACCCCACCCAGGAACGCCATGGCATCGCCGCCTACCTGGCGGCCCAGGAGGGATTGCTGCAGCGCTGCGACGCCGTTTCCCTGCAGCCGGGAGCCATCGCCATCGATGGCGACACCGCGTTCGTGGAATGGCAGATGGGCTTGAAGATCAAAGGCATCGAGTTTGTCTATCCCGGTGCCAGTCGCCTGCGCTTCAATAGCGAAGGGTGGATCATCGATCACCGTGATTACTTCGATTTTGTGGGGCCCACCTTCGCGCCGGTGCTGCTGCTGGGCGGCTTCGTGCGCTGGCTGTACAAGCGCTTCGTGGACTGATTTCTAAGCACTGATTTCTGAACGGTGATTTCTGATCACTGAAGTTCTGAACATTGAAGGGGTGCGGCGCCGGGCACCCACATCAGGCTGCCCGATCGGTTCAGGCCGACTGCGGACGCTGGAAAGGGGGCGCAGTCTGCTGGCTGATCACCCAGTTGGTGGCGGCTTTCTGGGTGTGCCAGGCCTGCAGCAGCTGCTTGGCGATCTGGCGCAGCTGCTCGGCATCAGCGGTGGCATCGATCGCCCGGCTGAACCGCTCGATTTCGAATTGCTGCCCGACACTCAGTTCGATCGACATGATCGGAATCCCATGGCGTGAAGTGCGCAAAAGGTATCGGGATGGACCCCCGCGGTCGTCACAACAGCTACCGGACCAGCGAGATGTCAGTGTTTCGGGTTGCGACGGCAGCCACGCCGATCAGGATTTCCTAATACCGTAATCAGCAATTCTTTTGAACGGAGCCCTGCATGCGCCTGAGCTGGTCGCAACACCTGCAGGTGTCCCGCACCCTCGAACTGGCCGATCGCTCGCAGAGTGGCATGGCCCTGGCCTTGATGGGGATGTCGCTGCTGATCCTGGCTGAGGATCTGCTCGCCACCGAGCAGGAGAAGGGCGACAGCACCGAGCGCTGAGCCCCCTCAAGACGCACGCCACCGTCGCCGTCGCCACGACCCCGTCACCACGGCAACGTCTCAATGTCTCCTGCGCAACGTCTCCTGCGCAACGGCACGGGCCTCACGTCAGCCCGCCCGCGCGGCCGGCGGCGCCTCAGGCGAGCGGGCGGCCCTTCCAGGTCCAGCCGCGACCGGTGAGGGTGCGCCACACCGAGGTGGGGCCGATCGCCGCCACCACCAGACCACCCACCCCCATCAACCACCAGTGGGTCAGGGGCACCTGGAAGCGGGCGCGGGTCCACAGGCGCAGGGCCAGCTGCAGGCCGATCCCCAGCAGCGACAGCGTCAGGGCGACCAGCAGCAGCAACCGGCAGCCGGGCAGCAACCCGGCCAGGAGCGCCGCCGCCGGCGCCAGCAGCCACGGGCCGCTGAACAGCAGCAACACCACAGCGGCGGCAGCGAGCGCCTTAGCGACGCTGCCATCAAGACCCAGCAGCCAGTTCTTGCTCCAGCCCTCCCACAAGGCACCGAAATCGGGATACATGTGAAGCTCCACGGCATCGAGACCCAGCAGATAACGCAGCCGCAGACCGCGGGCCTTGATCCGTTGCGCCAGGGCCAGGTCTTCCACCACCACCGCCGCCAGATCGCGATGGCCACCGATCGCCCGATAGGCGGAGCGCCGAAACAGCATGAACGGCCCCGCCGCAAAGGCCACCGGGCTGGCCGGATCGTTGGCGGCCTCGATCGGGAACCCCAGCCCCAGCAGGCTGGCCATGATCGGCTGCACCATCCATTCCGCCAGGCAGTCGCAGGCGAGTCGCGGCGCCAGGCTGAGCAGATCCGCCCCTTCCGCCACGGCCTGATCCAGGGCCCGCAGCAGCGTGCGCGGCTGCAGGCGCACATCGGCATCGAGGAACAGCACCCAGTCGCTGCCCACCTGCTCCATGGCGACGCTGCAGGCCCAGTTCTTGCCCACCCAGCGCTCGCCCGCCGGCCGCGGCCCCGCATCGAGCACCGCGAAGCGCGCCGGCGCGACCTGACCGCCCCCAGCGGCACCGCCGGATCCAGCCGGATCGCATGCCACAGCCGGGTCGGATCTAACAGCTGGGTCGGATCTAACAGCCGTGCCACACGCCACAGCCGTGGCACGGGCGATCGCCACGGTGTCGTCGCTGGAGCGATCGTCCACCAGCAGCACCTGCCAGTCGCGGCAGGGGGAGACGCTGGCCAGAACGCTGCTCAGACACGGGCCGATGTTGTGGGCTTCGTTGTAGACAGGCACCACCACCGTCAGCGACGTCTCCAGCCGCTGCCTGTCGCAACCCGGCCCGTCGCAACCCGGCGTGTCGCAACCCGGCACACCTGAGACCGGCACACCAGAACCCGGCGAACCGGAGGCCATCGCCGGGCCATCGGCAAGTCGCGGCGCCCGGCGGAACACCCGGTTCAACCCCAGCAGCAGGATCAGCAGACCCAGGCAGGCGGCAGCGGCCGCCAGCAGCACTCCCCAGGCCAGCAGCAGGCCACCCGCCTCGGGCCAGGGGAGATCGATGGGGGCAGTGGGCATGGGGAACCTCTCGGCTGGACGCGGGCCAGACCCCGACTGTGGCTCCCCAGCGGAGAACCCTGCCTGGAAGCGGCGCCCCGCCCCCAGGGCATGCCCTGAGACACATCGGCGCTGCAGACCGCCGAATAAGGTTGGCGGTCACTGCACGCTTCCGCACCGGCATGAGCAGCCCCACCGGGCCCACCTCCCGTACCGTCTTCACTTCGGAATCGGTGACCGAGGGGCACCCCGACAAGATCTGTGATCAGATCAGCGATGCCGTGCTCGATGCCCTGCTCGCCCAGGATCCGACCAGCCGTGTCGCCTGTGAGACGGTGGTCAACACCGGGCTCTGCCTGATCACCGGCGAAGTCACCACCGCCGCCCGGGTGGATTACATCTCGTTGGTGCGCAGCGTGATCGCGCGCATCGGCTACAGCGGCGCCCGCGCCGGCGGCTTCGATGCCAACAGCTGCGCCGTGCTGGTCGCCCTCGATCAGCAGTCGCCGGACATCGCCCAGGGCGTCAATGAAGCCGATGATCACCAGGGCGATCCGCTCGATCGCATCGGCGCCGGCGACCAGGGAATCATGTTCGGCTATGCCTGCGATGAAACGCCGGAGCTGATGCCGCTGCCGATCAGCCTCGCCCACCGCCTGGCGCGTCGCCTGGCTGAAGTGCGCCATAACGGCTCGCTGGGCTACCTGCTGCCCGATGGCAAGACGCAGGTGAGCGTCGTCTATGAAGACGAGCAGCCGGTGGCGATCGACACGATCCTGATCTCCACCCAGCACACCGCCGAGATCGACGGGGTGAGCGAGGAGAACGCGCTGCGCGAACGCATCAAGCACGACCTGTGGGCCCATGTGGTGGAGCCCGCCACCAGCGATCTGAGCCTCAGGCCCGCCCAGGACAGCACCCGTTTCCTGGTCAACCCCACCGGCAAGTTCGTGGTCGGCGGCCCCCAGGGCGATGCCGGCCTCACCGGTCGCAAGATCATCGTCGACACCTACGGCGGCTATGCCCGCCATGGCGGTGGCGCCTTCTCCGGCAAGGATCCCACCAAGGTGGATCGCTCCGCCGCCTACGCCGCCCGCTATGTGGCCAAGGCGCTGGTGGCCGCTGGCCTGGCGAAGCGCGTCGAGGTGCAGCTCAGCTATGCGATCGGCATGGCGCGGCCCACCAGCATCCTGGTGGAGAGCTTCGGTACCGGCGCGATCAGCAACGCCGATCTCACCGCCCTGGTGCAGGAGCATTTCGATCTCCGGCCCGGCGCGATCATCGAAACCTTCGGCCTGCGCACCCTTCCCCAGGAGCGGGGTGGGCGCTTCTACCAGGATGTGGCCGCCTACGGCCACTTCGGCCGCAAGGATCTCGATCTGCCCTGGGAGAACGTCAACGCCATCGCCGAAACCCTGCGGCAGGCCACCGCCGACCGTGTCGCAGCTGGCGCTCGGGCTTGACCTCGGCAGCAGCGGCCTGCGCCTCGCCCTGGCGGAAGCCACACCCGGGGGCGGGGCACAGCTGCTGGATGAACGGAGTAGCCCCTATCCGCGCCCCTTCGCCGACCCGAACGGCTGGCGAGATGGGCTGCTCGATCTGGTGGCGCGCCTCGATCCGGTGCAGCGAGCCCAGGTGGGCGCCATCGCCATCGCCGGCACCTCCGGCACGCTTCTGCGCTGCCGGCCGGATGGCGAACCGCTGGACGGCGCCCCCCTGAGCAGCGACGCCGGCCTGGCCCTGCCTTATCACCTCAGCTGCCCGGAGCAGGCCGAGCTCGCCGCACGCCTCTGCGGGGATCCCGCCAGTCCCGCCGCCAGCGCCAGCGGCAGCCTGGCCAGGGCCCTGCGGCTGATCAGCGCGGCCGGTACAACGCCTTTTCTGCTGCGCCACCAGGCCGACTGGCTGATGGGCTGGCTGCTGGGCGACAGACGCTGGGGGGAGGAAGGCAACAACCTGCGGCTCGGCTGGGATCTGCAGCGGCAGGCCTGGAGCGGCGCGATCGCGCAGCAGAGCTGGGCGGCAGCCTTGCCTGTGATCCGGCGCAGCGGCAGCGATCTGGGCACGATCTGTCCCTCGGTGGCCCACCGGCTCGGCCTGCCCCACACCTGCCGGGTGGTGGCCGGCAGCACCGATGCCAACGCCGGCGTGCTGGCCGCTGATCCCCAGGAGGGCGACGGCATCACGGTGCTGGGCACCACCCTTGTGCTCAAGCAGTTCGTGGCCGCCCCGATCAGCGCCCCGGGAGTGAGCTGCCACCGGGTGGGGGGGCGCTGGCTGCTGGGTGGTGCCTCCAACGCCGGTGCCGGCATCCTGCGGCGCTTCTTCAGCGACGCTGAGATCGCTGAACTGAGCCGTCAGATCGATCCACGCCGCCCCAGTGGCCTGGATCTGCTGCCACTGCCGGCCCGCGGCGAGCGCTTTCCGGTGGATGATCCGGATCTGGAACCGCGCCTGGAACCACGGCCGGTGAGCGATGCGCTCTACCTGCAGGCCCTGCTGGAGGGGCTCACCGAGCTGGAACGCCAGGGCTGGCAGCGCTTCGCCGCGCTGGGGGTGCCACCGCTGCGGCGCGTGCTCACCCTGGGTGGCGGCGCCCGCAATCCCCAGT
Organism: Cyanobium sp.; assembly: GCA_046075505.1. Taxonomy (GTDB): domain Bacteria; phylum Cyanobacteriota; class Cyanobacteriia; order PCC-6307; family Cyanobiaceae; genus Cyanobium. The sequence continues at coordinate 39,836 of JBJTQH010000016.1, read as the reverse complement.
GGCGGCTGCTGCGGCAACAAGCTCTGGGGGTGCCGGTGCTGCAGCGACCCACCTGCTCCGCCGCCCTGGGCATGGCGCGACTGGCCCTGCGCAGGGCAGGCAGGATGGAGGGCCCTGCGGATGCGAAACGATGAACTCACGGCTGGGCTCGATCCTGTCGATGGCGCTGTTCGTGGTGCTGGCGGGCTACGTCAGCTTCAGTGCCGTGCGCCTGGGGCTGATCCTCTGGCAGCGGTTCGGGGCGGCCTGATCCCAGAATCCGCCCAGTCCTCTTCCGACGCCATGGCCGCCGACCCCCTCACCCCCGCCGTCAGCGACCGCATCTGCCGGCACATGAACGACGACCACGCCGATGCGGTGGTGGCTTACGCCCGCCATTACGGCGGTATCACCGCAGCGCAGCAGGTGCGCATGCTGGCGGTGGCCCCGGAGGCGATGCAGCTGGAGGTGGATGGCAACGTCGTCGAGATCCGCTTTGATCACACCCTCAGCGACAGCGAGGACGCCCACCGCACCCTGGTGGCGATGCTGCGCGCCATGCCCACCGGGGCCTGAGTGCCGGCCTGCAGACCAACAACAACGCAGACAGCAAGACAGACAGGGCAGGCCAGGCCAGGCAGGCCAGGCAGGCCAGGCAGGCCAGGCAGCTAGGCCAGATACGACAGGCAGCGTCAGCGCCGGGGAACCCTGAGGCCATCCGGCTGCCCTCGACGAGGCGACGATGTTTCACCTGCTGCTGCGCGAGGGACTGGCGGCGCTCTCGCTCGACTGGCTCCTGGCAAGCCCCTGTCCGCTCTGCCACCGCCTGCCGCCCGCCGGCCAGACGACAGCGGGGAGGTCCTCGCAGCAGGGGGCATTCTGCGCAGCCTGCAGCGCTTCGCTGGCCCTGGTGCCCGAAGGGCTGCACGGCTGCTGGCCCCTGAACTGGTGGGGCAGCGGTCTGTATGAAGGAGGGCTGCGACAGGCGCTGCTGAACCAGCGGCGACGCCCGGATCCGGCCCTGCTGCAGGCGCTGCTCAGGCCCCTGGGACAGGCCCTGGGCCACACCTTGCGCCGGCGGCAGAACGGTGGTGGGGAGCACCCACCCTGGCTGGTGACGGTGCCGAGCTGGAAACGACAGGCCAATCCGCTGCCCGGCCTGATCGCCGCTGAGCTGGGGCGGCAGCTGGGCCTGCAGCAACGGCCCCTGCTGGAGCGCAGCCGGGTGGTGCTCGGGCAGCACCGACTGGGGCGGCAGCTGCGCATGGAGAACCAGCGGGGCTCGTTCCGCTGTTTGCAGGAGCCGCGGCGAGGAGCGGTGCGGCCCGTGCTGATCGTCGACGACATCCTCACCACCGGCGCCACCGCCGGCTACGCCGCCCTGTGCCTGGAACGGCACGGCTGGCCCGTGCTGGGACTGGCCTGCCTGGCCCGCACCCCGCAGCGCCGCCGGCCGGATCGCCCCGGGGGGTGTACGCCGTGATCTAAGATCTCGGAGTCGCTGAGGCGACGGGCCGGGATAGCTCAGTTGGTAGAGCAGGCGACTGAAAATCGCCGTGTCCCCAGTTCAAATCTGGGTCCTGGCATTCAATCAGTGAATCATCCAACAAGGTCCGATGGGTTGATTCACACTGCGTAGCCGATCAGCTGTTGTTCAGGGGTGGCGATCGGCGTCGCGGATGCTGCCTGAAGGTGTGAGGTGATCCGCGCAGCGCTGCAGGCATGGAGCCCGATGCATAGGCCGGCTTCACCAGCTGCGGCCATAGAGCTGAAAGGCAGCCCAATAGAAGGGATGACGCCAGTCAAGGTTGTCGTGCTGCTGCAGGAACGCCTGAGCCAGGGCCAGGGCCTGTTCCGGGCTGCGACCCTGGCTGAGGTGCTGGTAGAAGGTCTGCATCAGAACCTGGGTGGCCCGATCGCTCACCTTCCAGAGACTGAGCAGGGAACTGCGGGCGCCGGCCACGGCGATCCCGCGGCGGAGTCCATACAGCCCATCACCCAGTTCAATCGCACCCAGCCCGGTCTCACAGGCCGACAGCGTCACCAGGTCGGTGCCGCGCAGATCGAGGCGCGAAACTTCCAGCGCCGTCAGAAAACCATCCTCCGCATCGTTGCCGGAGACACGGTTGGCACCCGCCATCACGATCACCCCTCGCAGCATCGGATCATCCGCATCCCAGGGCTGCCCCATCTCCCTCAGCCAGTTCCCCGGGGGGCGACGGCTGCTGGCGCCGCGGGGCAGAAAAGCGCCATGGCTGACCACATGCAGAAACCGAGGGGAGACCACCTCGGCCAGCACCTGCTTCCTGGCCGCGGCACCGGTCAGCAGTCGCGAGCCGATCAGCCGTTGAATCGCCGCCCCTTCCTCCAGGCTGCCTGGCAGGCGATTCCATCGCTGGCTGCGCCAGAGATCCGGCAGCGGCTGGCCCCGCTGCAGTGACAAGGGGAGCGGGGGATCAGCCGAGCGATGCCGCAACACCAGATCGAAATCCGGATCGGCGAGCACCAGGGAGCGGCCGGGGCCGGAGCGATCGGCCGCAGCCTGGAGTTCACGGGCACTGGTCAACAGGCGGATGCGGTACCGCTCCCCCACCAGACGACGCTCCTGTTGGCCGCTAGGCCCGGACTGAGACCGAATCGCCAGGGCCGCGAAGGGCACGCGATGCAGTTCCGCATCGGGAGAGAGGTACCAGACAGCACTGGAGCCGATCTGGGACAGAAGCGGCTGGAGGATCCGCTCACTCACCTGGGCCCAGGCCTCAGGCGCCTGGCTGTCAATCCGCTGGGTCTGGGCGAGGGCGGTCCAGATGGCGCGATTGATCGGCTCCACCGGACCGAGATCCACAGCATTCACCTGGCCGGAAGGGTGCAGCACCAGGGCCGCGTAGCGAGGGGCCCCGGTGGCGCGAAAGAAGCCAGCCTGTAATCGCGACGGCTCCACTCTCAGAAACTCCACCAGCACGGCCTCCCGGGACAACTGCCTGGCGATCCCGGCGCTGCTGATGGTGCGACTCGGAGCGAGGCTCTGGGCCAGCTGACGGAACAGAGCCCGCTCGATCGCATCCTGACGGGCCAGCAGCATGGGACGCTCCGGAGCTGTGGGCTCCAGCCCACTGAGCTGCTGCGTGAGACCGGCGAGGGTCGCCAGCTGGCGCGCCTGAGCAGGATCACGACGGAGCAGTGTGATCTGGCGTCGCTCCAGTTCTTCCAGCAGTCCGTGAAGATTGAGACGCGCCTCCAGCGCAATCTCCCTCCCCGCAGCGCCCTGCAGCGCCAGGCTGTAAATCACCTGGCGGCTCTGACGGATCGTGGCGAGCAGGCGGCGGCGCTCACGGATCGGCAGCAAGGCGGCCTCCCCTTGCAGGAAATGGCTGATCGCCCGCGTCGTGGCCTGGAAATGGCGGCTGGCCTCCGTCTGTCGCCCCTCCTGCCAGGCGATCTGCGCGAGCAGCAGTCGGGTCAGGGCCGTGTAGGGATGATGCGCACCGAAAGCCCGCTCCCGAATGGAGAGGGTTTCACGCAGATGCGACACCGCGAGGCCGGACCGGCCCAGCTGCAGCTCCACCAGGGCCAGAGCCAGCAGGGTGGTGGCGAGATCAGGATGATCGGTACGCAACTGGGCACGGCGCAGGGCGAGCACGCGTTGAAAGCCCTGGCGGGCCTGCTCCGGCCGGCCCTGATCCGCCATCAGTTCCGCGATCCGCTGCACCGCGAAGGCCGTGCTGATGTGATCGGGGCCCATGCGCCGCTCCAGCGCCGCCAGCGCCTGGCGGTAGTGCGACAGCCCCGAAGAGAGGGCCCCATCGCTCACCTCGAGAGCCCCGAGATTGAGCCGCAGACGCGCGGTCTCCGGATGGTCGCCCCCGGACACGCGCAGGCGGATGGACAGAGCCTCGCGCAGGGTGGCCAGGGCAGCCTCGCGATGGCCGAGCAGATCATGGTTGAGCCCCATGTTGCTCAGCACGGTGGCTTGCTGGCCGCGGCTCTCCTGATCCGGATGGCTGCGCAGGAGCGCCAGGGCCTGGCGCTGCAGATCGAGGGCCTCAGCAAACTGCCCCTGACGCATCAGCGCCTGAGCCACATTCGCCAGGCTGTTGGCCAGTTGCAGGGGCAGGGAAACCCCCAGGGGCCGCCGCAGCGCCAGGGCTCGACGGTGCTCCTGTTCAGCCAGGGGGTAGTCCCCCCGCTCATGGGCAATCACCCCGAGCAGCTCATGGCTGTCCGCTTCCGCCTTCTGACGCGCCAGCGACGCCGGCAGAGCCTCCAGCAGCCGCAGAGCTGTGCGGGTGAGCGACTCAGCCTCATCGAAGCGGGCCAGGGTTCGCACCGGCTTGGCCAGTTCCAGCAGGGCGAGGGCTGTGTCCATGCCGGCCTGGCCGTCCAGCTCCTGCACGAGCGACAGATGCCGGCGCAGCACAGCGGCAGCCGCCTGCGGATCACCGGCACCGAGATGCAGGCCGGCCAGATTGCGCAGGCTGCGCAGACTGCGGGGATCCTTCGGGCCGAACTGCTGGCTCTGCCACTGCTGCAGCTGTTGCCAGAGGGGGATCGCCTGCTCGAATTGCCCCGCACGGGCGAGGGCCATCGCGCGCTCACCGGCCTCACGAATCGCCGGTGGATAGGGATCGGAGCGAGCCGCGCCGACGAGCAGCAGACCACAACTGACCAGGATCAGCGCGCTAAACGCCAGCCTGCGCAGGCGCAGAGAACGGATCCGCCGAGGCATCGGCTGCTGAAGCGATGATCCACTCTGGCACCGGCAGCCGGAACGGAGCAGCGCTGATCACCGAGCTCCCACCATCGGTCCGCAGCGACCGGGTTCGCCCGCAGGCGGGATCGGCGAATCGCAACGGCTTTGCCCAGGCCAGGGCGAAATCTGCGCCGCGACAGCTACCTTGCCTCCAGTGATTTCCAGCCGTTGGTGCGTACGGGGCATCGCCATCGGGGATCGGGCACCGTTCCATCCTGCCCGCGTCCGAAACCCCAGGTGAGCGGAGTGCCCCGCCAGGCCCGAGGCCTCTCCATCGGGCTGCTGGCCGGTCTCATCGCCCTGGCGATCCAGCCCGCCGGGGCCCAGATTGTCCCCACCGCTGGCAGGAACGGCCTCAACAGCCTGGTGCGCTCCTCCCTGCCGGCGCGGGAGGGGATGGCGGGCAACGGCTGCATTGCCGGGATCTGCACGATCAGCGGAGGAACGAACCGGGGCAGCAACGTCTTTCATCGCTTGGATCAGTTCAGGGCCACCGGAGCGATCAGCCAGGTGCTGTTCGAGAACAGCAACCGCAACGTCATTCTGGTCGTCAAAGGCCCAGTGAAAATCGATCGCCCCATCGCGCTCCGCGACCGGGCTGATTTCGCACTGCTCTCTCCCTTCGGCCTCACGCTGGGGCGGGATGCCCATGGCAGCGCCTCCTTCCGCCAAATCGGCACTCTGTTGCTGACGACCTCACAAAAGCTGGCCTTCGGTGAGCAGCTGTTCATCGGCCACGACGCTGATCTCAACAACGAAACCCATCGCCGGCAGCTTGAGGCCCATGCCCCCTTCGGGGAAGGGCTTGGATCCAACGGCAAAGAGATCGCCACCAGGAGCCTCCAGGAAGGCAACCGGGCGGCAGGGGATGGCTTCTTTACAACCTCAGATGCCCAGAGCAGAAGCATCACAATCCACCCCGGTGTCAGCCTCGAAATCGATGACTCGCTGCTGCTGATTGCCAATCAAGCCCCCCTGTCCGTGCGAGCCGAGGCCCCCCTCACCACAACCCTGGCCAGCCAGGGAAACGCAGCCCACGAGGGCCTTTTTCATCCTCGGCCAGAACATCACGATTGATGGCGAAAACGCAGCGCGGGTGAGACTCTCCACCAATTCAGACCTCACCATCCGCGAGCCGACCCGCTTGTACCAGAGATTAAATGGCGTTCTTGCTTCTCCGTACTTCGTGGAAAAGAGCAAACTTCCCCCGTACCTGGCGGAGATCGAGATCGATGGCCAGATACGGGGGCTGCGTCCAGTAACGGCATCCAGAATCCAGCTCAGCGAAATCGACATACTTTCAGGCGAATCACCATCATCACTGCATATTCTCCTCGCCGCTCTTGGTAGGGGAAAAGGATCGGCGGGTTTAATAGTCGACGGGCTTCGCATCATTACTGGCTACACATTCTCTGCGGGCACACATCCCGAACTATTCAACGCGTCAGCCACGCCAGAAGCCCTCAAGCTGCTTGCCAATTTCGGCTTCGGCTCCATGAAGAACACATCCCTTCATGCCCGCCAGGGCATGGATCGAATCAACCTTCGCTTTTTCCAGTACAAAGCGATAATAAATCCGGCCTTCCGGGCCAAATCCCCCACCATGGACATTCATCAGGAATTTGCGGCGATCAAGCGCAGTGGCAATACCGAAATCATCGAGCGAGACTTTCGCCGTTCCAGCGTCGGCAGGCCCAGCACCGGTGGAGGCGCCAACGCCATCAGCTTCCGAACCGTGCCTGGTCTTGAGCTTCAGGCCTCCGGCAGCGGCGAGAGCGGTGCAGTGGCCACCACGCCAGCCCCCTTCTTCGACGCCCTGGAACTCGTGGTGAACCAGACCGTCGCCGAAGACTACGAATCGGCCTCTCTGCAGCGCTGCCCCGGCAGTTCCCTGCTGAGCGTGGAGCTGGAACCCACCCCTGCCCCCTCGCCGGAATCCCGCCGCGACTGCGAAGCGACCAGGTGATCGGCGGCAGCAGGCCGATCGCCACAGGCGAAGACGCCAGTTTCCAGCCACAGCAGGGGCGACACGAGCAGCAGAGATCAACTGTCGCAACTGGAAATCACGAAGACTCCGCCAAAGCAGGCCTGCAATCCGCCCGGCTCCCCTGGGCTTACCTCGGCAAACCCTCCGGCGGAGGCATAAATTTATGCCTGTTGTTGCATCACCGCCGCCATGCTCAGGGGCTCTGATCTGCTCACCAAGGTCAAGGAACTCGGTGACGTGTCCAAATCCGAGTTGGTGCGCAGCTGCGGCTACGTCTCCACCAAGAAGGACGGCGGTGAACGCCTGAACTTCACAGCCTTCTACGAAGCGCTCCTGGAAGCCAAGGGGGTCAGCCTCGGCGATGGGGCCAGCGCCGGCAGGGGTAAGGGTGGCCGCAAGCTCAGCTATGTGGCCACGGTGCAGGGCAACGGCAATCTGCTGGTGGGCAAGGCCTACACCGCCCTGCTGGAGCTCAAGCCCTGTGATGAATTCGAGATCAAGCTCGGCCGCAAGCAGATCCGCCTGATCCCCGCCGGATCCATCGACGATGAGGAGTGATCCTCCGGGATCCGGCAGCCGTTGAGCCTGCATACCAGGTCGAGGCGGGTGATGATGGTGTCGCCCGCCCAGGACGGATGAGCCCCCTTTCCCGCACCTCTCTGCTGGCCTGCGCCCTGGCCATCGGCCTCGGTGCCGCCGCCCTGCCGACCCTGGCCCAGTCCGGGCTACGCAGCACCTTCCCCGGGCGTCGCGTCGGGGGAGGCACCCGCGGCGAATGCTCCGCCCGGCTGATCGCCCATCTCGTGCCGGCCAACAGCGTCTATGCCTCGGGAGCGGATCGATTACTGGGCATCCTGCAGGGTCCTTCCGACAAGCCGCATCCCCTGCAGATCACGTTCCGCCCCCAGGAGCCCCCCACGGCCCCGGCATTGGACACCCGCACCCTGCCGGCCGCCGATGTGAGCATCGTGCTGCTGCGACAGCCCCAGATCGCCGGGCCCACGCTGTGGGAATCCACCTATCAATGCGAGCAGGGCCAGGCCGGCCGCAGCGAGGATCCCCTCGATTTCATTTCCGCCGGCTCCCCTCCGGCCCTCTCGCTGCTGCTCAAGGAGCCGGCGCCGGCCGATGCCACGATCCAGTCTGGCCTCAGCCGCTTGCAGAAGAGCTGCGGCAGCACGGTGCCCCGCGAAGAGGTGGAGCGGCTGTTCGGCCTGGAGGATGTGATGCGCGACAACTGGCCGGCCCGGATTCCGGTGCGCTGCGCCAGCTGACCCCACACCATTGGTCTACAGGGATGCTGCAGAGCAGGGCATCCCAGCGCAGCTGGCTCCGCTGGCTCAGCTGCCGCTCACCGCAAAGAACAGCCGCTTCATGGTGCTGATCAGGGCATTGGGGGCCGTAGCCCCCTGTTCATGGCTGATCAGGTCCAGCTCCGCCTGGCGGCGGCTCACCAGGGCTGCAATCCGCTCAAACAGGGCCGGATTCTCCTCCAACAGACGCCCCACCGCCGGTCGGCCCACCCGCAGCAGCAGGCACTCCTCCACGGTGCGCACCGTTGCACTGCGTGGTGCATTGAGAAACAACGTCATCTCGCCAAAGACATCACCGGCTTGCAGCTGCCGCACGGTGACCAGACGGCCGGCCTCCATCCGCTTGCACACATCCACCCGGCCGCGCAGCAGGCAGAACAGCGATTCGCCTTCCTCTCCCTCACGCACCACCGCCTCGCCAGGCCCGAAGGTGAGCATGGTGCTGTCGGCCACCAGCAGCTGCAGCTGGGCTGCGCTGATGTCCTGAAACATCGGTAGAGACATCAACGCACGGCTGCAGTCCTCGGCTGTGGCCAGATGGCGTTGATCCTCGGGTAAAGCCGAACGCCGTGGCCGCACCTCCTGCACCGGGAAGGGGAAAGACTGCCCCTGACGCCGCAACGCATACCAGATCTGCTGCTGCAGCTGGCTGCGCAGGGTGAGCAGGGCCCGATCACCGGCGGCCTGCTGCCAGACCTGCACCTCATAGCTGATCACACTGTCGAGGAAGGCCTTCAGGCGCACCTGGGGGGCCGGTTCGGGCAGCACCAGGGGATGCTGCACCACCACCTGCCGCAACAGCTGCATCGCCCGAGCCGGCGGGTAGTCGTAATCCAGCCCCACCTCGAAGCGATCCGAGCAGCGGCCGAAACAGGAGCGATTGATAAAGATATCAGCGGTGATCTTGCTGTTGGGCACCACCAGCAGGCAGTCCTCAATCGTGCGCATCCGGGTCTCACGCCAGCTGATCGACACCACGGTGCCGCGCCGGCCATCGCTGAGTTCCAGCCAGTCGCCGATGGCGAAGTCCGCCGCCAGCTGCAATTCCAGGCCGGAGAACAGATCCTTGAGCACCTCCTGGCCGGCCAGACCGATCACGGCGGTGAGCACAGCCGAGGTGGCCACCAGATTGACCAGATCGAAACGGGCGCTCTGCCGCAGCACCAACACCGCCGCCAGTCCCCAGCTGCCCAGACAGATCAGCTGCACCAACAGCTGGGGTGGTGAAGGCCACCAACGCAGACCGCCCGGCAGTTCCAGCAACAGCCACAACACGGCCCGGATCGCCGCGAAGGTGAGCAGCAGATCGTCGGTCACCCCCAACCAGAGGCTGTAGGCCCTGGGCAGCGCCGCCACCGGCAACTGGGCCAGCAGCGCCCAGACGAGCAGGGCCACCAGTGCCAGACGGAACGGCGGCCGCGGCAGCCGGCGCGCCCGGCAGCTCAGGGTGAGCAGGCCCAGGAGCACCAGGCCAGCCAGGGTGATCAGCCAGATCTGTAAGGCCGGCATGTCCGATCGATCGTTGTGGACCGGGGACCATCCTGATGGCGTCGCCCCGGATCCATGTTTACAGTTCCCTTCATAGACAGATCTGTTCAATCAGGGGGAGTGACAGCCCATGCCCCCAGCCCAAGCCCCAGTCCGTGCCCGCTGGTTCCCATTCCGATTCAGGGCCCTGGAGGATCGCCAACGCCGTCTCAGGCGCACTCGCCATCCAACCGTGGAGGCCCAGCCGAGACGGGCTGGCCGTTGGTTCTCCAGGCTGGTTCTGCTGCTCCGCCGCCAGGGAGTGATTCTGAGCTGGGTCTTGATCTGCACCACCTCCCTTGCCGTGGGCTCAGAGGCGGTGGAGCTATGGGAAAGACAACTGACGGGAGAGGCGCAGGAACTGGTCACCCGGCACAACGTGCCCGCTTCGCTGCTGATCGTCGCCATTGATGATTACAGCCTGGTGCAGGGCAATAACACGGATTTATCCACGGATCGCCATCTCCAGACGATGGGTAACTGGCCCTGGCCACGAGCCATTTACGGCCTGGTCCTTGAGAGATTGTTCACAGCTGGCGCTGAGCTGGTGGCCATCGATCTGATCTTCGACAGTGAAAGCAGTTACGGCAGTACCGATGACCACGCATTCGCCAAGGCATTGAGCCGTTATCGCGGCCGTATCGTTCTGGGAATGCAGGCCCACATGCTGGAAGGCAATGTAGGGGGAATCTCGCTGACCCGACCGATCCCACCCCTGCTGCAAGCGGTTGGCCATGATGGGATTGCCCTGCTCAACGGCAGGCCCGATTCCGATGGTGTGATCCGTGAACGCCCGAGCAGTTTTGCCAGACAGCTGAAGCAGAGCGGCCTGGATTCCCCCACCTCGATGGGGGAGAAAGTCGCTGCGATGTCTCAGCAAGCAAGAAAGACAGAGCCTACCTTTCTGGAGAGATGATCCAAGCTGCTCAGTTATTACGGCCCTCCCTATACAGTTGATACCATCCCCATCTGGGACCTTCTGGAACCGAATCGCTTCCAGACCTTGCTTCGTCAGGGGAAGTTCAAAGATCGCATCGTCTTTATCGGACCGACAGCAACCATTCTGCAGGATCTTCACATCACACCCGTCTCTGCGGAACGCGGCATGGCAGGGGTTGAGATCCATGCCACCGAAACCGGTAACCGCCTGGAGGGCCGCAGCCTGCATGTGCTTCCCCTGACGGCCGGCTGGGTGCTGCTGGCCGGGGTGATGGTGCTGCTGATGTCCATCCTGGCGCGGCGATGGGAGCGCCCTCTGATTCGCCTGGGCTGGATGATGCTGATCGCGCTGGGCTGCTTCAGCGCCGGCATGAGCCTGATCGCGATCTGGGGGCTGGGAGCCCGTTTTCTGGGCCTTTCGGTGATTCTGAGCGCGACTGGCCTGGTGTCCGCGGCAGAGGCGACAATTCGGTTGCAGTGGCAGCGGCTGCGCCTGCGACGACTGCTGGAGCGCTATCTCTCACCCGCAGTAGCCGATGAGATCATCGCCGATCCCGATAGCGTGGAGGAAACCCTGCGGGGCAGAGGCATGGAGGTCACCGTGCTGATGTCAGACATCAAAGGGTTCACAACTCTCACACGAGCACGCAAGCTGACAGGGCAGAGCGTGTTGCATGTGCAGCAGCTAAATCAATATCTGGGAGGAATGGTTGAGGTGATTCAAGACTATGGAGGAACAGTAGATAAATTCATCGGCGATGCAGTGATGGCGGTGTTTGGATCTCCGGTCAGTCGCGGCATTGAAGAAGAAGCCATCGCGGCATTGCGCTGCGCCTTTGCGATGCGTGAGCGGCTGAGCCAGCTCAACGCCATCTGGGAAGCCGAGGGGATCGAAACTCTCGACAATGGCATTGGCCTGGCCAGTGGCGAAGTGATCGTAGGACAGATTGGCAGTCCAAGAAGAATGGAATTCACTGTGATCGGCGATACCGTCAATCTGTCCGCTCGCATGGAATCAATGACACGCAAAGTGAATCAGAACATTGTGTTTGAGGAGAGAACTGCCGAAATCCTCACTGGCGCCGAAGAATGGGAAGTCATCCATCTTGGCGATCAGGAGGTGAAAGGGATCGGCGGCATGGCCGTTTTCACAGCCCGGAGATCAGCGGCGACAAGCACCGACAGCACCAAGAGCGAGCAGCGCATCTGAGCAGGACATCACTCAACCCGTCGAGATGGGGCTGCCCCATGGCCACTAGGTTTCCCATCCATGGCGCCATGCACTGTGCAATGCCGGCCGAGGCCACGCCGGAGACGCGACCGGCACCAGGCTGACAGTCCACCGAATCACAAAAGATCAGCGAAGACCAATGGGATCATTCAAAAATCCAAAACAAGAATCTGTGTGCCGAAAAAGGCTGGATCGAGGTTGGCCAGATTCGCGGGGTCGGTCAGGTCGATTGATCTTGATGCGACAAAGAAGAAGAGATCGGTGCCGGGCACCGGAGCGTCAATGACAAAATCACCCCGGTTAAGACCAGACGAGGAGCCATCCTCTTCCCACACCCCTTCGATAAAATAAGAGTCGCCAGCGACATAATCAGACAAGAATGGGGTCGGCCTATAAGGCCGATCCAGCAATTGAGAGTCGAGGAAGATCTGATCTCTTGCCGCGCGATTGCCTCGTCGCAGGCTGAAATCAGTGATCACATCCAATCCGTTGCCGCCTCTGAGCCTGGTCTGCGTCCGGCCTCTATCGATCAATGTCACCGCGGGAGAGGCCCCATCCCGGGTCACAAAACGGTCCTTGCGGAGACCGCCGGTGAGCAGGTCAGCCCCCTGCTGGCCATCCAGAACATCGGAACCACTGCCACCCCTGAGCACATCCTCGCCCAGACCACCGGATAGCGAGTCTCTGTTCTTATTTCCCACAAGAGAATCATTACCTTCACCGCCCTGCAGCAGGTCCTCGCCTCGGTTCCCGAATAAATCATCATCTCCGAGGCTCCCTGCTAGCGAGTCTTTACTGGATTTACCTGACAGGGAATCATTCCCCTCACCTCCATCAACTCGATCGCGACCAGGCCCAGCAAAAATCTCATCGGAGCCTTGGCCGCCCAGCAGAGTGTCTCGAGCCTTGCCCCCAATCAGACGGTCATCACCCTCTTCACCATCGATCAGATCTTTGCCTCTCTTGCCAAGAAGGCGATCACGCCCCAGGCCTCCCTCCAACACATCGTCCCCTTGCTTAGCGACAACAGAGTCATCCCCCTCATAAGCAGCGAGACGATCATCCGAATCGGAACCACGATAGAGATCGGGGCCACCAAACAACGTTCGGAAGCTCAGCTCAGGACTTGCCTTGGCTATATTGGTATAATCTTCAATCGATAGATCCAGATTGTCAACAGAATAGGCTGGCCTCAAGGATGATCCCACCAGCACATCAAACCCACTGATCCGGCCCGAACGCAGACGCGAGCCACCGACGGGATCGAAAAGGCCTCTGAAAGTCTGCCTGAAGAGAATGGATCGCGAATTTCGCAGGAGGGTTCCTTCAATTGCGAATGAGTCTTTGGTCAGGGAATTGTCGACGAAGCGCCCTGAAAAGCCAGTAAAATCCTCAAATGCAGTCGAGAATCTGGGAGAAAAAAGCGAGACAAGAGCCATGGGTTGGAGACAGCGCTAAAGTGGGTTGAGAGTAGAAATAAAGTTCTAATCAGGGGCCAAAGATAAAGAGATTCGTGGGGACAGGGGTGCCGGCCTGCGGATCAGGATTTTGGTTGTCAGGATTGGGGTTGTCAGGTTCATTGCGAGTCGGGAAGACCAGCAGTGGCTGGGCTCCAGTACTTGACATCACATCCCAGTTGGATCGTTGGTAGAGACGCTTGTAATTTTCATAAATCACCTTCCCTTCTGGTGGTGGATTCTGGCCTGCCATCAGCGAACTGACCAATTGCTGGAATCGCAATTCGCTGATGGAGGATCGAGTGAGGATGTTGCCATTGGCATCCAGCTTGATTTCTTCCCCGGCTTTCACCTCCACCACCTCAGCCTGGGCGATCGCCTCCGGCGCGCTCCCCTCCGGACGATCACCCACCGTGATCGCGGGGATGGCCACCGCTTCCTGCTGCGCACCAGGTTGATCGATCGCCACTTTCCTGGAGCGAATCGATGGCTCCCTCACACCCACAGAGGCAACGTTGGGATCCGCCACCAAGCCTCCTGAACCAATTCCAAATCGGTAGGTGAACATGCCGCCAACGGTTGTGTTGTAAAGACCATCATTTTGTCCATAAGCAGCGAACGTGAACTGATTGCTGATCGGTATGTTCAATGCGATACGTCCTCCGGCGTAACTCTCCCCGGATCTCTCGCCTGATCGATCCACTGCCCCTGTCAACACATAAGGTGAAAAGCCAATGTGTACGGCCTGATCGCCAATCGCTGCAATCGGGATGGCCACCTGTGCCATCGCATAACTAGCGGAGTTCAGGCAATCATCAAGCTTGATACCACCATTGGCGGAAACGATCCAGCGACTGCGGAACTCATGCTCAAGGCCTGTCGAGATCTGCGATTGAAAGCAGCTCGGATTTTTATAGCCATCATACCCTGCATAAACCGTTGTAATCGAGGCCGTGCTAGGGGTGAAGAATCGATAGCCCAGTTCGGCACTGGCTCCCCAGTAGCCATCCAGGTTGGTATTGGCACGGACGTTGGAATACAGCATGGCACGCCCCTCTTTCTGAGCCAAAGGCAGCAGCAGGCTGCCCCCACCCAGAATGAGACCCGACTGCTCGCCGAGTCTGGTGTTGTCTGGATTGCCGGCGTGGGCCGAGATGTTCACGGAAGCAACAGGGTTGATGCGGGGGTAGGTCTCCTGGATGTTGGCGACAGCGTCTCCGATTGGCTCCTCGCCCACCCCCACCAAAGCAGTTCCATTGAGAACGGAAAGGGTATAAGTCTCGTCCTCATTCACCTCCAGTACGTAGCTGGTTCCTCGAACCCCCAGGATCTTGCTACCAATGCAAGAGCGCTCCGAGCCATTGACAAAAATAGAGCCTTTTTTCAAACGAAAACACTTGGCGCCTAGAGTGATCAGGGTTTTCTTGCCCAGAAATCCAATCGCCGACTGGTCGAACAGGAGTTCGGCCCGGCTCCTGCCCGTGGACACCGTCTGCCCCTTGGTGGCCAACTGCCTTAAGGCAGCTTGCTTTTGGTCCACATACACTTCAGGGCCATCGACAATATTTTTAATCATGGCCTTCTCAAAGGGCGCGGCTTTTACTGCGGATGTTGCCGCGGCAGATAGATAGAGGGCAAGAGGAATAGAGCTCAACAAGCGATTCATTATGATGATCTCATTTTCGGCTGAGCTTACCCACGCCCATAAATCGAGATTGGCTACGTTTGCAGATCGACACACATCACCCAAGCACTCAGAAGCGAGTCTCAATGGTCAAGAACAGAGAATGCTACAGTTTATTGACATGCGCGCAATCAAGGATCTCCACGACCTCATCTGGCGCCATTGTGTAGCCTCTGCCGCGGCAGTCTTCAAGCCTGAACCGGTCTCAATAGTCGCTTCTCATTGCTGACTCTGCAACAGATGAAGCTTGCAGGTGCGCAGGCTGGCGGCAACGCAACAAGCCACAACACAGCAACAGGCTCCCGCCCTGGATCCTTCAGGCCACGGGCGGGCCAGTCGCCCGGTGCTCCAAGCCGGCTGAGTGCCCCGCCCATCAGCCTCCCCAGCCAGGCAAGCTGGAGTCCGTCGAGACCAACGCGATGCGCTTCCCCTTCCCAGTAGGCGATCGGACTCGCCGCTGCATCGCCCGACCGGGACCGCAGGCCAGATTGCAGCCTGGTGCGGCCTGTGCTCTGGCGCTGATCAGCCTTGGGCTGGTGGCTGCAGCCCGGGCCGAAGGGCAGGTTCAGCTCGTCTGCAACGGCACCCTGCTGGAATCCCGCGGCCAGGCCCAGCGGCTGCGCGCGACAGCCCAGCTGCGCACCTCCCTCAATCTTGAAGCGGAGGGCTCCAGCGCCGATGCCGCGCTGGCCCTGCTGCAGCAACGGCTGGCAGCCGTGCGCTCCGCCCTGCAGGCCCTAGAAGTGCGGGAGCTGCGGGTCAGCTCACCCTCCACCTGGCAACGCAGCGCGGAAGCGGGGCGACCAGCCATGGTGCAGGCGGCGCTGCAGGTGAGCGGTGTGGTGGCCCCCAGCCGGCTGCAACAACTGATCCGTGGGGTGGGATCGCTGGCGGGGGTGCGCCTGGCACCGGTGGGCACCGAAGCCGATCGGCGCGACGACAGCCGGGTGCGGGAAGCCCTGCTGCAGGAGGCCTATCGAGATGCCCTGCTACAGCTGCAACCCCTGGCAGCGGTGCTCGGTCGCCGCGATCTGCAGCCCCTGGAGATCCGGATCGATGGCCTGGAGCAGCCCCCGATCGCCCTGCGCACCGTCAGCGCCGATGCGACGCCCCCGTTCAATCCGGCTGAACTGAACCAGCCATTGCAACGCCTGTCGTTGCTGGCGCGCTTCTGCGCCCGCTGAACTCCGCCGATGATCTCCGCCGTTTCGTCACCCATCACTATCAGGTCACCGGTCATGACTGCCCTCGCCCAGGCGTTCTATCTCAGCGAGCCGTTTCGCGCCCTGGAGATTGAAACGATGGACTATCGCGAGCATCCGGTGCTCGGCGGCATCAGCAGCACGCGCTGGGCCGCCTACGACGCCTTCCAGGCGAAGAACGGCCGACTCGCCCAGCTGCTGGAGAACCGCAGCCCTCTGCCGCTGGCGCTGCAACTGCAACGCCACTCCCGCCCTGCCGCCGCCTGGCCGCCGGCGCTGCCGATCACCTCTGTGCGCCGCCGCCACCATCAGCTCGAGAGCGCCGGCATGCTCGCCGGCGATGGCCGCGCCAATGCACTGCAGGGCAGCGACGAGGACGATGTGCTGATCGGCGGACGCGGCAACGACAGCCTGGATGGTGGCCGCGGCGATGACATTCTCTGCGGCGGCAAAGGAAGCGATGTGTTCCACATCGGGGCAGCGGAGCCGGGGGCTGGATCGGAAACCGATCGGATCACCGATTTTCATGGTGAGCGTGGCGACCGCCTGCAGCTCAGCGGCGGCCGCCTGATCGGTGGCGCCGACTTCAGCGGAACAGCCGCAGAAATCCAGGTGCTCACCTGGATGGCCGACCCCACGGCCGATCTGATCGGCCGGCTCGAACCCTGGCAGATTCAGGGCGTGCATCTCTTGATCGATCGCGATGGCGACCGTCAGGCGGATCTGTTGATCGACCTGCCCGGAATCGGCCTGTTTGAACCGGAGTGGTTGATCACGGCCTGAGCGCCACCCCAGAGCTCTGATCGTGGCGACAGGCAGCGAGGCGTTGTGGAGCGGCAATGCCGCGAATCAGCACTGCACGATCAACCATCACCACACAGGGCCAAACCTAGGGTTGATTGGTGGCGCATCCATCACGATGACACTCACCATCACACGCCATTCTTCTTCTCCAAGACCTGCATCCAGCCTGCGAACGCGACCTGCCGCAGGAGGGATCAACGGGATCCGGAGCTGAGCAACAAGCCACCACAGCCGCCTGCACATCTCAGGAGTGGTGTATCGCCGTGCGAGCGCCCATAGCAGCCGCGCCAGCGATCCCCCCAACCACCAGGAGCCAACTCCTGTGCCCCGATCAGCACCCAGACCCCAAGGAGACAATCATCATGGCACTGCAATCATCCCGCGCCGCGGTGCTGCCGCCAGGCCGGCGCATCAACGGCAGGAGCCAAGCCGATCTGGCCGATGATTGGTGGAAAAGCATCTATGCCATTCCTGCCAAAAAGCACTTTGGCCTCTTGGATGATGGCACCGATCCCCGCGGGCGGCGCGGATCGAGCGAAAAAGCAGCAGTGGCCCAACAGAATGGCTCGCTGCTCTTCCTTGGTGGCGGCTTTGGCGAGATCGCAGCCACTCCAGGACCGGATGGAACCCTGCGCCTGCAGCGCACCATCGCCTGGCCGGGCCAGGGAGCGGGAACGCTGTTTCTGCCGATCCTGAACGCCTCCTTTGACAATCTTGTCAACGACCCCAACGACAGCAACAACATCACCGGCAATCTCACAGCCAGGCAAATGCAGAAACGCCTGAAAGGCTTCATGAATCCAAGCCAGCAAGGGGGGCTGGTCTCGGAACTGTTCGCCTCGGTGGATGGGCAACGCCTGGGGAATCTCCTGGCCCATCGCCAGGCCAGCGAGGCGGCCTTTTCATACACTGCACCCTTCCCGGTCCAGGATGGTCTGCTGAGCAGTGGTGGTTACACAAATCAAAGTGTTCTTGACAATGCCGATGCCGCTCCGATTCGGCTCAAGGACCTGGCGGTCGATGACACGGTGACCATCGGCCCCGCCGTCTCCGATGGCTACTGGCTGGCCGTGGAGGTGATGGGTGGAGAGCACGCGCTGCAGTTCGGAGGCACGCTGAGCAGCGGCGAGACAACCCTGTTCTCCCTGGCCGTCAACTATGACATCCTCAAGCCAGTCCACGGCAGCAACGGCAGGGATGTGCTGATCGGGAAAGCCGGCAAAGACTATCTTGATGGTGGCGACAACCGAGATGAACTGTATGGGAAAGCAGGCGATGACATGCTGATGGGTGGCAAGGGCAATGATGTCATCGAGGGTGGTGCCGGTCGTGATGAATTGTGGGGTGATGCCGGTCGGGACAGCTTCCGCTTCCGGCGGCATCACGGCCAGGATGTGATATTTGACTTCAGCGATGGTGAAACGGTGAACACCAGAGGGCTTGGTCTTCCCGTCGCTGTGAGCGACATCCAGCTGGCGAGCGGTCTGGCGGCCGCCCGGCTCAACTTCGGCAGCGGTGATGGACTCACCTTCGTGGGGATAGCGAGCAACGACCTCAACATTCAGAGCGGTCGGATCAGCCTTGTCTCGAGCCTATAGCCCTGTCTCGGCCGCTTGGGCTCAGCGCTGAAACCAGCCGGTCAGGGCCACCGCCAGGGCATCGGCGGCATCATCAGGCCGGGGCGGCTGCTCCAGATCCAGTTCGCGCATCACCGCCTCCAGCACATCCTGCTTGTCGGCATGGCCGTGGCCGGTGAGGGCCTGCTTGATCTGCATCGGCGGATATTCCACCACCGGCACACCAAAGCGCGCCAGGGTCATGATCAACACCCCACGGGCCTGCACCACCGCAATCGTGGTGCTGGAGCGGTAGAAGAAGAATTTCTCCACCGCCGCCAGATCAGGCCGCCAACGACGCAGCAGCACCCGCAGATCAGCGGCGATCTCCACCATCCGCTGCCCCTCGCTGCAGCCGGGATCGGTGCGGATCATGCCGCAGTCGAGCAGGGTCTGGCGCCCCCCGGCCGCGCGCCCCTGGGGGCCCTCCTCCACGGCGATCACGCCATAGCCGACGCGCGCCAGGCCGGGATCCAGGCCGAGCAGAATCATGGTGCGGGGCGCAGCGGGTGGGACGCGCCCGCGAGTCTGCACCCCAGGCCGCCTTCAGCCGCCGATCAGGGTCTCCAGGGCTGCAGTCACATCGCTCTGGCGCATCAGCGCCTCGCCCACCAGCACCGCATCGGCGCCGGCCGATTGCACCCGATCGAGATCATCGCGGCTGAACAGCCCCGATTCACTCACCAGCAGACAGCCCTGCTCACGCAGCCGGCTGCCGCCCTGCTGCGCCAGCTGTTCGGTGGTGGCCAGATCCACCGTGAAGGTGGTGAGATCGCGATTGTTGATCCCGAGCAGCACATCGCCGCCGCTGCACAGGCCCGGCAACGCCAGCACCCGTTCCAGTTCAGTGGCGTCATGCACCTCCAGCAGCACCTGCAGCCCCAGGCTGCGGGCCGCCTTGTGCAGATAGGTGAGATCGCTGTCGCTGAGGATCGCAGCGATCAGGAGGGCCGCATCGGCACCGGCGGCACGGGCCTGATGCAGCTGATAGGGACTGAGGATGAAGTCCTTGCACAGCAATGGCAGCTCCACCGCTTCCCGCACCGCGATCAGCACATCGAAACCGCCCTGGAAGAAGCGCTTGTCGGTGAGCACCGACAGGCAGCTGGCACCGCCGGCGGCATAGCCACGGGCGATGGCGACCGCATCGAAATCCTCCCGGATCACCCCCTTGCTGGGGCTGGCCTTCTTCACCTCGGCGATCACCGCCGGCTTGCGGCAGCTGGCCCGCAGGGCGGCGATGAAATCACGGGTGGGTGGCAGGCGGGCCACCTGGGCCTGCAGCTGATCGAGCGGCAGGCGCTCGCGGGCGATCTGGATCTCGCGGTCCTTCTCCCAGACGATCTCCTCAAGGATGTGACGCGGCGCCTCATCCGGGTGGGGAATGGCGTACTCCAGGTGAGCCACCTTCACCTTGGGATTGGGGGGACGACGACGGATCTCCATCAACGCAGCCGGCACAGGACAGGGGGGCTCACCCTAGGGGACGGCAGCGGGAGCCCTGATGGCCGATCGGGGGCTTGGCTGCCGGCCGCCAGGGCGTTGCGCAGAAAGCACCCCTGGCCTCAGCCGTTCTCTGCCAGCCTCTGCAGCACTGGCCCCCCAGGCAGTCGGGCCGCCCGCGATGCAGCGATCCCGCGCCGGATCAGGCGGCGACGGCCATCGCCGCCTGCTTATAGGCCACCTCCACCACTTCACTGAGGGTGGGATGGGTGTGCACCTCGTTGGCCAGTTGCTTCACACTCTGGCGACGCGCCACGGCGTTGGCGATCTCCTGAATCAGATCAGCGGCATGCAGGCCGTAGATGTGGGCACCCAGCACTTCACCGGTGTCGCGGCGGAACAGCAACTTCATCAGCCCATCGCTCTCCAGCTCCGCCAGGGCCTTGGAATTGGCCTTGAAATAACTGCGCACCGTGCCAAGCTCGAAGCCTTCACGGCTGGCCAGCTCCTTGGCATCGGCCTCACTCAGTCCCACCGAACTGATCTCGGGATGGGTGAAGGTGGCCGCCGGAATCGAGCGGTAATCGATACTGCGGGCGTGGCCGAGGATATTGTCCACCGCCACGGTGCCCTGGGCCGCCGCCGTGTGGGCGAGCATCATCTTGCCGGTGACATCACCGACGGCCCAGAGATGGGGCACCACCGCGGCACCGTCGCCGTGGCTGCTCAGCACCCGCATCGTGTCATCGACGGCGATGAATCCCCGCTGCGTCTGCACGGAAACCGAGGCCAGGTTGAGCTCGGCGCTCACCGGCACGCGGCCGGTGGCCACCAGCACCGCATCGACCTCCAGGGTCTCCACCGGCTCGCGTGTGGCCATGTCGACCAGCTCGATCTTCACCGGGCAGCCGGGGGTGATCTTCTGGGCGAGCACACCGGAGCGGGCCTCGATGTCGCGGCCTTCGATCAACTTGCGCGCCGCCAGTTTGGCGATGTCGGGATCGAAGGTGGGCATCACCCGATCGAGGGCTTCGATCATCGTCACCTCACAGCCCAGGGCCGTGTACACATCGGCGAACTCGAGGCCGATGTAGCCGCTGCCGATGATCGTGATCCAGCGCGGCAGCCATTCCAGGTTGATCGCTTCATCACTGGTGAACACGGTGCGGCCATCGGTCTCGATGCCGGGTGGCACGAACGGATCGGAGCCGGTGGCGATGATCACATCGCGGGCGCTGTAGGTGCGCTCGACGCCACCACCGCTCTCGCGCACGGTCACCTGCTGGGGGCCGGCCAGGCGCCCCTTGCCCCGCAGGATCGTGGCGCCGGCCCGCTCCAGGGTCTTGGTGAGATTGGCGCGGATCGTGGCCACCAGCTGGGCGGCGTGGTCGGCGATCTTCTGGCGCTCGAAGCGCACCGGCGCGGCATGGATGCCGAAGCCGGCCAGGTGGTCGGCATCGGCCAGCTCCCGCACCCGGCCGCTGGCGGCCAGCAGCGCCTTGGAGGGCACACAGCCGCGGTTCACGCAGGTGCCGCCCATGTCGCGGCTCTCGACGATCGCCACCTTGAGGCCGTGTTCGGCTGCATGCTTGGCCGCATCGAAACCGCCATAGCCGGCCCCGATCACGATCACATCGAAATCGAAGCCGGAGCCCGGGGCCCCGGGGGAGGCCGGACTGGAACCAGGAGCTGCGGTCACCGGGAGCTGCTGCACGGAGTGGCGGGCATTCTCCCTCCCCAGGGGTGATCAGCTCGCGCCGCTCAGGGACTGCCGCCATCGCTCCAGCAGCAGCGGCGCCGCCGCCACCGCCACATTGAGCGACTCCACCGCCGGGCTGTGGGGAATCGTGACGCAGGCATCCGCCAGGGCCGCCAGGGCCGGATCGAGCCCGGCCCCCTCGTTGCCGAGCAGCAGCACGGTGGGCCGGGTCCAGTCGAGCTCCCAGTAGGGCCGGCCGCCGCTGACCAGGGTCGCCACCCGCTGCAGGCCGGCGGCGGCGGCGGCCTCGAGCTGGACCGCCAGCTCCCCACGGCTGAGGCGGCGCAGAGGCAGGGCCAGGGCAGCGCCGCTGGAGGCACGCAGCACCTTCGGCGCCAACGGGTCGGCTCCCTCGGCCAGCCACACCTCCTCAACGCCGGCGGCCCGGGCGGTGCGCAGCAGGGTGCCGAGGTTGCCCGGATCCTGGAGGCAATCCAGGGCCAGCACAAAAGATGGAGAGCGGCCGGCGGCCGGCTGCGGCGGCACCAGGGTGGCCAGCACCCCATCCGGGTGCTGGGTGCTGGCGAGATGGGCGAGCACCTCCTCGCTCGCCGGGATGCGACGACTGGCGGCGGGCAGGGCCTGCCAGAGCTCAGCGTGGCGGGTGATCCAGGCCGGCGTGGCCAGCACCTGCTGCGGCACCAGCGCCAGGGCGAGACACTCCTCCAGCAGATGGCGCCCCTCCAGCAGCAGCAGGCCCTGTTCCCGTCGCCCGCGGGGCTCCTGCAAAGCGCGCAGCTGACGCACCAGGGGATTGCGGCGACTGCTGATCAGGTCGACCGCCCCCCCTGCAGGGGATTCACGGAAGGGCGGGTTCTGTTCCGGATCCCTGGCCACGATCCTGTCCATCGCCGGCTCCCTAGCCCACCATGGCCGCATCCTGGCCTGCGGCTGGGGGCGCCCAGACCATCAGCGACAACCCACCAAAAAAACCAATCTCAGAAGTGGAAAACTTCGTGAGATTGGCTTGGGTGAGGAACGATTCAGGGTTGAAAGTGCGGATGGGGAGACTTGAACTCCCACGACATTGCTGCCACTAGTACCTGAAACTAGCGCGTCTACCAATTCCGCCACATCCGCAGGCGTGGCGCCGGTTCGCCGCGAAGCGCCCGACTTGCCAACTTTAAACCATCACCTCCCCCAGCTCGGCTCGCCCCCGGAGGCGATCCGGCGACGCCCCGCGAGACAGTTCAGACGGCGGACGCCTAGACGGCAACGGCATTCATTGTCAAGATTTGCGCGCCTGAGACCCGTGTGGGGATTTGCCCATGACCAGTACCGCCGTCCCCACCCACACCGCCCTGCAGAGCTCCACCACCGCGGTGGCACCTGCTGTCGCCGGGGTCGAAGGACCGCCGGGCGCCTCCGTGGCCGCGTCCCGTCTCAGCCAGCACCGCCTGGAGATCGAGGGTGGGCACCGTCTCTCCGGTGAGATCCGGGTCAGCGGCGCCAAGAACTCGGCCCTGGTGCTGATGGCCACCGGTCTGCTCACCGCCGACACCGTGCGCCTGCGCAATGTGCCGCCGCTCACCGACATCGCGGCGATGGGGGAGATCCTCAGCGCCCTGGGCGTGCAGGTGCACCGCGAGGGCGAAACGATCGATCTGGACGGCGAGACGATCCGGCGCGCTGCCCCGCCCTATGAGCTGGTCAACAGCCTGCGGGCCAGCTTCTTCTGCATCGGCCCCCTGCTGGCCCGCACCGGCATGGCCCAGATCCCTCTCCCCGGTGGCTGTCAGATCGGCACCCGCCCGGTGGTCGAGCATGTCAAGGGTCTCAAGGCCCTCGGCGCCCAGGTCACGATCGAACATGGCCTGGTCACCGCCGTGGTGCCCGGCTCCGGTGGGCGTCTGCGCGGCGGCCACATCCATCTCGACTGCCCCAGCGTCGGCGCCACCGAGACCCTGATGATGGCCGCCGCCCTCGCCGACGGCCGCACCACGATCGACAACGCCGCCCAGGAGCCCGAGGTCACCGACCTGGCGGAACTGCTGCTGGCGATGGGAGCCCGCATCCAGGGCGCCGGCAGCCCCACAATCACAATTGATGGCGTCGAGCGCCTGCACGGTGCTGATTTCTCCGTGATCCCCGACCGCATCGAGGCCGGCACCTTCCTGCTGGCCGCCGCCATCACCCGCTCCCGCCTGCGGGTGGCCCCGGTGGTTCCCGAGCATCTCGGCGCGGTGCTCACCAAACTGGAGGAGGTGGGCTGCCAGATCAGCGTCGATGGCGATGGGGTCGTGATCGAGGCCCGCCACATCCGCGGTGTCGATCTGCGCACCCAGCCCTTCCCCGGCTTCCCCACCGATCTGCAGGCGCCGTTCATGAGCCTGCTCGCCACGGCGGACGGCAGCAGCATGGTGGTGGAGAACATCTTTGAGAACCGCCTGCAGCATGTGGCCGAGCTGCAGCGCATGGGGGCCTCGATCCGGATGCAGGGCAACACCGCCTTCGTCGAGGGTGTGTCCCGCCTGAGCGGCGCGCCGGTGCGTGGCACCGATCTGCGTGCCTCCGCCGCCATGGTGCTGGCCGGCCTGGCGGCCGATGGCGTCACCACCGTGCGCGGCCTGGAGTTCCTGGATCGCGGCTACGCCGATCTCGAGGGCAAGCTCAACGCCGTCGGCGCCCGCATCCGTCGCCATCACGACGCCGCAGCCCTTCTCAGCGACATCCCCGCGGCGGCCTGATCCAGCCGCCACAGCCTGGGCAGGGGCTGGTGCCGATCCCGGTACCGCCCCTCGCCCGGGATCGACGGGCGACCAGCGGCAGATAAAGTCGCGCCAGTGGGAGCGTGCCGGAATTGGTAGACGGACTCGACTCAAAATCGAGCGCCCTCGGGCATGTGGGTTCGAGTCCCACCGCTCCCATCCCCACGGCCCCCCCTACGGGGGGATCTGCCGTGATGAACACCTACGGACGCTTCCCGCTCGAGCTCGTGCGCGGCAAGGGCGTCTGGCTGACCGCCTCCGACGGCCGCCGCTACCTCGATGGGGTGGCCGGCATTGCGGTCTGCACCCTCGGCCACAGCGATCCGGTGCTGCAGCGGCGCCTGTGCCGCCAGCTCAGGCGCCTGCAGCACGTCTCCAATCTCTACCGGATCCCGGAACAGGAGCAGCTGGCGGCTGCGATCGCCGCCCGCAGCTGCACCGACCGGGTGTTCTTCTGCAATTCCGGCGCCGAAGCCAACGAGGCGGCAATCAAGCTGGCCCGCAAGCACGGTCATGTGGTGCGCGGCATCGAAAGGCCCCTGATCCTCACCGCCGAATCCAGCTTCCACGGCCGCACCCTGGCGGCGGTCACCGCCACCGGTCAGCCCCGCTACCACCAGGGCTTCGAGCCGATGGTGGAAGGCTTCCGCTACTTCCCCTACAACGACATCGCCGCCTTCGAAGCCCTGCTGGAGCGCTGCGAAGCCGAGGGGCCGCGTGTGGCGGCGGTGCTGCTGGAGCCCCTGCAGGGTGAGGGCGGCGTCATCCCCGGTGATCCGGCCTTCTTCCGCCGCCTGCGCCAGCTCTGCGACGAGCGTTCGATCCTGCTGATCTTCGATGAGGTGCAGATTGGTGTCGGCCGCAGCGGCAGCTGGTGGGGCTATGAGCAGCTGGGCGTGGAGCCCGATGCCCTCACCCTGGCCAAGGGTCTGGGCGGCGGCATTCCGATCGGCGCCCTGGCGGTGAAAACCAGCGTCGACCACCTGCAACCGGGCGAGCATGCCAGCACCTTCGGCGGCAATCCCTTCGCCTGCCGCGCCGGGCTCACCGTGATCGAGGAGATCGAGCGGCGCAACCTGCTGCCCCACGTCCAGGAGATGGGGGCCCTGCTGCGTTCCCTGCTCCAGGAGCTGGCCGCCGCCCATCCCAACCTGATCGAGGATCTGCGCGGTTGGGGATTGCTGCAGGGGGTGGCGCTGCGCGATGGCGGCCCCTCCGCCCCGGAGGTGGTGCGTGCCGCCATGGAGGAAGGGCTGCTGCTGGTGCCGGCCGGCGCCCGGGTGGTACGGATCGTGCCGCCCTTGGTGATCCGTCCGCGCCAGCTGCGGCTGCTGGTCGAGCGCCTCGGAAGCGCCCTGGCACGGCTGCGCTGACATGCACGCTGATCTGCCGGCACCGGTGGATCTCGACGATCTGCTGGAACCGTTCAGCCGCCGCGGCGTCGATCTCGGTCTCGAGCGCCTGCAGCGCGCCCTGGCGGAAGGCGGCGATCCCCAGGCCCGTTTCCCGGCCGTGCAGGTGGCCGGCACCAACGGCAAGGGTTCGATCTGCACGTTTCTGCATGCCATCCTGCGGGCCGCCGGCCTGCAGGTGGCCTCCTACCGCTCCCCCCATCTGGTGAGCTGGTGCGAACGCTGCCTGATCGGGGATGACTGGATCACAGCGGCGCAGCTGCGCCAGGATCTGGGCCGCTGGCAGGCGATCGGGCGCCGCCATCAGCTGACCCCCTTCGAGCTGCTCACGGCGGCGGCCTTTGATCGCTTCGCCCACTCCAAGCTCGATCTGGTGATCCTGGAGGTGGGCCTGGGCGGTCGCCTCGATGCCACCACCGCCCATCCACAGCGGACGGTGCTCGGTTTCGGCAGCATCGGCCTCGACCACCGTGAGCATCTGGGCGACACCCTGGCGGCGATCGCCAGCGAGAAGGCGGGGGTGATGAACGCCGGTGCTGATGCCTTCAGCGCCCCCCAGGAACCGGAGGTGGCGGCCGTGCTGGAGCAGGAGGCGGCGCGGCGCGGCTGCCGGTTGCACTGGCTGGAGCCGCTGCCGGCCAGCACCGCCGGCGGCCCCACCCTTGGCCTGGCGGGCCAGTGGCAACGTTGCAATGGTGCTGTGGCCGTGGCGATGGCCCAGGCGCTGAGCCAGCAGGGCTGGCCGATCGATGCGGCGGCGATCCGGCAGGGTCTGGCGGCGGCCCACTGGCCCGGCAGGCTGGAGCGACGCCACTGGCGCGGGCGGCCGCTGCTGCTCGATGGCGCCCACAACCCGCCGGCGGCCGCGGCCCTGGCGCGGGAACTGGCCGATCCAGCCCTGGCCGGGCAAGGACCGCGACGCCTGCTGCTGGGCATCCAGCGCCACAAGGAGGCAGCGGCGATGCTGGAGGCGCTGCTCCGCCCCGGCGATCGGGCCCGGATCACGCCCATCCCGGAACATCGCTGCTGGGATGCCGCCTCCCTGGCTGAGGCGCTGCCGCAGCTGGCGGCCCAGCTGGAGCCGGGCGGCGATCCTGACGCCGATCTCGCCTGGCTCACCGGCTTCAGCAGCGGCTCGGGCTCGGGCCTGGACTCAGCGGCGAGCGGCGAGGGCGCTGTGCCGCTGGTGGCGGGGTCGCTGCACCTGCTGGGCTGGCTGCTCCCACGGCTGGATCCCCT
This sequence comes from Cyanobium sp., assembly GCA_046075505.1. Classification (GTDB taxonomy): domain Bacteria; phylum Cyanobacteriota; class Cyanobacteriia; order PCC-6307; family Cyanobiaceae; genus Cyanobium. The sequence continues at coordinate 12,786 of JBJTQH010000016.1, read as the reverse complement.
CTGAGCGCCGTGGTGAGCACTCTTGGATGCACGCTGGTTGAGGAGCGCTCGCTCATTCGGTGCTTGAGCCATGAAGGCTCTGCCACGACGGCTCGGGCCTCAAGGTGTGTCCTGAAGGCTGTGTCCTGAAGGCTGTCTCGATGAAAGAGGTGTCAGGAAGGCACGCTTCTGGGCGCAGCGACGCACTGCGTTCGGGGCTGTGGCCCGCCAGGCTGGGGAGAGATCCCTCCGCACCGAGGCGCCGATGCCTTCCACCCCCTGCATCCGCGGCAGCCGGCCTCGATCCGCCTGGCCGGCAGCGATCCGGAGCACGGCAGCAGCGATGACAGCGGCAGCGGCGATGGTGGCCGCTGTCCTGACCGCCCTTGGCGGCTGGGGGCGCAGCAGGGGTGATGGCGGCAGGCAGGGCCACGGGCTGAGCAGCGGGCGCCAGCGGCCCGAGGCCCAGGTGCCGGCGCCCTTGCCGGGGCTGGCGATTCTGCATGCCATCCTGCGGACTGCCGGCCTGCAGGCTTCGGGGCGGCGGGTGGCCTCGGAGCCCACGCTGCGTTGGGCGCTGAGCCTGGTGCTGATCGTGCCGCTGCTGCTGGCGCTGCCCCAGCCCCTGCGGGCGGAGTTCAGCGGCGTCGATTACACGCTCACCAACCAGAACGGCCAGGATTTCAGTGGCCAGGATCTGGCCCACACCTCCTTCGCCGGCGCCCAGGGGCGACAGGCCGTGTTCCACGGCGCCGACCTGCACGGCGCGATCCTCACCCAGGCCGCCTTCCCGGATGCTGATTTCAGCGCTGCCGATCTCAGCGATGTGCTGATGGACAAGGTGGATTTCAGCGGCGCCGACTTCCGCGGTGCCGTGCTGCGCGGCGTGATCGCCTCTGGCAGCAGCTTCCGCGGCGCCCGGATCACCGATGCCGATTTCAGTGAGGCCCTGATCGATCGCGACGACCAGCGCGCCCTCTGCCGCGAGGCCAGCGGCACCAATCCGATCACCGGCGTGTCCACGCGCCTCAGCCTCGACTGCAGCTGAAGCCGATCAGCGTTCCAGCCAACCGCGCAACTTGCCGGGGTTGAGCAGACCGGCCGGATCATGGGCCTGCTTGGCCGCCACCTGGGCCGGATCGATCAGGCCGCTGCCCCCGTCCTCCACGCTCAGTTCATGGGGGTCGAACACCAGGATCCCCAGCTCGCGGCAGTGGCAGATCAGGGCCTCAAGCTCTTCCAGCCCCTGAAAACGCACCAGCGGCAGGCCCGAGAGACGCATCGCTCCGCCCTGGCGCACCGCCTCCAGGTGCCAGAGCAGCCCGTCGCCCCAGCGCTGCCGCAGGGAGGCCAGAGCCGGTTGCGGATCGGCGGGCAGCAGCAGCTGCAGATAGGTCCAGTCGGGATGGGCGCCGCGCCAGTGCAGGGTGGTGTGGTTCCAGCACAGCTCCCGCAGCGGCAGACCGCCACCGCTGCGCTCCTGGGGCTGCTGCGAGCGGAGTGTGCCGCCGCGGGCCTGCAACCAGGCCGGCAGCAGGGCCAGGGCATCGGCGGCGGCGAGCAGCAACAGGCGGTGCTCCCCCGCCGCCGGCGGTGGCACCGCGGCGGGCCAGGGCATGGCTGCGGCCACCGGCGCCTCCAGCAGGGCGGCATTGTTGAGCAGCAGCGCCGTCTCCGCCAGCTCCTGCAGCACCGCCAGGGCCGTCTGCCAGCAGCGGAAACCCACCACCAGCTCCTGCCAAGGTTCGGCGGCGCAGGTGGGCAGCGTCAGGGCCGTGAGGATGCCGTTGCAGCCATAGGCATGGTTCAGGGCGGCGCTGGCGTCGGCATCGAGCTGCAGCAGCCGGGGCTCCGGCTCCACCGTCAGCACCTCCAGGCCCAGCAGATTGCCGGGATCCCGCAGAAAGCCCCAGCGCAGCGAACCGATCCCCCCGGCCCCCCCGGCGATGAACCCCCCGAGGCTGGCGCTGCGCAGCGTGCTCGGGGCCAGCCGCAGGCTGCGGCCGTGGGCGGCGAGCTGACGCTCCAGCCAGGCCAGGTTGCAGCCCGCCTCGGCGGTGAGCACGCCGCTGTCCGGATCCAGATGGCGCAGGCGTTGCAGACCGCTCAGATCAAGCACCACCCCGCCGGCCAGGGGAACGCACTGGCCGTAGTTGCCGGTGCCGGCGCCGCGCAGGGTGAGCGGCACCCCGTGGCGGGCACAGGCGGCGGCCACCCGGCGCACCTGCTCCAGATCCGTGGCCCGCACCGCCAGCTGGGCGCGGCAGTGCTGCAGCAGCGGGGCCAGGGCGGGGGAGTAGTCGTGGAAATCGCGCGACAGCCGCATCAGATCAGCCGGCTGCTGCATCAGCTCCAGCCCCTCGAGGGCAGCGGCCACCGCCGCCACCTGCGGCAAAGGCGGCGGCGGGAGCAGGGGGGGCAGGGCGCGGATCACCATGGCTCAGCGGCAACGGGCGAGGCAGCGGCGAGGGCCGCCAGCAGGGGGGAGGGGGATTCCGCTGCCGGCGGCGGCAGCCAGCGCCCGCCGCGCAGCACCCGCCGCTGGGGGGCCTGGGCGAGCACCTCGCGCCAGCTGTTCGCCCCCAGCACGACCAGATCGGCGGGAGCGCCGAGGCGCAGCACCCCATCCCACTCCAGCGCCAGCAGGCGGGAGGCCGCAGTGGTGAACGGCGCCAGGCCAAGCCGGGTCCAGGGGCAGCTGTGGCTGAGCAGCACCGTCAGCCGCAGCAGCTCGATCGGATCGAAGGCACCGCCGGGATACCAGGGGTCCTGCACGTTGTCGCCGCCGATCGCCACCGTGACACCGGCGTTCTGCAACGTCCGGATCGGAGCCTGGATGCGCCGCCGTGGCGTCTGATCGGGCCGTTTGTCGAGCAGCCACAGGTTGGTGGTGGGCAGGGCCACCACTCCCACACCGGTCTCGGCCATCGCCTCGGCCAGCCGGCGGCAGGAGCGGTCGGCCAGCAGGGCCATGCTGCTGGCGTGGCTGCAGACCAGCGGCAGACGCAGGCGGTGCCGCTGCAACAGGCGGGTGAGCCGCTGCACACCCCGGCCGGGCGCTGCAGCCGCCTCATCGATGTGCAGATCGATCGGGCAGCCATGGCGCTCCGCCAGGCGAAACAGCGCCATCAGGGCGTCGCCATCACGGGCCGAACGGCTGAAGGGAGGACCCACCACCCCGCCCAGCACGCCACCGGCATCAGCCACCCGGGCGGCCAGGGCCTGCCCCTGCGGCGTGAGCCAGTGCCCGATCGGCACCAGGGCCACCAGCTGCAGCTCAAGCCGATCGCGCCAGCGGCGACGCAGCGAGGTCAGCACCTCCCAGCTGAGCTCCGCCGCCGGGCCGAGGCTGTCCACATGGCTGCGCACAGCCCGCAACCCGTGGCGCCAGGCCAGCTCCAGAGCCCGCTCCGCTCGCTGCTGCACGTTCTCAGGCGTGCGGCTGCCGTGTTCGCGGATATTCGCCGCGAAGGCACCGGCGAAGCTCCCCTCCGGGTTGGGGAAGGCCTCGCCGGTGAACACCTTGTCGAGATGGGCATGGGGATCCACCGGCGAGGTGATCGCCAGCGGCAGCGCCCCCAGAGGCTCCGGAGCGGGCTGGATCGCCGTCAGCCGCCCTTCGCTGTGCTGCAGGCATACGGCCACCAGGCCTTCAGGATCAGCTGCCGGCAGATCCTGCCGGTGGGGATCGAGCAGACAGCGGGGCAGGCGCAGCGGCGGCAGCCAGGTGAGGGAACTCACCAGCTCCCCCCTGGCACCCAGGCCTGACGGCTGCCATCGGCGGCACCGCCGATCTCACTGGAACGCAGCACCAGGAACTGGCCGGCCACCGCCACCGTGAGCGCTTCGTAGCGGGGCAGACGCCAGACGGAACCGAGGCGCTGGCCACCGAGCCCCGTGCTGTAGAGACTGAACAGAATCAGGTTGCGCCGCCGGCTGTGCTGCAGCGCCAGACGCCCGAGCAGGGGGCGCTGCGCCTCCACCAGAGCGGGGCAGTCCTCGATCACCAGCTGCAGCATCAGCGGCAGGCCATCGGCACGGCAGAGCTCCTCGCGGATCAGGCCGCTGAGGCGCTCGCCGGCGAAGTCCGAAAAGGCCTCCGGACCGGGGTTGGTGACCCCGAGCCCCAGGGCCAGACCGCCCGCCGCCAGGGGCCACAGCAGCAGGGCGCGGGGGGGAGGCAAGCAGCGACCGTCGGAAAGGGTTCAGGATGGCAGAAGCAGGCCGGAGCCGGAGAGGAGGTGTGGACTGCAGATCCGGCGCAGCAGTGGCCGATCCGACTCCGAGCCGGGCGGAGCGGCGACGGAGGCGGAGCCCGTGAACGGCCCGCCGGGAGCGGCAACCGATACCAGCTGATGGTGTAAGTTCGGCCTGTGCGGCGGGCGTCGCCAAGTGGTTAAGGCAGTGGCTTGTGGCGCCACCATTCGGGGGTTCGAGTCCCCTCGCTCGCCCTTTTCAATCTTCAGCCTCACCCCTGATCCAGCAGGGCCCTGAGGAGGCCATCGCCACCGTGGCGAACCGGATCACTGCTGGGCAATCCCGTAGCTGATGCCGTTTCGGCGATCACCCGTGCCGCCGCCTGCGGCTCGAGGCCAGCGGTGTTGAGCGCCACGGCCCGCACCCGTGGAGCGGCTGCCGTGGAGTCCGCCGGTCGGCCCAGGGACGCCAGAGTCTCGATGGTGTGAATCAACACCTCCAGGGGAGGCAGCGCCACGCCGGGATGGTTGCGGATCGTGCGCTGGCCGGCCCGGTGCACCAGCAGCAGATCGGTGGGCTGGCTGCCGCGCAGCAGTGGCAGGGTGGCGGTGGAGCCCGGATGGCACAGGGAGCCCTGACCCTCCACCAGCAACAGCGTGTCGGGGCCGGCGTCCTGCGCCGCCTCCAGCACAGCCGCCTCGACGGCGCCGGCGGCGTAATCCACCCGCACCGCATCCAGGGCCACCCCCCGGCCACTGATCAGGATGCCGGCCTGGCCGGTGCCCACGAAACGGGCATCGAGACCGCGACGGGTGGCGGCCGCGGCGAGCTCCAGGCAGGCGCTCATCTTGCCGACCGCCATGTCGGAGCCCACCGCCAGCAGGCGACGACCGCTGAGGGCGGCGCAGCGCCCCGAAGCCACCGGCAAGCCATCGGGTTCGCGGCGCAGATCCCAGATCCACTGCCCCGGCCGCCGACAGGCCGCTGCGAAGCGCGGCTCCTCGGCCAGGCGGCTGTGCAGACCGCTGGCCAGGTTCAGACCCGCCTCCAGGCCCAGCAGCACATCGGCGGCCATCGCCGCCGGCAGGCGCCCGCCGGAGGGGGCCAGCCCCACCACCGCCGCCGCCGGGACATGGGCCAGGGCCGCGGCCATGTCGGCCACCACGGGCACGGCGCGGGCAATGCCGGTGATCGCCTCGAGATCGGCGCCGGCATGGTCCGGATCGATCACCGCCACGATCGGCCCCCGGCGGTAGCGCAGCATCGCCAGACCGGTCTTGCCGGAGAGGTTGTCGAGGCCGTGATGCTGCAACAGCACCAGGGGCATGGCGGCATCGAGCATCAGGCCTCCTCCTGGCCGTGGCCGCACCGGGAGGCCCCGGCATCCCCGGTCCCAGACGTTGCTGGATCACGGTCGCCGCTGGCTGCAGGCTCCGATTCCTTCCCATCGCCCTGGATCGGCTCCACCCCCAGGCCGGCTCCGGGGCCGGGGCGCAGCTGATCACCCTGCAGCACCGGCCCGACGAAGGGATCGTCGATCAGGTTGAGATGGCTGTCGAGATCAGGCCAGCGCACCAGCGGCAACAGCTGGGCGGCGGCGCCGTTGAGCAGGGCGCTGTCGGAGTAGCAGCCCACCATCACCTCCAGACCGAGGCGCCGGGCGGCCTGGGCCATCAGCAGCGCTTCACTGAGGCCGCCGCTCTTGAGCAGCTTGATGTTCACACCATCGACCAAGGGGGCCAGACGCACCAGATCGGCCAGGTTCCAGCAGCTCTCATCGGCCACCAGCGGAATCGGGCAGTCGAGCTCCAGGGCGGCGAAGGAGGCGCAGTCGGCCTCGGGATCCTCCATCGCCGGCAGGGGCTGCTCGAGCAGCACCACCCCCTGGTCCGCCAGCAGCGGCAGCAGCTGCTGGGCGGTGGCGAGATCCCAGCCGCCATTGGCATCCACCTGCAGCTCCAGCGCCTGGCCCAGGGTCTGAGCGCGGCGCTCAAGCTGCTCGGCGACCGCCAGCAGCAAGGCCCGGTCGTGATCCGCACCGTCGGGGCTGCCCAGCTTGAGCTTGATGCGGCTGGCCGGCAGCAGCTGCCACCAGCGCTGCAGCCGATCGCAGACCGCCTGCACCGACCCCAGGCCGAGGGTGACGCTGGTGGCGATCGCACGCTGCGCCTCCAGCCCCCAGATCCTGTGCAGGGGCTGCCCCAGCCGTTTGCCCTGCCAGTCGAGCAGGGCGAGATCAACCGCGCAACGGGCGGGCGGCGAAAGCGGGTGGAGCAGCGGCTCCATGGCCTGACGCTGGTGGGGCTCGAAACCGCTCAGGCGCGGCAGCAGAGCCTGCAGCTCCAGCTCGAGCGCGGCGGTGTCGTAGCGGCGGTGGCCGGTGTCGAAGCCACCGCATTCGCCCAGACCGATGAGGCCCTCATGTTCAACGCTCAGGAGCAGGTGCTCCACGGCGCTGGTGGTGCCGCGGCTGATCGCCAGCGGCACAGCCTTGGTGAGGGGGAAACGGCGCAGTCGCAGATCCATGGATGCAACGCTGGCACAGGCTGCTGCCGGTGGCAGGGCCAGTCACTCCTGTCAGAGGATGGCGCGATGAGCCTCCAGACCCCCCACTCCAGCTCCCTGATGGAGTCAGCCCCGCCGGCAGCGCCGCAGCCCACGCCGGTGCCCCGCTCCCAGGAACACCCCCCGGAGCCCACCGGGCGCGGCAGCTACTGGATCACCACCTTCGGCTGCCAGATGAACAAGGCCGATTCCGAGCGCATGGCCGGAATCCTGGAGGCCATGGGCTACCGCGAGGCCCCGGCGGAGCTGGAGGCGGATCTGGTGCTCTACAACACCTGCACGATCCGCGACAACGCCGAGCAGAAGGTCTACAGCTACCTGGGCCGCCAGGCGCAGCGCAAACGCGCCAACCCCAACCTCACCCTGGTGGTGGCCGGCTGTGTGGCCCAGCAGGAGGGGGAATCGCTGCTGCGGCGCGTGCCGGAGCTGGATCTGGTGATGGGCCCCCAGCACGCCAATCGGCTTGAAACCCTGCTGAATCAGGTGCACAGCGGCCAGCAGGTGGTGGCCACCGAGGAGCACCACATCCTCGAAGACATCACCACCGCCCGCCGCGACAGCCAGGTGTGTGCCTGGGTGAATGTGATCTACGGCTGCAACGAGCGCTGCACCTACTGCGTCGTGCCATCGGTGCGGGGCCGCGAGCAGAGCCGCCTGCCCCAGGCGATCCGCCTTGAGATGGAGGGGCTGGCGGCGCGCGGCTACCGCGAGATCACCCTGCTGGGCCAGAATATCGACGCCTATGGCCGCGATCTGCCCGGCATCACTCCGGAGGGTCGCCGCGCCCATACGCTCACCGATCTGCTCCATCACGTGCACGACGTGCGTGGCATCGAGCGGATCCGCTTCGCCACCAGCCATCCGCGCTACTTCACCGATCGGCTGATCGAAGCCTGCGCCCGCCTGCCGAAGCTGTGCGAGCACTTCCATATTCCGTTCCAGAGCGGCGACGACGCCGTGCTGCGCGCCATGGCCCGCGGCTACACGATCGATCGCTACCGCCGCATCATCGAGCGCATCCGCAGCCTGATGCCCGATGCCGCCATCAGCGCCGATGTGATCGTTGCCTTCCCGGGTGAAAGCGAGGCCCAGTTCCGCCGCACCCTCGCCCTGATCGAGGAGATCGGCTTCGATCAGGTGAACACCGCCGCCTATTCACCCCGGCCCGGCACCCCGGCCGCCGACTGGCCCGATCAGCTGAGCGAACCGGTGAAGGTGGAGCGCCTGCAGGAGCTCAACGCCCTGGTGGAGCGCGTCGCCCGGCAGCGCAGCGCCCGCTACCAGGATCGGATCGAGGAGGTGCTGGCCGAGGGGATCAATCCCCGCGATCCGCTACAGCTGATGGGGCGCACCCGCACGAACCGCCTCACCTTCTTCCCGGCGGTGCGATCGGACGGCAGCCCCATCGTCCCGGGCGATCTGGTGCCGGTGCGGATCGAGACGGTGCGCTCCTTCTCGCTCAGCGGCCAGCCGCTCTGAGCCCCTGCTGGGAGCCGCGCTGGGGAGATGCCGCGGGAATGGCTGTCAGGTGGCGCCATGGCTGATACGTTTGGCCCCGCTCTCACTGCCCGATGACCCCATCTGCTCTCCACGTCGGCCTGGTGTTCGGGGGAGCCTCCGGGGAGCATGCCGTCTCGATCCGATCGGCCGCCACGGTGCTGCAGGGTCTGCGCAGCGGCGCCAACCGCGAGCGCTACCGCGTCAGCTGCTTCTACATCGATTGCCAGGGCCGCTGGTGGGATGCCACGGTGGCTGATGCGGTGCTGGCCGCCGGGGTGCCGGCGACGGCGACCGAGCTGCCGGCCACCAGCCCCCGTGCCGGCTTCCAGGGGTTGCCGGCCGGAGCCCTGGATGTGGAGCTGTGGTATCCGGTGCTGCATGGCCCCAACGGCGAGGACGGCACGATCCAGGGGTTGTTCACCCTGATGCAGGTGCCCTTCGTTGGTTCCGGGGTGCTGGGCTCGGCCCTGGGGATGGACAAGCAGGCGATGAAGGCCGCCTTCGCGGCGGCGGACCTGCCCCAGGTGCCCTACGTCTGCGTGCAGGCCAGTGAGCTGCAGAGCGATGCCGATGGGCTGATCGCCCGGCTGGAGCAACAGCTGGGCTATCCCTGCTTCGTCAAACCGGCCAACCTCGGCTCCTCGGTGGGCATCAGCAAAGCGGTGGATCGCGCCGGGCTGGAGGCGGGGCTGCGACAGGCGGCCGCCCTTGATCCACGCCTGGTGGTGGAGCGGGGCGTCAGCGCCCGCGAACTGGAATGCGCCGTGCTCGGCACCAGCCAGCTGCGGGCCTCGGTGGTGGGGGAGATCCGGTTCGATGCCGATTGGTACGACTACGAGGCCAAGTACAGCGATGGCCGCAGCCACACCCTGATCCCCGCCCCGGTGCGTGAGGCGGTGGCGACCCGGGTGCAGCAGATGGCGATCACCGCCTGCCGGGCCGTGGCGGCCAGCGGTCTGGCGCGGGTGGATTTCTTCTACGAGGAGGCCAGCGATTCCCTCTGGCTCAATGAGATCAACACCCTGCCGGGCTTCACCAGCCTGAGCATGTATCCGATGCTGTGGCAGGCCAGCGGGCTCGATCTGGAGCAGCTGGTTCACGAACTGGTGCAGGGGGCGAGAGAATCCCTGCTCGCATCGCTGCCTGCGGAGGGGTGAATCCATGAGCCATGGCCTGATCTGGTTGCCACTGCTGCTGGTGTTCGTGCTGCTCACCGGCCTGGGCTGGCTGGAACGGCGCCGCCAGCAGCTGTTCCGGGAGTGGGCGGAGGGTGCCGAACTGGCCAAGCTGGATGCCTGCAGTGCCGCCCGGCTGCGCGATGGCCTGCTCACCTGGAGCCGCTTCGAGGCCGGCCGCTTCCAGAGCGAGGGGGAGTTTGTGATCAAGACGCTGGAGCTGGTGGAGCTGCTGTCGCTCGGCTCCGGTGAGGCGCCCCTCACCGAGGAGAGCCAGGGGGCCTGCCGGCTGCGACTGGTGGGCGGCGGTCAGCAGAAGGATCTGCCTTTCTCCGATGCCCAGCGGGCGCGGCGCTGGATCGAGGAGCTGATGGCCCGCTCCCGCTGCGATCTCTGAAGGCTGGAGCCACCAGCCCGTCCCTCGCCCCCTGCGCCTCTCCTCCATGCCGATCGGCCGCGCGTCCGACACCTCCGCTGCCCCCGCGTCCCGCAAGCCGCGCGACAGCCAGTCTCCCCCGGTCCCCCTGCCACCCGGAGCGGCACGGCGCAAGGAGCTGCGGCTGCAGCGCCGCGCCGAACGCTGGCGCAACCTGTGGCGACTGCTGGTGTTCAGCGGCCTCTCGGCCGGGCTGGGTCTGGTGTTGCTGCGCCACGGCTGGACCCTGCGCGATCCCTCCCAGGTGGAGGTGAGCGGCAGCCGGCTGGTGAGCCGTGATCAGGTGATCCAGGCCGGGGGACTGCGTTTCCCCCTGCCCTTGCTCACCCTCGATCCCCGCCGCCTGGGCGGCAGTCTGGCGGGCGCCCTGCCGGTGGAGGAGGTGCGCGTCCATCGCACGATGCTGCCGCCGCGGCTGCGCATCGACCTGGTCGATCGCCAGGCGGTGGCCCGGGCCCAGCGGCGCACCCCCCGCGGTCCGGAGCAGGGGTTCATCGATCGGGTCGGCAACTGGATCGATGCCCAGCAAAGCGCCGGGATCCGCATCCAGCCCCGCTCCGAGCTGCTGGTGACGGGCTGGAACGAGCGGCATCGCCAGGCCCTGGCCCTGGTGCTGGACCAGCAGAAGGTTTTCGGCCCCGACCTGCGGGAGGTGCGCTTTGAAGCTGATGGCAGCCTGTGGCTGATCACCACCCGGCTGGGGCCACTGCGCCTCGGCCCCGAGGATGGCCAGCTGCCCCGCCGCCTGCAGGTGGCGGCCCATCTGCAGCGCACCCTGCCCGGTCGCATCCGCGGCCAGCGACCGCAGCAGATCGATCTGAGCGATCCGGAGCAGCCGGAGCTGAGCCTCGTCGCTCCGGTCCGCAGCGACAGCGGCGCACCGGGCACGGCCACCGCCAGCCGACCGCCAGGGGGGCAGTGAGAGAGTGATCAGGATCTCGAACCGGCAGGCGGGGTCGGCTCCGGCCAGCCAATCCACACAGGCAATTGCGAAACGACACATTTAGGGGCAACCTGCCGTATCCCCTACAAGGCCTGGCCCCAGCCCACCGACATAATGCAACCGCAGTCCAACGGATTTCCCCAGGCGATGGCCCGTGAGCAGGACGCGACCCCATCCGTTGAACGGCATCTCCCTTCGGCACCTCCCCATCACCACCACGACATGACCGAGAGCTCTCCCGGCAGCAATGGGATCGTCCCGAGTCAGACGGCGCGGATCGAGGTGATCGGTGTCGGTGGTGGCGGCAGCAATGCGGTGAACCGCATGATCGCCTCCGATCTGCAGGGGGTGGGCTACCGGGTGCTGAACACCGATGCCCAGGCGCTGTTGCAATCATCGGCGCGGCACCGGATCCAGCTGGGTCAGAAGCTCACCCGCGGCCTCGGGGCCGGTGGCAATCCGGTGATCGGCCAGAAGGCCGCTGAGGAATCGCGTGCCGATCTGCAGCAGTCGCTGGAGGGGGCGGATCTGGTGTTCATCGCCGCCGGCATGGGGGGAGGCACCGGCACGGGGGCGGCACCGATCCTGGCGGAGGTGGCCAAGGAGTGTGGCGCCCTCACCGTCGGCATCGTCACCAAGCCGTTCGGCTTCGAGGGGCGCAAACGGCTGCGGCAGGCGGAGGAGGGCATCGCCCGGCTGGCCGAGCATGTCGACACCCTGATCGTGATCCCCAACGACCGGCTGCGCGACACCATCGCCGGCGCACCGCTGCAGGATGCCTTCCGCTCCGCCGATGACGTGCTGCGCATGGGCGTCAAGGGCATCAGCGACATCATCACCAAGCCGGGCCTGGTGAACGTCGACTTCGCCGACGTGCGCTCGGTGATGGCCGACGCCGGCACGGCCCTGCTCGGCATCGGCATCGGATCCGGCCGCTCCCGCGCCAGCGAGGCAGCCCAGGCGGCGATGAGTTCACCACTGCTGGAGTCGGCCCGCATCGATGGCGCCCGCGGTTGCGTGATCAACATCAGCGGCGGCCGCGATATGACCCTGGAGGACATGACCACCGCGTCCGAGGTGATCTACGCCCTGGTCGATCCCGACGCCAACATCATCGTCGGGGCGGTGGTCGACGAGGCGATCGAAGGGGAGATCCATGTCACCGTGATCGCCACCGGCTTCGAGAGCGGCGGCACCTACCGGGCCGAGCGGCCGGTGCGCAGCTTCGCCGAATCGATCACGAACAGCCCCGATGAGCGCGGCGCGATGATTCCGCCCTTCCTGCTCAACCGCCAGACCCGCATCGACTGATCCCGCCGCCGCGGGGCCGCTCCCTGTGCCCCGCGTCCCCTACGGCAGGCAGCCGTGGCCAGCGCCATCGGCGTCACTCGGCCTGAGCAGCTCTCTTGGAGCCACCTTCACTGAGCAGAAGATCCTGCTCGGGTTGGCACCCCTGAGATCCCTAGCCCGGTATCGACTGATCGGTCTCGGCTCCTGGCAGAAAGCCTGTTGCCGTCTGTTCCACCGCCCGGCAGCGCCGGTGGCCAAATGCGCCAGGGAGCCAGGTCGGCCCACACCCGGCGCGGCAGACCGGCTGGGATCAGCGCCTGCCATGGGGAGTGTGGAGCTCGCCGCGGTGCACCGCCGGGATGGCTGAGCCGGGTTGCCGGCGCCGGCCAGGGTCCGTCCCCAGGAGTCCAGGTGCCCTTGGCTGCGATGCCGATTGGGTGCCGGCCGCGCCGCCGCAGAGGCCCTGCCGGAACGGAAGCCGGCACGGCCGCCGTCGCGGTGTGATCGGGCTGCGCCGCCGTCCCGCCCGGGGCGGTCGCGATGGGCCGCTTGCCGAGCCCGCGCTCCTCGTTTCCCCTTCGCCCGATCGGCGACAGCCGCCGCCGATTTCAGGCAAGCGCAGGGCCCTGGCAGAGCCCCGATCCCCGGGTCAGCGAGGCCGCGGACGGTTCGATCGACCCGGGCAGACCAATCTGTGCAGA
>JBJTQH010000015.1:0-15945 GCA_046075505.1 Cyanobium sp. | reverse complement strand
CTCCGCTCTTGGTTCAGGCCACACAAACACTCCGCCCCGCTGCGGCGGCGTGATTGGACGGCATCGGGAGATCGGCGTTGCCGCTGCATCGACGTTGCGGCTGCATTGGCGTGGCTCGCGCTCAGCCGGCTCAACAGCTGTCGCCCCCCTCGGCTGAGGCCGGTCGGTCTTCAGCCCCACCCCTGCAGCGCGATCTTGCCGAGGGTGCGGCCGCTGCGCAGCTGGGCGTGGGCCTGCTCCAGGGTGGCGGCACTGATCGGGCTGAGCGTCTGCGTCAGCGCCTGGCGGATCTCGCCGGCCTCCACCAGCTCCGCCAGGCGATCGAGGATCCGCCCCTGCGGCAGCGGCTCGTCGCCACCGGCTGCGCTGCGGCTGAACATGAACTCCCAGCAGAGCCGCACGCTCTTCTCCTTGAGCCGCTCCATCGCCAGCGGCCCCTTGTTGCCCACGATCACCAGCAGGGAGCCGTGGGGCCGCACCAGTTCGCCCATCGGCTCCCAGTAGGCATCGGTGTCGGCGAAGTTGGCGATCGCATCCACCTGCTCCAGCCCCAGCGCCTGCAGTTGCGGCGCCAGGGGCTGGTGGTGATCCAGCACGTCTTGAGCCCCCAGCTGCTGCACCCAGGCGCGGCTTTCGGGCCGCGATGCACTGGCGATCACCCGCAGGCCGGCGCGGCGGGCCAGCTGGATGGCGATCGAGCCGACGCCACCGGCCGCCCCCAGGATCAGCAGTGTGCGGCCGGCATCAGCTCCTTCTGGATCAAAGCCCAGCCCTTCAAATAGGCCCTCCCAGGCGGTGAGCCCGGTGAGCGGCAGGGCGGCGGCCTCCGCCCAGGAGAGCCCTTCCGGCTTGCGGCCGCACAGGCGCGCATCCACGGCAACACGCTCGGCATAGCAGCCGGGACGCCGGATGTCGCCGGCCACGATCACCGCCTCGCCGGGCCGGAAGCGCGTCACACCCTCGCCGCAGGCCTCCACCACCCCGGCGGCATCCCAGCCCAGGATCCGGCCCTCTCCGCCGGGGCTGATACCGGCGCGCACCTTGGTGTCCACCGGATTGACCGCCAACGCCTCCACCTTCAGCACCAGGTCGTGCGGCCCGGGGATGGGCTCGGCCACCCGGGCATCGATCAGGTCGGGGGTGGCAAGGACAGCCTGCATGGCACGGCGGTGACGTGTGCGCCGATGATTGCAGCCTCAGCGCAACCAGGCCGTCGCAGCCCCGCCCGGATCCAGTACCTGCAGCGCCCGGATCCGCGCCGCGATCGGCGGGTGACTGGCAAACAGCAGCCGCCAGCCATCCGGCGCCGCGATCTTGAAGGCATTGAGGCTGCCGCTGTCGCGTCGGTCCACCAGGCCGCTGGCCTGCTCCAGCCGTGCCAGGGCGCCGGCCATCGCCGCAGGCGCGGTGAGCTGTGCGGCTCCGGCATCGGCGCGGAATTCGCGGTGGCGGGAGAACCAGGCGGTGAGCAGCGATCCGGCGATGCCCAGCAGCAGCTCCAGCGGCCAGATCAGCGCCTGCGGTGGCGGCGCCTGCCGCTCGCCGTCCTTGGAGCTGCGGGGCAGCAGGATCACGATCGCCCGCGCCAGGAACAGCACGAAGGCGTTTACCACCCCCTGCAGCAGCGTCATCGTCACCATGTCGCCATTGGCCACATGGCTCAGTTCGTGGGCCAGCACCGCCTCCAGCTCCGCCTCGGGCATGCCCGCCAGGATGCCGCTCGACACCGCCACCAGGGCCCGCTGCGGCGAGGGGCCGGTGGCGAAGGCGTTCCATTCCGGCGAGTCGTAGACGCCCACCTGCGGCATCGGCAGGCCGGAGCGCTGCGCCAGCGCCGCCACCGTGGCCACCAGCCAGTCGCCGCGGGCGTCGGGATCGAGCAGCTGCACCCCCATCACCCTCCGGGCGGACTCGGCCGAGAACTGCAGCGACAGCCAGGCGCCCACCATGCCCCACAGGAAGCAGGCGATCGCCAGCGGCAGCAGCGGCAGGTCGGGGGGCAGCAGCCCCAGCGCCGTGAGCAGCCCCACCACCAGCGAGATGGAGAGCACCATCAGCAGATTGGTGAACAGGAACAGCAGCAGTCGCATCTCTGGTTCAGGTGAGATGAGGGTTCAGGTGAAACGAGGCCGGGCGAGCGGCAACGGCCGCACCATTCCTCAGGCTGGCGAGGGAAACGGGCCGCGACCGCCCCTGCCGCCGGCCGGGCGGACCCGGCAGAGGGGAGCAGGACATCCCAGCACTGGTGCTGCTCTGGCACCGCGCTCCGCCACATAGCCTCAGCCCAGCCCTCCCCACCGCCATGCCCGTCGCCAACCGCTGGTCCGAGGACGGCGCCCGCGAGGCGATCGCCCACTACGGGGGCCTGGGCATCAGCGAACCGCTGGCCCTGCGCACCTATTCAGCCCGGCTGCTGGGGGCCGATCCGGAGCTGGTGCTGCACGGCGGTGGCAACACCTCAGTCAAGACCCGGGTCACGGGGCTGCTGGGCGATGCGATCAACGTGCTGTGCGTCAAGGGCAGCGGCTGGGATCTGGCCACGATCGAACCGGCCGGCCATCCCGCCGTGCGCATCGAGCCGCTGCGGGCCTTGCGCACCCTCGAGCACCTCAGCGATGAGGACATGGTGGCCGCCCAGCGCCGCAACCTGATCGATCCGGCCGCCCCCAACCCGTCCGTGGAGGCGCTGCTGCATGCCTTCCTGCCGCACACCTTCGTCGATCACACCCACGCCACCGCTCTGCTGGCCCTGGCGGATCAGCCCGATGCCGAAGCGGTGTGCCGCGAGGTCTATGGCGAACGGGTGGTGCTGGTGCCCTATGTGATGCCCGGTTTCGCGCTGGCCAAGGCCTGCGCCGAGCTGTACGAGCAGGCGGCTGTCCGCGCCGCGATCACAGGCATTCCCCTGGAGGGCATGGTGCTGCTCCAACACGGCCTGTTCTCCTTCGGCGACACCGCCCGGCAGAGCTACGAGCGCATGATCGAACTGGTGCGCCTCGCCGAGCAGCGGCTGGAGCGCGGTGAGCGCCGCTTCCACGCCCTGCCGTCCCCGCCTCCGGAGCTGCAGGCGGCAGCGCTGCTGCCGCGCCTGCGCGGTGCCCTCGGCCGCGCCGCCCGCACCTGCGGGGCCCCGGATCACTGGCTGCTGGATCTGCGCCAGGGGGCTGAGGCCAGGGCCGTCAGCGACGACGCCCGCCTTCCCGACTGGGCCGGCCGCGGTGTCGCCACCCCCGACCACGTGATCCGCACCAAGGCCCGGGCACTGGTGCTGCCCCCCGATCCCGATGACACCGCCATCGATCAGGCCCTGCAGGATTACAGCGAGGTCTATGGCGCCACCTTCGAGCGCCAGAACCTGCGCGTCGGCGGCCACAAGCGCCGCCTCGATCCGCTGCCGCGGCTGCTGGCGGTGCCTGGGCTGGGCTTGATCGGGGTGGGGGCGTCCGCAGAAGCAGCGGCGATCACCGCCGACCTCGGCGAGGCCTGGGCCCGCACCCTGCTGGCCGCCGAGAGCATCGGCAGGTTCGAGCCCGTCGGTGAGAACGACACCTTCGACATGGAGTACTGGAGCCTGGAGCAGGCCAAGCTCGGCAAGGGCTCTGCCAAACCCCTGGCACGCCAGGTGGTGCTGGTCACCGGTGGCGGTGGCGGCATCGGGGCGGCCACGGCCCATGCCTTCGCCGCCCAGGGGGCCGATCTGGCGGTGCTCGATCGCGATGGCGAAGCCGCCGCAGCGGTGGCAGCCGCCTGCAGCCCCGCCGCCCTGGGCCTGGCCTGCGATGTCACCGATCCGCAGCAGGTGCATGCCGCCATCGCGAAGGTCTGCAGCCGCTTCGGTGGACTGGATGTGGTGGTCAGCAATGCCGGCGCCGCCTGGACCGGTGCGATCGCCACCCTGCCGGAACGCGATCTGCGCGACTGCTTCGAGCTCAACTTCTTCTCGCACCAGACGGTGTCCCAGGCGGCGCTGGGGGTGTTCCGCGCCCAGGGCCTGGGCGGCCAGCTGCTGTTCAACGTCAGCAAGCAGGCGCTCAACCCCGGCCCGGATTTCGGGGCCTACGGCATCAGCAAGGCCGCCCTGCTGGCCCTGATGCGCCAGTACGCCCTCGAGGAGGGCGGCAACGGCGTGCGGGTCAACGCGATCAACGCCGACCGCATCCGCTCCGGCCTTCTCGATGGCGAGATGATCCGTGAGCGGGCGGCGGCCCGCGGTGTCAGCGAGGAGGTGTACATGGCCGGCAACCTGCTGGGCCGCGAGGTGCAGGCCCGCCATGTGGCCGACGCCTTCGTCGCCCTGGCCCGCATGGAGCGCACCACCGGCGCCGTGCTCACCGTCGACGGCGGCAACGTGGCGGCGATGGTGCGTTAAGCGCCAGAGGCGCTGTGCTGGCTGGAGCGGCAGAGGTGCCGGTGCGCTGAGGCCCCTTTCGGGGCTGTGATGAGGGGCGCCCTGCACTGAATGGGGGGCGCTGCGGCAGCCGCCGCCTCAGACCAGCCGCCGCCGCACCGATTCGGCATGGCTGTGCAGTCCTTCGCTCTCGGCCAGCGCGATCACCGCACCGCTGGTGGCCTCCAGGGCGGCGCGGTTGAAGCCGATCAGGCTGGTGTGGCGCAGAAAGGTCTCCACGCTCAGGGCACCGGCAAAGCGGGCCGTGCCGGAGGTGGGCAGGGTGTGGTTGGGACCGGCCAGGTAGTCGCCCACCGCCTCCGGCGTCCAGGGCCCCAGGAAGATGGCGCCGGCATGGTGAATCCGTTCCGCCAGGGCTTCGGGATCCTCCACCAGCAGTTCCAGGTGCTCCGGCGCAAAGCGATCGCTCAGGGCCGCCGCTTCCGCCAGGTCGTCGCACACCACGATCAGGCCCCAGTCCTCCAGGGCGCGGCGGGTGATCGCAGCGCGGGGATGGTTACGCAGCTGCTCGGCGATCGCCGCCGGCACCGCATCGGCCAGGGCAGCGCTGGTGGTGATCAGGATCGCGGCGGCGAGCGGATCGTGTTCGGCCTGGGCCATCAGATCGGCCGCCACCTGATCGGCCCGGGCGGTGTGGTCGGCGATCACCAGCACCTCACTGGGACCGGCCAGGGAGTCGATCCCCACCTGCCCATACACCGCCTTCTTGGCCAGGGTGACCCACAGATTGCCGGGACCGCTGATCACATCCACGCGCGGAATCGATTCGGTCCCCCAGGCCAGGGCCGCGATCGCCTGGGCGCCACCCACCCGGTACACCTCACTGACTCCAGCCAGATGGGCAGCCGCCAGCACGGTGCGATTCGGCAGGCCATCGGGCCCCGGCGGTGTGACCATCACCAGACGCTCCACCCCGGCGACGCGGGCCGGTACGGCGTTCATCAGCACCGTGCTCGGATAGGAGGCCCGTCCGCCGGGCACATACAGACCGGCCCGCTCCACCGGACGCCAGCGCCGGCCGAGACGCTCGCCGTGGGGACCGCTGAGGGCCAGATCCTGGGGCAGCTGGGCGCGGTGAAAGCGGAGCACCCGCTCGTGGGCCAGCTGCAGCGCCTCCTGCAGGGGCGCCGGGGTGGCCTCCCAGGCCGCACGCAGCTGCTCGATCGGGATGCGCAGCGGATCGGGCCGCAGGCCATCGAAGCGTTCGCTCAGCTCCAGCAGGGCCCGGTCGCCATCGCGCCGCACCTGGCGGAGGATCTCAGCGACGTTGCGCTCCTCTTCCTGCAACCGTTCCCCATCGGTGCGGGCGGCGATCGCCTCCAGACGCCGGCAGGCCGCCTCACCACCCGGCAGGCGGCTCAGACCCAACGGCAGGGGATCCGCCGGGCGCGTGCCCGCCTGGGAGCTGCCGTCAGGGGCAATCGGAAGGGACACGCGCAACAGGCGCCAGGCCGGAATCACAGGGAGCGAGGCTAGAACCCGGCGACCACCGCCCTGGCCTCGATCGCTGCCGGCCGAGCCCCCGGCCGAACAGAGCACGGCAGGCAGCGCCGGGCTTTGCAGGCGCAACCCCCACCCGGGTTCGACCACGCGGTAGGCTCTCCGTTTGCCGAATCAGCGCCAGCACCTGTGGCCAATAACAAGTCGTCGAAGAAGCGCATCCAGATCGCCGAGCGCAACCGCCTGCGCAACCGCTCCTACAAATCGGCGCTCCGCACCCTGATGAAGCGCTGCTTCACGGCCTGCCAGGCCTGCGGCCAAGCCCCCGGTGAGGAAGCCCGCGCCACGGTTCAAGCCACGATGAGTGCCGCCTTCAGCAAGATCGACAAGGCGGTGAAGGTCGGCGTCTTGCATCGCAACACCGGCGCCAACCAGAAGGCCCGCCTGAGCGTGGCTGTCAAGAAAGCCCTCGAACCCGCTGCAGCAGCCACTGCCTGAGCGCAATACGGTCTGAGCGCACTACTGCCTGAGCGCAACGTGGTCTGAACGCAACAGGACCTGAACGCGGCGGAGCCTGAAGGCAACGCCGCTTCAATCCAATCCAATCGGAACGCAGCAGGCCCTGAGCGCAGTCCAACCCGCAGGCGGCTCCCACTGGAACCGGCCCGGCGCCGGCTGCGGCATCCCCCGATCCCCCAGCCGCCAACCCGCTGCGATGGCGAATGTTGCGGGCGGAGAAGAGGCGGCTGCAATTCTTGTGGCGACAGGATCCAGGGCCCAGCTCCGACTGTTTTCCCCGTCAGGGGAGCTGGCTGGAGGGCTGCCCAGCACGAACCCGGCGCGATGTTGTGAGGCCGGCGTCGCGGCACGGGCGCCCCGTCCAGACCGGGCGGCCATGCTTTGAGCGGAGTCCAAGCGGTTGCAACCACCGGGGCCAGCAGCGATGGCGCCGCCAACCGGCGGATACACAAGGCCCCCGGACCTTTTGCGTCAGCGCTTCTGCGCAGGGAGCCAGGCAGGTGCTCAGGAGCGGCCTCCGGCCACCGCCACGCTCTGGCGCTTCCCTCCCCGGCACCAGAGCGTCGTAGGCCTGTCGCGCGTCGGGCCCATGCCCGGGGCAAACATCAGCATTGGCAGGCGTTGCTCCTGATCGGTCGGCCGCCGACAGGCCCCCTGGGCATCGGACAGCAGCAGAGTACTCAGGAGGCCTGCAGGAGATCCGGTGGCATCCTCCTGGCGCCACGAGCCCGGCGTCAGTCGACGCTGCCCCCCACAACGGAGGGGCCGTGCTCCATCACTGACCGCTCCCCCCCACAGAAGCGGAGCTGCGCCACGCTTTCCTGCATGCCCGTCTGTTCCGCTTCCTGCGTCCCGGTTGCCAATGTCCACCTCCCTCACCACCCCACTTGCTGCCCCCGCCAGCGGCCCTTCCCCCGAGGGTGAGGACGGCGTGATGCTGGTCGACAGCCATTGCCATCTGGTGTTCCGCAATTTCGAGGCGGATCTGGAGGAGGTGCGCCAGCGCTGGCAGCAGGCGGGGGTGAAGGCTCTGGTGCATGCCTGCGTGGAGCCTTCGGAGATTGCCGCGATCCGGGCTCTGGCCGATCGCCTGCCGGAGATGCGGTACTCGGTGGGCGTCCACCCGCTGGACACCGAGCACTGGCAGAGCGACACCGCCGCCACGCTCGCCCAGGCAGCCGGCGATGACCGGCGCGTGGTGGCGATCGGCGAGCTGGGCCTCGATCTGTTCCGCCAGAAGAATCTCGAGCAGCAGTTGGCTGTGCTGCAGCCCCAGCTGGATCTGGCGCTGGAGCTCGATCTGCCCGTGATCGTGCACTGCCGCGATGCCGCCGAGCCGATGCTGCAGGAGCTGCGCGCCCGCGCCGACCAGGGACGCTGTCCGCGGGGAGTGATGCACTGCTGGGGCGGCACCCCGGAGGAGATGGAAGCTTTTCTGGAGCTGGGGTTCATGATCAGCTTCAGCGGCACGGTCACCTTCCCCAAGGCCGAGGCCACCCACAGCTGCGCGGTGCAGGTGCCTGCTGATCGCTATCTGGTCGAGACCGACTGCCCGTTTCTGGCGCCGGTACCGCGCCGGGGCAAGCGCAACGAACCCGCCTACGTGCGGTCGGTGGCAGAGCGGGTGGCGGAACTGCGACAGGAATCCCTGACCCAGGTCTGCCGCACAAGCAGCGCCAACGCCGATCGCCTGTTTGGCCTGGGGCTTGACGATGTATGATGATCCATTGGCCTGGAAGCGGAATCGCTCCCTTTGTCGACTACGGCTTCATCAGTGGTGACCGGTCCTGGGCCGGCACTGTTCCCGGGAGCTCTGCCGCTCGGCAGGCCGCGATTCGGTCGCGCGCTGAAGCGTGCAGACGTTCCCGCCCCAGCTGGCGTCATTCCCATTCTAGGCCCCTGTTGCCGGTCGCCGATGAGCCGCCCCATGGCCTGAGGGCTGCCTCCTCCTCCCGCCGCTGTCCGTCAGGCAGCCCAGGACGAGCCGCCGCCGTCCGTCGCAGGTTCCGCTGAAGGGTCGCCCGGCTTCCCTCGAAGTCCGGCCTTCGCCTCCGGCCCGGTCCCTTCCCCCCCGGGACCGATCCTCCCTCCCCCCTGAACGTCCCCGTCCCGCAGGTTCACCGCATGAGCAGCGCGATTCAGGTCGCCAAGACCGTCACCTACCTGCCTGATCTGGTGGAGGTGCAACGGGCCAGCTTCAAATGGTTTCTGGAGAAGGGGCTGATCGAGGAGCTGGAGAGCTTCTCACCGATCACCGACTACACCGGCAAGCTCGAGCTGCACTTCATCGGCAGTGAGTATCGCCTCAAGCGCCCCCGCCACGACGTGGAAGAGGCGAAACGTCGCGATGCCACCTTTGCCTCGCAGATGTACGTCACCTGCCGCCTAGTCAACAAGGAGACCGGCGAGATCAAAGAGCAGGAGGTGTTCATCGGCGAGCTGCCGCTGATGACCGAGCGGGGCACGTTCATCATCAACGGCGCCGAGCGGGTGATCGTCAATCAGATCGTGCGCAGCCCGGGCGTCTATTTCAAGGATGAGCAGGACAAGAACGGCCGCAAGACGTTCAACGCGAGCGTCATCCCCAACCGCGGCGCCTGGCTGAAGTTCGAAACCGACAAGAACGATCTGCTGCACGTCCGCGTCGATAAAACCCGCAAGATCAATGCGCACGTATTGATGCGCGCCATCGGTCTGTCCGATAACGACGTGCTCGACAAGCTCCGCCATCCGGAGTATTACCAGAAGTCGATTGAAGCGGCGAATGATGAGGGCATCGCCTCCGAGGACCAGGCCCTGCTGGAGCTCTACAAGAAGCTGCGCCCCGGTGAACCCCCCTCGGTGAGCGGTGGTCAGCAGCTGCTGCACAGTCGCTTCTTCGATCCCAAGCGCTACGACCTCGGTCGGGTGGGCCGCTACAAGATCAACAAGAAGCTGCGCCTCACCATCCCCGATGCCACCCGCACGCTCACCCCTGAGGATGTGCTGAGCACCATCGATTATCTGATCAATCTCGAGCTCGATGTCGGCGGCGCCTGCCTCGATGACATCGACCACCTCGGCAACCGCCGCGTCCGCTCGGTGGGCGAGCTGCTGCAGAACCAGGTGCGGGTCGGCCTCAACCGGCTGGAGCGGATCATCAAGGAACGGATGACGGTCGGCGAAACCGAATCGCTCACCCCCGCCCAGCTGGTCAACCCCAAGCCGCTGGTGGCGGCGATCAAGGAGTTCTTCGGCTCCAGCCAGCTGAGCCAGTTCATGGATCAGACCAATCCGCTGGCCGAGCTCACCCATAAGCGCCGCATCAGCGCCCTCGGCCCCGGTGGCCTAACCCGCGAGCGGGCCGGCTTTGCCGTGCGCGACATCCACCCCTCCCACTACGGCCGCATCTGCCCGATCGAGACGCCGGAAGGTCCGAACGCCGGCCTGATCGGTTCGCTGGCCACCCACGCCCGCGTCAATGAATACGGCTTCATCGAAACGCCGTTCTGGAAGGTGGAAGACGGCATCGTCCATAAGAAGGGCAATCCGATCTATCTTTCCGCCGATCTCGAAGACGAGTGCCGCGTCGCTCCCGGCGACGTGCCCACCGATGCGGAAGGACGCATCACTGTCGATCTGGTACCGGTGCGCTACCGCCAGGACTTCGAGAAGGTGCCGCCCGAGCAGGTGGATTATGTGCAGCTCTCACCGGTGCAGGTGATCTCTGTGGCCACCTCCCTGATCCCCTTCCTCGAGCACGACGACGCCAACCGCGCCCTGATGGGCTCCAACATGCAGCGCCAGGCGGTGCCACTGCTGCGCCCGGAACGCCCGCTGGTGGGCACCGGCCTGGAAACCCAGGTGGCCCGCGACTCGGGCATGGTGCCGATCACCCGCGTCAACGGCGAGGTGGTGTTCGTCGATGCCACCGCCATCGTCATTCGTGACGACGAAGGGATGGAGCACACCCACTTCCTGCAGAAGTACCAACGCTCCAACCAGGACACCTGCCTCAACCAGCGGCCGATCGTTCAACAGGGTGACCGCGTCATCGCCGGTCAGGTGCTGGCCGATGGCTCGGCCTGCGAAGGCGGCGAGATCGCCCTGGGTCAGAACGTGCTGATCGCCTACATGCCCTGGGAGGGCTACAACTACGAAGACGCGATCCTGGTGAGCGATCGCCTGGTGCAGGACGACCTCTACACCTCAGTGCACATCGAGAAGTATGAGATCGAGGCCCGCCAGACCAAGCTCGGTCCCGAGGAGATCACCCGCGAGATCCCCAATGTCGCCGAAGAGAGCCTCGGCAATCTCGACGAAATGGGCATCATCCGTATTGGCGCCTATGTGGAAAGCGGCGACATCCTGGTGGGCAAGGTCACCCCGAAGGGGGAATCGGATCAGCCGCCGGAAGAGAAGCTGCTGCGCGCCATCTTTGGCGAGAAGGCCCGCGACGTGCGCGACAACTCACTGCGGGTGCCCAGCACCGAGCGTGGCCGCGTTGTCGATGTGCGCATCTACACCCGTGAGCAGGGGGATGAGCTGCCCCCCGGCGCCAACATGGTGGTGCGGGTGTATGTCGCCCAGCGCCGCAAGATCCAGGTCGGCGACAAGATGGCCGGCCGCCATGGCAACAAAGGCATCATCAGCCGCATCCTGCCGCGCGAGGATATGCCCTATCTGCCGGACGGCAGCCCGATCGACATCGTGCTCAACCCCCTGGGTGTGCCGAGCCGGATGAACGTCGGCCAGGTGTTCGAATGCCTGATGGGCTGGGCCTCCTCCCATCTCGACTGCCGCGTCAAGGTGGTGCCCTTCGATGAAATGTATGGCGCCGAGAAGAGCAAGCAGACGGTGCAGGCCTATCTCGAGGAAGCCGCCCGTCAGCCCGGCAAGGACTGGGTGTACGACCCGGAGCATCCCGGCAAGATCCAGCTGATCGACGGCCGCACCGGCGAACCGTTCGACCAGCCGGTCACAGTCGGCTACGCCCACATCCTCAAGCTGGTGCACCTGGTGGACGACAAGATCCACGCCCGCTCCACCGGCCCCTACTCCCTGGTCACCCAGCAGCCCCTGGGCGGCAAGGCCCAGCAGGGCGGCCAGCGCCTCGGCGAGATGGAGGTGTGGGCCCTGGAGGCCTATGGCGCCTCCTACACCCTGCAGGAACTGCTCACCGTCAAGTCCGACGACATGCAGGGCCGCAACGAAGCGCTCAACGCCATCGTCAAGGGCAAGCCGATCCCCAGGCCCGGCACACCGGAGTCGTTCAAGGTGCTGATGCGCGAACTGCAATCGCTCGGGCTCGACATCGCCGTCTATACCGACAGCGGCGATGAAGTGGATCTGATGCAGGACGTCAATCCCCGCCGCAGCACCCCCAGCCGCCCCACCTACGAGTCCCTCGGCGTCGCGGACTACGACGACGACTGATCGCCGATCCCCCGTCCGCTGCGGGCGGGGTTGATCGCCCTTCGCATTCCTCTCTCACCGCCCGGCCGCCGCCATGTCCAACAGCAACCTCCGCACCGAGAACCACTTCGATTACGTCAAGATCACGCTCGCCTCCCCCGAGCGGATCATGCAGTGGGGCCAGCGCACCCTGCCCAACGGTCAGGTGGTCGGCGAGGTGACCAAACCGGAGACGATCAACTACCGCACCCTCAAGCCCGAGATGGACGGGCTGTTCTGCGAGAAGATCTTCGGTCCGTCCAAGGACTGGGAATGCCACTGCGGCAAATACAAGCGGGTGCGGCACCGCGGCATCGTCTGCGAGCGCTGTGGTGTGGAGGTGACCGAAAGCCGGGTGCGGCGCCACCGCATGGGCTTCATCAAGCTGGCGGCCCCCGTGTCGCACGTCTGGTATCTGAAGGGCATCCCCAGCTATGTGGCGATCCTGCTCGACATGCCCCTGCGCGATGTGGAGCAGATCGTTTACTTCAACTGCTATGTGGTGCTCGATCCGGGCGATCACAAGGATCTCACCTACAAGCAGCTGCTCACCGAAGACGAGTGGCTGGAGATCGAAGATCAAATCTTTGCCGAAGATTCTGAGATCGAGAATGAGCCCGAGGTGGGGATCGGGGCAGAAGCGCTCAAGCGTCTGCTCGAGGATCTCGACCTGGCTGAGATCGCCGAGCAGCTGCGCGAGGAGATCGCCGGCAGCAAGGGTCAGAAGCGGGCCAAGCTGATCAAGCGTCTGCGCGTGATCGACAACTTCATCGCCACCAACGCCCGCCCCGAGTGGATGGTGCTCGATGTGATCCCAGTGATCCCGCCCGATCTGCGGCCGATGGTGCAGCTCGACGGCGGCCGTTTCGCGACCAGCGATCTCAATGATCTCTACCGGCGCGTGATCAACCGCAACAACCGCCTGGCACGGTTGCAGGATATCCTGGCGCCCGAGATCATCATCCGCAACGAAAAGCGGATGCTGCAGGAGGCCGTCGACGCCCTGATCGATAACGGTCGCCGCGGCCGCACCGTGGTGGGTGCCAACAACCGGCCGCTCAAGTCGCTCAGCGACATCATCGAAGGCAAGCAGGGCCGCTTCCGTCAGAACCTGCTCGGCAAACGGGTCGACTACTCCGGCCGTTCGGTGATTGTGGTCGGTCCGAAGCTGAAGATGCACCAGTGCGGTCTGCCGAAGGAAATGGCGATCGAGCTGTTCCAGCCGTTCGTGATCCATCGCCTGATCCGCCAGAACATCGTCAACAACATCAAGGCCGCCAAGAAATTGATCCAGCGCGCCGATGATGAGGTGATGCAGGTGCTGCAGGAGGTGATCGAAGGGCACCCGATCCTGCTCAACCGCGCCCCGACGCTGCACCGTCTCGGCATTCAGGCGTTCGAGCCCAAGCTGGTCGATGGTCGCGCCATCCAGCTGCACCCGCTGGTCTGCCCGGCGTTCAACGCCGACTTCGACGGCGACCAGATGGCCGTGCACGTGCCCCTGGCGATCGAAGCCCAGACCGAAGCGCGGATGCTGATGCTGGCCAGCAACAACATTCTCTCGCCCGCCACCGGCGAGCCGATCATCACCCCCTCCCAGGACATGGTGCTGGGGGCCTATTACCTCACGGCCGAGAAGCGCGAAAATCCCCGCCCCGCGTTCGGCAGTCACGCCCACACCTACGCCAGCCTGGAGGATGTGATCGCCGCCTTTGAAGAGAAGCACATCAAACTGCACGACTGGGTGTGGGTGCGCTTTCACGGCGAGGTGGACAGCGATGACGAGGACAGCGCCCCCCAGTCGAGTGACACCCTCAGCGATGGCACCCGGGTTGAGCAGTGGAAATACCGCCGCGATCGCTTCGATGAGGATGGAGCTCTGATCAGCCGCTATCTGCTTACCACCGTGGGTCGTGTCGTGATCAATCACACGATCATTTCGGCCGTCGGCGCGGCCTGAAGCCGCCCTGTTCCGCTCGCCTCACTTCTTCTTTCCGTCCCACCCCAGCGCCCCAGGCACCGCCGCCCATGACCGCCTCCCCCGCCAAGAAGTCCAGCCGGAAGAGCAAGGCCGCCGAAGCCGCCGCCAAGGCCCCCACCCCGGCGCCGGCCAGCGCCAGCCGCGCCCTCAGCCGCGAGGCGCCGCCGTTCCGCAACCGGGTGATCGACAAGAAGGCCCTGCGCAATCTGGTGGCCTGGGCCTACAAGCATCACGGCACAGCCGCCACGGCGGCGATGGCCGATGAGCTCAAGGATCTCGGTTTCCACTACGCCACCCAGGCGGCGGTATCGATCTCGGTCGACGATCTGCGCATCCCCGATGACAAATCGGCCCTGCTGGAAGAAGCGGAGCAGCAGATCACCGAAACCGAGGAGCGTTATCGCCTCGGCGAGATCACCGAGGTGGAGCGTCACACCAAGGTAATCGACACCTGGACCGAGACCAACGAGCGGCTGGTGCTGGCCGTACGGCGCAACTTCAACGAGAACGATCCGTTGAACTCGGTCTGGATGATGGCCAACTCCGGCGCCCGCGGCAACATGTCGCAGGTGCGTCAGCTGGTGGGGATGCGCGGCCTGATGGCCAACCCGCAGGGGGAGATCATCGACCTGCCGATCCGCACCAATTTCCGCGAAGGACTGACGGTCACCGAATACGTGATCTCTTCCTATGGCGCCCGCAAGGGTCTGGTGGATACCGCTCTGCGCACCGCCGACTCCGGCTACCTCACCCGCCGTCTGGTCGATGTGGCCCAGGACGTGATCGTGCGCGAGGAGGACTGCGGCACCACCCGTGGCATCGCCATCGATGCCGATGAGAAGGGCGGGTTCGGCAGCAAGCTGATCGGTCGTCTCGCCGCTGCCCCGATCCTCGCCGCCGACGGCAGCGTGCTGGCCGAGCGGGACACCGAGATCGACATCCCCCTCAGCCGTCGCATTGAGGCCGCTGGCGTGCGCAGCGTGCTGGCCCGCTCGCCGCTCACCTGTGAAGCGTCCCGTTCGGTCTGCCGCAAGTGCTATGGCTGGGCCCTGGCCCACAACGAACTCGTCGATCTGGGCGAGGCCGTCGGCATCATCGCCGCCCAGTCGATCGGGGAGCCCGGCACCCAGCTGACGATGCGCACCTTCCACACCGGCGGTGTGTCCACCGCCGAAACCGGCGTGGTGCGCTCGCTTGATGAGGGGGTGGTGGAATTCGGCGCCAAGGCCCGCTTGCGCGACCACCGCACCCCCCACGGTGTGCAGGCCCATCTGGCCGAAACCGACTTCGTGCTCACGGTCAAGCCGAGCGGCAATGGCAAAGCCCAGAAACTCGACATCACCTCCGGTTCAATCCTGTTCGTCAACGACGGCGATACGGTGCCGGCTGACACCACCCTGGCCCAGATCTCCTCCGGCGCCCAGGTGAAGAAGAGCGTTGAAAAGGCCACTAAGGATGTGATCTGCGATCTGGCCGGTCAGGTGCGTTTCGAGGCTGATATTCAGCCCCGTGAGGTCACCGACCGCCAGGGCAACATCACCCACAAGGCCCAGCGCCTCGGCCGCCTTTGGGTGTTCAGCGGCGACGTCTACAACCTGCCGCCCAATGCCCTGCCGGTGGTGGAAGCCAATACCCCTGTCACCACCGGCAAGGTGCTGGCCGAGAGCCGTCTGCAGAGCGAATACGGCGGTGCCGTGCGCCTGCGCGAGAGCGCCGGCGATTCCCGCGAGGTGCAGATCGTCACCACCAGCCTCACCCTCAAGGACTGCAAGCTGGTGGGTGAATCCACCCACGCCGGTGAGCTCTGGCACCTCGAGGGCAAGGACAACATCCGCTACCGCCTCAACACCGCCCCCTGCAGCAAGATCGGCAGTGGCGAGGTGATCGCCGAGCTGGCGGATGATCGCTTCCGCACCCAGACCGGCGGCACCGTCAAGTACGCCCCCGGCCTGGCGATCAAGAAAGCCCGCAGCGCCAAGAACGGCTACGAGGTGAGCAAGGGCGGCACGCTGCTCTGGATCCCGCAGGAAACCCACGAGATCAACAAGGACATCTCCCTGTTGATGATCGAGGACGGCCAGTGGATCGAGGCTGGCACCGAGGTGGTGAAGGACATCTTCAGCCAGACCGCCGGCATCGTCACGGTCACGCAGAAGAACGACAT
>JBJTQH010000014.1:0-3951 GCA_046075505.1 Cyanobium sp. | reverse complement strand
CGGTCAGAACCTGATCGCAGCCGGAGGCCAGAACCTGATTGCGGCGGGTGGCCAGAATCTAATTGCGGCAGGTGGTCAGAACCTGATTGCAGCCGGAGGTCAGAATCTGATTGCTGCAGGCGGCCAGAATCTGATTGCTGCAGGCGGCCAGAACCTGATTGCGGCCGGGGGGCTCAACCTTGAAGAGGAGGAACTGCTCCGTCTCAAGGGTCAGTTGATCGCTGTCGACGGCGGGTCGCTGATCTCTTCGGAGGCCCTGCGGGCTGCGATGGCCAAGGAGGTGAAGGGATAGGCAGAGCAGGCCACTGCCGCTCCTCAGGCTGGTGCTGTTGTCAAGGGTCATGCTCCCTCACAATGGGGGCACCTCCAGCAGCATCGGCCTGAATGGGCTTTGATCCCCGCCGCTGGCGTCCCTCCGCCACCAGCCGGCCGATCACCACCAATGTCGAGGCCTTGCTGGCGGAGAATGACTCCCTGCGCCGTGAGGTGCGTTCCCTGCGCTTGCAGCTGGAGCTGTTGCTGCAGAGCCCGCAGCGTCAGTCCCGATCCGCCAGCAGCGGCGAGCCCCGCAGCGAGGGCGGTTCCCGGCACCGCGCCGCCCGTTCCACTGCGGCGGAGCCGGAGTCCAGCCGCGTCAGCCATGGTTTCAACCATGGTCTCAGCGCTGCGCTGGTGGAACGCTGGGGTGAGGCGTTGTCCGCCCATCCCCACTGGCAGGAGTTGCGCGTCGGCCAGCCCGGCGGTCTGCGGGAGCTGGTGGAGGAGCTGCGGCTCCAGGGCTGGAACCCGCGCCTGTCGCTGGAGGAGGAGCTCGATCGTCGCTCCCCTGGCCTCGGGGCAGAACTGGCCGAGGCGCTGCGGGGCCCCCACAGTCGTGTGCGCTGGGCGGTGCGCGCGGCCTTTGCCCTCTATGGCCCCCGCGCCATCGAATGGCTGAACGAGGATCCGCTGCGGGTGGTGGGCGATCTGCTGCAGCGGTCGCAGCGGTTGGAGCGGCGTCGCAAGGGCGGGCCCCGCAATCAGCGCGGCACCCGCACCGCCAACCACAGCACGGCGGATTCGGCCCGATCGGGCGCCTGGCAGGACGGCGGTTCCAGCCAGACCGCCGCCGGCAGCGATCACCAGAGCGATCGTCAGACCCATCGCGAAAGCGATCGTCAGACCGATGGCAAGACCGATCGCAGCCGTGAGCAGCCCGGTGCCAGCGAGGGGCGTCAGCGCACCGCGGACCGCCAGCAGGGACCCCGCAGCGGTGGCCGCCAGAGCCAGAGTGCCGGCCATGATCGCGGTTCCGGTTCAAGCCGCGACACCGGCCGACGCAACGGCCGCCAGCGGACGGCCGCAGGTGAGGCCGCCGGCAGCCAGGCCGATCCCCGTCTGGAGGCCCTGTGGCTGCTGGGGCTGGAGGCGGGAGCGGGTCCGGAGGCGATCAAGCGGGCCTATCGCCAGCTGGCCAAACGCCACCATCCCGATCTCGGAGGCGATGCGGAGGCCTTTCTGCGCCTCGATGCTGCCTACCGCCTGTTGCTCTGAACCGGTGCGGATCGCGGGGGCGCAGACGACCCGCGGGCTTGCGCAAGGCCAGGTGCAGCCGTCCGAGGCTGCCCATCCCTGTGATCCGGCGGTGACGGCCGCGGGCTGCCGCGCGATCGCGTCGCTGCCGGGGGCATCGCCGTCAGGCGCCTCACCATGAAGCGCCAACGCCATGCGGCGGGGCCTCAGGCGGCAGGGGCAACCCAGATCAGCTGCAGCCAGCCTTGCCTCCCTGGCAAGGGCTCCAGGGTGCGGTGGAAGGTCCGGATTGCCCACGGGCCGCTGGCCGAAACGATGCGCACCCTCCTGATCTCCCCTGCCCCTCCCTCCACGTTCTGGAGTTTTGAGGGGGCTCTGCAGCTGGTGGGCCAGCGGGCCCTGCTGCCGCCGCTCGGGTTGATCACCGTGGCGGCACTGCTGCCGCCCGAGTGGGAGCTGCGCCTGGTGGATGAGCAGGTGCGCCCCGCCAGCGAGGACGACTGGCGCTGGGCGGAGCTGGTGATCCTCTCGGCGATGCTGGTGCAGCGCCACAGCCTAGCCCGGCTGATCCACCAGGCGAAGGCCCATGGCCTGCCGGTGGCGGTGGGTGGACCGTTCGCCACCTCCACCCCGGAGGCCCCTGAGCTGCGCCAGGCCGACTACCTGATCCTCGATGAGGGGGAGATCACGATCCCGCTGTTCCTTGAGGCTCTGGCGCGGGGTGAACGGCACGGCCGCTTCCGGGCCGAGGGCGAGCGGGCCGATGTCAGTTGTTCGCCGGTGCCTCGCTTCGATCTGCTCGAGCGCCGCGCCTATGGCGGCATGGCGGTGCAGTTCTCGCGCGGTTGTCCCTTCCAGTGCGAGTTCTGCGACATCATCGTGCTCTACGGGCGCAAGCCCCGCACCAAGGAGCCGGCGCAGCTGCTGCGGGAGCTGGAGGCCCTCCATGCCCTCGGCTGGCGGGGCGAGGTGTTCCTGGTGGATGACAACTTCATCGGTAACCGCCGCAACGTGCGGCGTCTGCTGCAGGAGCTGCAGGGCTGGCAGGAGCGCCGCGGCCATCCGTTCCGGTTCACCACCGAGGCCTCGCTGGATCTGGCGGCCGATCCGGAGCTGCTGCAGGCGATGGTGGCCTGCGGCTTCCACCGGGTGTTTCTCGGGATCGAGACCCCTGACTGCAGCAGTCTGGAACTGGCCGGTAAGCGCCAGAACCTGCGCCATCCCCTGGTGGAGGCCGTGGCCACGATCCGGGGTCAGGGGCTGCAGGTGATGGCCGGCTTCATCCTCGGCTTCGATGGCGAATCACCGGGGGCGGGGCAGCGGATCGTGCGCTTCGTGGAGGCCACCGCCATCCCGCTGGCGATGGTGGGGGTGCTGCAGGCCCTGCCCAACACCGCCCTCTGGCATCGCCTGGCGGCGGAGGGTCGGCTGCTGGAAGCCGGACTGGCCGATGGGCTGCAGGGCGACATCGATGCGGGGGTCCAGACCCACCTGCTCAATTTCCGTCCCAGCCGGCCGATGCGGGAGATCGCCACCGAATTCCTCGACTGTTTCGATGCGCTCTATGAGCCGCAGGCCTATCTGGAGCGGGCCTATCGCAGCTGCCTGGAGCAGGGAGCGGCGGCCGGGGCGCAGCAGCGACCGCGCCGCTGGGGGCTGGATCTGCGCTCCGGCGCCGGCGGGCCCCAGCTGGCCTGGGGGCTGGCTCGCCTGCTGTGGCGCCAGGGGATGGCCAGGAGGACGCGCTTCCGCTTCTGGAGCCGCCTGCTGGAGCTGGTCGCCCGCCGGCCCAGCGCTCTGCCCGATTTTCTCTGGCTGCTGCTGATCGAGGAGCACATGCTGCGCTACCGGCAGGTGGTGCATGCCCAGGTGGAGGCCCAGCTGGCCAGTCCTCTGCTGCAGGAGAGCGTCGCCGCTCCGGTGCCGTCGCCGTCCCTTTCGCCGGCCGCCGCTGCGATCTCCGGCTCACCTCCTCAACACGGGACAGCCGCTCAACACCGGACAGCCGCTCAACACGGGACAGCACCTCAACATCGTGGCGAGACGGGAGTGCCCCTGTCCCTGGGGTGAAGCAGCGGCCCCGCTGCAGCGCGCAGGCCTGCCGCCGGGATTCAGGCCTTGTGAAGGGGCTGCAGTTCGCGGCGGAGCAGGAAGAACAGCTGCTCGGGATCGCGATACTCGCGCGGCAGGCACTGATGCAGGGATTGCAGACGGGTCCAGCAGACGGTGCGACACGCTTTTTCTACCGTGATGCCTTCCCACACAAGGATGCGCAGGGCTTTGCAATACAGCGAATAATTAGGACTTGCTGAATTTCGTTTGCGAGCCTTCGATGCGTCCATAGTGGCGGCCTTAGCGTCCGCATGAGCAGGCTCATACAACAACGATGTGGCGCAAAGAAGCTGGTTAAGCCGCCCTCAGAAGCGCTGGACGAAGCCA
>JBJTQH010000013.1:0-4844 GCA_046075505.1 Cyanobium sp. | reverse complement strand
CACTGCATCGAGTGCGTAGGTCTTGCCGCGGGCCAGCAGCAGCACCTTGTCCGTGCGGGCGAGCGGGCCGCTGATCACCCGGAAATAAACGATCACGCCCCGGTAGGCGTCGGAAGAGGAATCGAAGATCAGCGCCCGCAGCGGTTCCGCCACCTTGTCCTGCGGCGGCGGCACCCGCTCCACCACCGCCTGCAGGATCTCGGGCACACCCAGGCCGGTCTTGGCAGAGCAGGGGATGGCGTTGCTGGTGTCGAGGCCGATGATCGCTTCGATCTCGGCGCTGATGCGCTCGGGATCTGCTCCTGGGAGATCGATCTTGTTGAGCACCGGAATGATTTCCAGATCATTCTCGAGGGCCAGATACACGTTGGCCAGGGTCTGGGCCTCCACCCCCTGGCTGGCATCCACCACCAGCAATGCGCCTTCGCAGGCCTGCAGCGAGCGGCTCACCTCATAAGAGAAATCGACGTGTCCCGGGGTATCGATCAGATTGAGGATATAGGTTTCGCCATCGGCCGCCTTGTATTCCATCCGCGCCGCCTGCAGCTTGATCGTGATCCCCCGCTCCCGCTCCAGATCCATGTTGTCCAGGAACTGCTCCTGCATGTCGCGCGCCGCGACGGTGCCGGTGTCCTGCAGCAGCCGATCGGCCAGGGTGGATTTGCCATGGTCGATGTGGGCGATGATGCAGAAATTACGGATGCGGGAAACGGGGATGTCGGTCATCGCACGGGCGCCTGGCGCCTGCAGTGGTGCCGATCCTAGGGAGGGGGGCTGGCAGGGCCGCCTGCAGCCGATCCGCAGGCCGCTCCCGCCCTGTGGCGGACAGCCCCGCTGCTGCGGCGCGGTCGCGGAGCTGGCGGCAGCTGCAGCGAGCGAAAGCTGCCGGGCGCCGGCGTGCCGCCAGGGAGGCTGGGTGCCGCCTGTGGCCTTGCGCCAGCGGCCCCAGCCGGGCCGGCGGCGGCTTCGCCGCGATCCGTAGCATTCCCACAGATCTGCATCGGCCCATGACCACCGAAAGCCCCACCCCAGCGCCCACCGCCATCCCGGAGGCCGCCGCAGACCCCCGCGCTCTGACGCTGGAGAACGTCGAGCGCACCTTGGATGAACTGCGTCCCTACCTGATGGCCGATGGCGGCAACGTCGAGGTGGTGGAGATCGATGGGCCGATCGTGAAGGTGCGCCTGCAGGGGGCCTGCGGCTCCTGCCCCAGCAGCACGATGACGCTCAAGATGGGTATTGAGCGCAAGCTCCGCGAAGCGATCCCCGAGGTGAGCGAAGTGGTTCAGGTGCTCTGAGGCGTTCAGCCTGGCTCCCCGAAAGGGCCGGGCCGATCCCCCTGCACCGTGTCGGCGGCATGTCTTGTGCAGGCTGCAGGTCTTCTGCAGCCTGCGCGTCTGGTCCGGCCTGAACGGTGCAATCCCTGGAGCCACGCTCGGCGGTGGCTCCGATCAGTCTGCGGTGGCTGCGGTGGCAGTGGCCTCCCAGGCGAAATCGGCAAAGGCGTTGACGACATCGGAGCGGTCGTACAACCTGCCAGCGCGATCGCGAATGTTCTGACGCAGGCGTTGCAGACGCTCCCGGTCCTCGATCAGGGCGACCACCAGATGGATGTACTCCTCCTGGCTATGGGCGACGGGAGCGTCGGGTAGTTCCATGAGGCGATAAGCACCGGCCACGAAACGGGAGCGCAGAAAGCGTCCCTCCAGGCTGACGGTCGGTGTGCCGGTATGGATCGTGTCGTAGAGGGAGATGCCGCTGCTGAAATAAGGCGGATCGAGCAGCAGATCGAGGCAGCCCGCCAGGGCCATGAACTCCTGGCGCGGCTGACGGCTGAGCAGAATCAGCCGTTCGCAGAAGGTGGGTGCGGCTGCCGCCAGGCGCTCGAGCAGGATCGCGGTGTGTGAGGTGATCTCCGATTCCACCATCACAAACCAGGCCTGCGTGAGGCGCTGGGCGATCGCTTCGAGCATGGCATCGAAATCGGGATGCAGCTTCCAGAAGGTCTGCAGGCAACCCAGCAGGGGAGCGTCGGTTGGCAGAAAGAAAAAGTCGCGGCTTCTGCTTGTCTGGGCCAGATTCTCCGAGAGATAGCAACAGGGAAGTCCGGGAAGGCGCACCAGATTTTCGCTGTATTGCGAGTCGGCATCAGAAGGCTCCACCAGGGAGCCCGAGATGTAATGGTCCACGGTCGCCAGCCCGCTGGTCTGGGGCACACCCCAGCCCGTCACCTGGATCGGCGCTGAGCGAATACTCGCCAGCATCGTGATCAGTGGATGCATGCCGATGTCGGTGAAGAACAGCAGATCCAGATGCAGATCTCGCAGCTGGTGAAGCGCCTGATTGGTGTCACCGGAAAGGATGAAATATTGGTCGCTGCTGCGATGGAGGCGGGTTGAAACGGCGTCGATTGGAGTGCTGTGGAGATGAATCACCACCACTTCAAATCGGCTGCGGTCCAGGCCTCGGATCAATCCTTCAAAGGCCAGGTTGTTGCTGTGATTATAGAAAAAGCCGGATATAAATCCAATACGACGCCTCCCCTTGCGTGGCGGTGGTGATGCGGCGGGGCTCAGGAGCTGGGGGTCGCATCTCGACTGCGCAAAAGTTTGGATTAAACGTCCGTAGGTCGTGAGAGCACGGCGGTTGTCGCGATGATGATAAATGAGGTAAAAGAGGTGATCGGGCATCTCATGGCTGCTGAACTCCCAGCGCTGTCCTCGCCGCTGCAGATGCTCCAGGCCCTCCAGGCCCTCCAGGCAGCGTTGTCGTAGTCGCTCGCTCTGGGATCTGGAGGTCGGCACCAGCGGTAGAACGCACAGATGATTGAGCTGCAGGATCAGCGCATCCGGGTGCAGCGCCAGGGCGGCGGCGTGCCAGTGGATCGCCTCCTCCAGGTAGGACATCCTGCGCAGCAGATGCCCCAGGGCCGTGCGGCACGCGACATCGCGCCCATCCAGCTCGGCGACTCGCTCGTAGGCCGCGATCGCTTCGCTCAGTTTTCCCCGGCGCTCCAGCACCTCCCCCAGATGCCGCCAGGCAGCCGGTTGCTGTGGTTGTTGTTCGATCTGCTGCCGCGCCAGCTGCTCGGCGGCAGCGGAATCGGTCCCCTGCGGCGGCCTCGGGGCCTCCTGATCGGCTGAAGAAGTGGGTGGCATGGGGCAGCAGTTTGCCGGGTGCCGCGAGCCGTTGCCGCGAGCCGTTGCCTTCCGGTCACCACGGATCGGCCGCGGCGGGGCGTGATCAGAACAGTGCCCCAGCGGAGCACCCGATAGGCTCGCCCCCAGCTTTCCGACCTGCCGTGCTGGATCAGCGCCTGCTGCGCGACGACTCTGAGCTGATCACCCGGCAGCTGGCCCGTCGCGGTCTGCGGACCGATCTCGGCCCCCTGCAGCAGATCGCCCTGCAGGAGCGGGACCTCGAGGAGCGTCGCAGCACCCTGCAGGCCGAGGGCAATCGCATCGGTCGCGAGGTGGGTCAGCGCATCAAGGCGGGGGCCAGTCCAGCCGGTGAGGAGGTGGCGGCCCTGCGGGAGCGCGGCAATCAGATCAAGCAGGAGGTGGCGGGCCTGGAGGAGGAGGAGCGCCACCTGCAGGCCACGTTGCGCGAACAGCTGCTGGCGCTGCCCAATCTGCCCTCGCCCCACACCCCGGACGGGGCCAGTGAGGCCGACAACGTTCTGGTGAAGACCTGGGGCGAGCCCCGCCGGGCGGCTGCCGGCGAGAGCCTCGAGGAGCACTGGCAGATCGCCGAGCGCCTGGGCCTGATCGACAGCGAACGCTCGGTGCGCATCGCCCAGAGCCGCTTCGTCACCCTGCAGGGTGCCGGCGCCCGGCTGGAGCGGGCCCTGATCAGCTTCATGCTCGATCTGCACGGCGGCCGCGGTTACACCGAGCTGCAGCCGCCGATCCTGGTGAACAGCGCCAGCCTCACCGGCTCCGGCCAGCTGCCCAAGTTCGCCGAGGAGAGCTTCCGCTGCGCCGAGGACGACCTCTGGCTCACGCCCACCGCCGAGGTGCCGCTCACCTCGTTTCACCGCGATGAGGTGCTGGCGGCCGAACAGCTGCCCCTGCGTTATGTGGCGCACACCCCCTGCTTCCGGCGGGAGGCCGGTTCCTACGGCCGCGACACCCGCGGACTGATCCGCCTGCATCAGTTCAACAAGGTGGAGCTCTACTGGTTCACGGCCCCGGAGGAGTCGGATGCCGCCCATGAGCAGCTCACCCGTGATGCCGAGGCGGTGCTCGAGGCACTGGAGCTGCCCTACCGCCGCATCGAGCTGTGCAGCGGCGATCTCGGCTTCTCCGCCGCCCGCACCTACGACCTGGAGGTGTGGCTGGCCGGGGCCGGCACCTACCGGGAGATCTCCAGCTGCAGCACCTGCGGCGAGTTCCAGGCCCGCCGCTCCAACATCCGGGTGCGCAGCGCCAAGGGCACCCGGCTGGTGCACACCCTCAACGGCAGCGGCCTGGCGATCGGCCGCACGATGGCGGCCCTGCTGGAGAACGGCCAGCAGGGCGATGGCAGCGTGCTGTTGCCCTCGGTTCTGGCCCCCTTCTTCGGCGCCGATCGGATCCTGGCGGCCTGAGCGCCATGCGGAGCGGCGGCGCCTGGCGCGCCCCGGGGTACTGCGCTTCCCGCCCTGCTGCCCCGGGGGCTGCCGCGCTGAGAAGCGCCGGCCTGCGGTCCACGGGCAAAGCCAGGCCTAGTGTGCCGTCCCGGAAATCTGCGAGCAAAGTCTCTGGAGTTTTTCCAGGATCGAGTCGGCCGTGGCAGTCCACACAAACGGAACTGTGGACTTGTTGTAGTGAGCGACGAATTTCTCGATTCTGGCGATGAGCTCC
>JBJTQH010000012.1:0-15559 GCA_046075505.1 Cyanobium sp. | reverse complement strand
GAATTCTGAGAGGGAAAAACCCTCCTGGTACTGAACTTTGTTCTGGGCCACGCGAGGGTCCTCTGCTAGTGCACCAATACTAGTCTAGCGGCTGCTTGGTGCGCTGCCAAAGGCTTGCGGTGCTTTGTTGCTGATCAGGTTTGCCTTTGAGGCTGGAGACAGCACGGATAACACCAGCACCTGCGACTCCATAATAGGCCTGAGTATTGGCGATAAGATTGAAATGAGCGTGATTGATTTTAATTATAACTTTAATGCAGGCGCATTTTCGGGCAGCACTGCCCAGGCTAGTGATATGGCTTTTACTGATGTCTTCGACTGCTTTGTCTATAGCGATGGCGGAGCCTCCTATTTTGTCTGGGAAGTCACCCCGGGGAGCGGAGCAACAGCGGGAAGCCTCGAAATGGTAACTATCGGTGCAACAATTCCTGGTACACTCAGCGGTTGGACCCAGGAGTACGGGGTGATTACGGTGGCCTGAAACCAACGCGCCAGGCCAGCCAGTCCGGCGCGCTTGCGCTGCTCCCAGATCCACCGCCGCTTCCTGCAAGCGGCTACCGGTGCGGAGGCTGAACTCCGATGTTCCATCACGTCCCGGGTCAGACGCTCGACGATCATGCAGGATTGAGGCGGATGCGGTCCTTGTTCCCATCCGGGCAGTTCCTGACTGCTCGCTCCCCCGATCTGTCGCTGGAAGGACGGAAACCACCCTGCGCACCCTCGCCGACCTGCTCACCATCGGCCGCGCCCTGCTCGGCCTGCCGCTGATCCTGGCTTTGCTCGGTGGGCACCAGGCCCTGGCCTGGATCCTGCTGTTGCTGGGCGGCCTCAGCGATGCGGCCGACGGTTGGCTGGCACGCCGTGCCGGCGGTGGCTCGGTGTGGGGCGCCCGCCTCGATCCGCTCACCGACAAGATCCTGATCAGCGCACCGCTGCTCTGGCTGGCGGCCCAGCCCGCGACAGGCGCCCATCTGCCGCTGTGGGCGGTGTGGCTGCTGCTGGCGCGCGAGCTGCTGATCTCCGGCTGGCGCGCCGGCCAGGGCAGTGGCGGCCCAGCCTCCTGGAGCGGCAAGGCCAAGACGATCCTGCAGTTCGCTGCGCTGCTGCTGCTGCTCTGGCCCAAGGGCTGGACCCTGGGGCTAAGTGAGCTGGCGCAGGGAGACCTCAGCCCGGCGGTGGTGCTGCCCGTGATCGGCTGGTGGCTGTTCTGGCCCTCGCTGCTGCTGGCGCTCAGCTCGGCCTGGGGCTATCTGCGCAAGGGGTGAGGCCAGCCGGCACAGGCCAGCCCCAGCTGCCGCAATCGCCAGGCCCTCAGCCGATCAGCCCCTCATCCGATCAAGGCTTCATCGGCACTGAAATCGGGGCTGGTGGGCATGCGCAGGGCGTAGTCGTTGGCGTAGCTGTCGGCCAGGGTGCTTTCCAGATCGAACTGCGGCTCCCAGGCCAGCTCCCGCCGCACACGGGTGATATCGGTGAGGAAGTGGGCCAGGCGCAGCGGGAAGGCCTTGCGCGCTTTCTTATCAAGCCCGGCTGGATCGAAGCTGCGGATCTCGACACGTTCCGGATCCTTGCCGGCGGCGCGGGCGGCGGCGTGCACCAGGCCGCGGAAAGTGATGCCCTGGCGGCCTGTGCAGTTGTAGATGCGGTTGGCCGCGGCCTCCACCTCGATGCAGCGCGCCATCGCCGCAGCCAGATCGGCCACATGGCCCAGCTGGGTGATCGTGCTGCCATCGCCGGGCAGCGGCACCGGCCGGCCGTGCACGATGCGATCGAAGAACCAGCTCTCCACCGGGTTGTAGTTGCCGGGCCCGACGATGTAGGTGGGCCGGAAGCTGGTGAACGGGATGCCCTCGGCGCGCAGCCAGGCCTCGGTTTCCGCCTTGCCGGCATGGCGGCTGGCCGGATCGGTGGGCGAGTCTTCATCCAGTGGCCACAGCTCGCTGTCGGCGTAGACGCCGGCCGAGCTCACGTACACAAAACGATGGCTGGGCGCACCGGTGCATTCGATCACGCGGCGGCTGTCCGCGAGCGTGCGGCCGGAACTGTCGACGATCACATCGAAACGACGGCCCTGCAGAGCGGTGAGCCCTTCATCGCTGCTGCGATCACCGGCCAGGTGTTCGATGCCCTCGGGCAGCGGCTGCCGGCCGCGGGTGAACAGGGTGAGCCGATGGCCGGCGGCCAGCAGATGACCCACCAGGGGACGCCCCACGAAACGGGTCCCACCCATCATCAGGATGTCCATCGGCACTCGCTGCAATCGCGCCTCATTCAAGCTTCCGGCAGGCCTCCGGAGCGGGTGGTCGCCTGTGCGAGCGGTCTGGCCGGAGTCCGCCAGGCCCTGGTTGCGATCGTCAACCTGGAACAAGCTGTGAATCCTCCGGGGCGTGACCGGGTGCGGTGCTTAGCCTTTGGCCGTATTCCGGGGTCTCGATGGCCGCTCCCAGCCCGAACCGCTCCGTGCCTTCCCGCCCCCCTCGCCCCTCACCCCCCTGGAAGAACGGTGTGGCGCTGCTGCTGGCGGCCGGTGTGGTTCTGATCGCGCTGCTGCGCCTCACCTCGCCTGCTCTGCCGGGCTCTGGCACGTCCGTGGGGCTGTTGCCCTCGGATCTGCTGGCGGGCAGCGGCGCTGACTGGATCACGGCCCTGATCCCCTCCGGTCTGGCGCTGTTGTTCGGGCTGCTGCTCGAGCGGCTGCCGCAGCGCCGCTGGATCCGGGTGATCGCCCTGCTGGCCCTGCTGCTGGTGACGCTGCAGTATCTGCTCTGGCGCAGCCAGACCCTGGATCCGGGTACGCCGCTGGCTCTCAGCTGCGGTGCCCTGATGCTGGCGGTGGAGGTGCTCTACCTGCTCATCCAGCTGCTCTCCCTGGCACCGGCGCCATTGTTCGATCCGGGGCGGCGGCGCCGCCAGGCGGATCAACTGCAGAACAACCCGCTTGTGCAGGGGTTGGAGGTGGAGTTCTGGGTGAAGGTGGGCGATGAGGATGAGCGGATCGTGCGCCGTGCCCTGATCGCCTGCCGCAGCGTCGATCACGGTGCTGTCCGGGTTGCGGTGCTCGATCGCAGCGCGCGGCTGAGCGTGCGGCAGCTGGCCGACTCCCTGGGG
This sequence comes from Cyanobium sp., assembly GCA_046075505.1. GTDB lineage: Bacteria > Cyanobacteriota > Cyanobacteriia > PCC-6307 > Cyanobiaceae > Cyanobium. Next base: position 12,451 of record JBJTQH010000012.1, on the reverse strand, counting down.
CTGCGCTATGTCACCCTGCCGCCTCCCCTGCAGCCGGAGGCGGAGTTCGCGGCGATGCTGACGGCGGCGTTACCGGGTTGCAGCAGTGATCTGGTGGCGCTGTTCGAGTGCCGCTTCATGCCTTTTGCCAATTTTCTGCAGCGCACCCTCGGCTTTTTTCAGGATCAGCGGGTGGCGATGGTGCAGAGCCCGCTCACCTTTTTCCGTAGCGAGTTCTACAACCGCAATCTCGGCGCCGATCAGGTGATGCCCGGCGAGAGGGATCTCTTCTTTCACTATGGCGAGGTGGTGCTGGATCGTTTCAACAGCGTCCAGGCCTGTGGTGGCAGTTCCGTGATCCGTCGCAGCACCCTGGAGCAGATCGCCGCCGATCCCGATCATTACGGGGTGCGCGAGAGCACCAGCGTGGCCGCCTTGCAGCGCGCCGGTGCCAGGGTGGTCTATCTCGATGAGATCCTCAGCATTGGCGAAGCGCCCCACACCTTTGCGGTGTTTCTGGATCAACAGCTTGAGCAGCGTCTCGATCAGCTGGCGATCATCGCGGCTGGTGGCACGCTGCCGATCGGCCATCCCCTCTCCCCCTGGCCGCTGCTGCATCAGATCGTGCGCAGCCTGGCCCTGCTGACACCGCTGCTGCGCATCGCCTTCCTGCTGCTGCCGCTGTTCGCGCTGTTGATGGGATTTCCGCTGATCCGCTCCAGCCTGCTCGACTATCTGATCCATGCCGCGCCGCTGCTGCTGCTGCTGCACACGGTGCCCAGCTGGCTCACCGATCATCACTACTCCCGCTTCTGGAGCGAGGTCTCGGAGTCGCTCATCGCTGTGCCCTCGCTGCGCTTGCTGTGCGGCAAGCTGCGGCGCCTGCAGGACAATCCCCAGGGGCGGCAGTCCCGACTCCCTGGTGAGGAGGGGGTGAGGCTGCAGTCGATCAACCTGAACATGGCCTGGCCGTTTCTGCTCATCCTGGTTGAGCTGATGACGGTGCTGTTCCTGCGCTATGTGCTGCCCTTGATGCCGGGTTTCGACAATCTGCTCAGCCCTGGATACAACGGTGAAACGTTGATGCTGCTCTGGACTCTCCACAACGGCTGGGTGATGATCGTCTGCCTGATCTGCGCCGTGGATCAGCCGGTGCGCCGCCAGGGCGATCGCATCCCGATCCGTCGTTCCGGCCGTCTTGAGTTCGAGGGTTTCAGCGCCGGTGGCATCAGCCTCGATCTGTCTGAAACCGGCGCCGCCTTCCTGCTCAATGAAGGCATCAGCCCTCCGGAGCAGGAGCGGGGTCTGCTGCGGCTGGATGACACCCAGCTCCACCTGCCGGTGCGGGTGATCCGGCGCGATCCGATCGAGCGCAGCGTGCGCATGGCGTTGCAGTACGAGCCGCTGGAGGCCTCCACCACGGCCGATCTGCTGCGGCTGCTCTACGGCGGCGCTGTCGATCTGCCGCGGGCGCGGCGCATCGGGGCAATCGATGCCTTCCGCAGCCTGCTGGGTGGCATCTGGGGTGCCAATCCGATCGTGCGCCGCTACTGAGCCCCGATCGCGCTGGTCGATCCAGGGCATTGCACTCTGGCATTCGCCTCTTGCCGATGGCGTGGCGGGGGCAGGCCGGTGCCGGCGCTGCCGATGATGGAGGCTGATCTTCCCCGATGCCGCCCACTGCCATGGATGTGATCCCCGCCATCGATCTGCTCGACGGTCAATGCGTGCGGCTGCATCAGGGCGACTATGCCCAGGTGACCCGGTTCAGCGCCGATCCGGTGGCCCAGGCCCTGGCCTGGCAGGAGCAGGGAGCCCGGCGGCTGCACCTGGTCGATCTCGATGGCGCCCGCACCGGCGAGCCGGTCAATGATGCGGTGGTGCGGGCGATCACTGCGGCACTGCAGATCCCGGTGCAGCTCGGTGGTGGGGTGCGCAGCGCCGGGCGGGCCGAGGAGCTGCTGGCCTGCGGCCTCGATCGGGTGATCCTCGGCACGGTGGCGGTGGAGGATCCGGCTCTGGTGCGTCAGCTGGCCGAGCGGCATCCCGGTCGGATCGTCGTCGGTCTCGATGCCCGCGATGGGATGGTGGCCACCCGCGGCTGGATCGAGGCCAGCCGGGTGGAGGCGACGGCAGCGGCGGCGGGATTCGCCGATTGCCCGCTGGCGGCCCTGATCTGCACCGACATCGCCACCGACGGCACGCTGCAGGGTCCGAACCTGACCTTCCTGCGGGCGATGGCCGGCGCGGCGGCGCAACCGGTGATCGCATCCGGCGGCATCGGCTGCCTTGAGGATCTGCTGGCGTTGCTGGCCCTCGAACCGCTGGGGGTGAGCGGTGTGATCGTCGGCCGGGCGCTTTATGACGGCCGCGTTGATCTGGGCGAGGCCCTGCAGGCGATCGGACCGGAGCGGCTGCAGGATCCGGCCGCACCCGCCGCACCGGTGGCCTGAGTCGCGGCGGGCTGTGGCTATGGCAGCCAGCTCTGCGCCTGAGCGTGGTCGGTGCCGTGGCTGTGGTGGTGGCCACGGTTTGCGGCGGCGGCTTGCGGCCACGGTTTGCGGCGGCGAGCCCTGGCCCTGCAGTTGCCGGAAGCCTGCCCTATAAGGGTGGTACTGCACCGGCGTCGGCGTGGCCCTTGCCACCACTTCAGTGATCCCTGCCAGCGCAGCTTCACCCTGCGCCGCCATTCCCTGCGCAACCCCTGAGCCCCATTGTGTGGAGGATGTCTACCGGCGCTGCCGGGAACTGGGGATGCGGCTCAGCCGGCAGCGTCGCATGGTGCTCGATCTGCTGTGGGCCGAGAAAAGCCATCTCAGCGCCCGCGACATCTTTGAAAAGCTGAATGATCTCGGCCGCCATATCGGCCACACCTCCGTCTATCAGAACCTTGAGGCGCTGCAGTCGGCTGGGGTGATCGAGTGCCTCGATCGTGCCAGTGGTCGTCTCTACGGCTATCGCGCCGATCCCCACAGCCATCTCACCTGTAGCCGCACCGGCGCCATTCAGGATCTCGATGTCTCCCTGCCGGACGACCTGCTGCGTCAGATCGAAGCCCACACCGGTTACACGATCGAGTCGTACACCCTGCATCTCTGCGGCCACCCGCAACAGGAGTGAACCCACCTGCTGACCCTGTCCCCATCGATCGCATGAAGGCTGACCGCGTTGTCCGTGATCCCGTGCCGGCGCCGGAGGCCGACCCTGAAACGCCCCTGCCTGTCGCCTCCCCGGCGGCGGCTTCCCCTTCTTCCCAGGCGTCCTGGCCGCCCCAGGCCCTGGCCCTGGCGGAACAGCTGCAGCGCAGTCTGGTGATCGGCGATCGCGACTGGCATGCCCTGAAATCGCAGCGGGCCCGCCGGGGCGCCGAGCAGATCGCGGCGGCGCTGGTGCTGTTGCTGGCCCGCGATCAGCCGGCGCAGCGTCAGCCGACCGAGGCTCGCCAGGAGGCGATCGCCCTGCTGGAGCATGCCCTCGGCTGGCTGAAGGCCGAACTCAGCGATCCGGGCTGTCCGAGCCACGGCCGCTGAGCAGCCGCAGGCGCCGCAGCGGTCGCCTGGCGGCCACCTGCAGGCGGTTGCCGCGGGCGCTCCAGCGCACGTCATCGAAGCAGTGGTGGATCAGGAACAGCCCCCGGCCGCTGATCGCCTCCGGGCTCTCCGGCAGGCAGGCGCGCCGGGCCGAGTGCGGCAGTCCGGGCCCTTCATCCTGCACCTGCCAGATCAGCCAGTTGGGGGTGATGATCTGCCGCACCCGCAGGCACTTGAGCGGATCGCAGCGATTGCCGTGCCGCACGGCATTCACCAGAGCTTCCTGCAGACCCAGTTGCAGCTCGGCCTGTCGTGCGGCGCAATCAACGGGTTCGAGCAGAATTTCCAGCAGCGGCGCCAGCTGCAGCGTGGAGGGTGTGATGAAATCTGCCCAGCGCAGAGCCATGGAACAGGCGAGGCGGGGGATCTGAGGCCGGATTCAACCTACGCCGCGAGCTCCACGCCACGCTGACGATGCGGCGTCCATCCGCATCCTCGTAACCCATCGTGTTGTAAGCCGCGGTAGGTGGCTCCACGGGCGGCAGCGGCAGCGAGGGCCGGAGCGGAAAGCCGGACCTGGGATCAGGTGAGCGGATCTGTCCAACGGTGCCGGTGTGGGATCAGCGGCGCCGTCAGGCCGCGATCGCCAGCCGAGCCCTCAGGCGGTGGCGGCGGCGATGCGGGCGGCCAGGGCCGGATGGGTGAGCAGGGCGTCCATCAGCCGCACCCCCCGCAGCTGGTTCACCAGCGGCATGTGGCCCTCAGGCGCCTCGAGCGACCAGGTGAACGAGCCGGGATAGCGGGTCCAGCGCCCGTCCTGTTTCCAGCCCAGCCGCGGCCAGAGGCGCTCCCACTGGCCGTTGCAGGCCTGCAGCAACCGCCCCTGCACCGAAAACCCGTAGCGCCCTCGGGAATAGACGAGCCAGAGACGGTCGAGGCTCTCGAGATCAACACCGGGAAACGCGGCGACTTCGCTGTAGAAGACGTAGCCGCGCTGCACCGCCGCCGCACCGGCGAGGCGACGCAGGATCTCGCTGGTGAGCCGATCAGCCTGCTCGAACTCCATCCGCATCAGATGGCCCTGCAGCGGTGCCAGATCGATCCCGGCCGCACTGGTCACCGCCAGCCATTCCTGCCCGTGTCGGGCCAGGAAGCTCTGGCGCAGCGTCTCGTCCTCGCCGGCCAGCAGCCACTGCACCAGGGTGCCGGCAGCCCAGTCCTCGCCGGTGGGATCGAGCTGATCGAGGCTGGCCGGCAGCAACGGCAGCAGCTCGGCGCGGCGCTCCTCCAACTGGGGCAGCAGGCTGCGGCGCTGGCGGCCGGAGGCCTTCAGGAAGCGATCCAGCAGCTGGTCGGCACGGGCGGTACGGGAGACCGGAGGTCCGGAGAGCATGGAGGTCGGTCGGCCGGCGAGATGTCCGCAGGATGAGGCAGGCGCGCCCATTGTCCTGCATGGGGCCCCGGCCGGGGGGTGGGCCCGCGACGTGCGACCCACCGCCGCTGCCCGGAGCGGTGCTCCTGCCGGGCCGGCTGCGGCTGTGCGGTGGCCGCTGCGGCAGGGCCGGCCCTGGGTGCCTGGGAGCCTTGGGCTGATCGGCCAGTGGGGCGCTGGGCGGCGTCGCTGCGGCTTGGTTGTGGCTTGGCTGTGGTGTGGCGCCGCCGATCCCCCTGCCTAGGATCCCGCTTTCCCTGTTTGCCATGGGCGCGTCCATTCAGTTCTTCCGCGGGGTGGATGAGCCCGTTGTTCCCGATATCCGCCTCACCCGCTCCCGCGATGGCCGCACCGGTCAGGCCCTGTTCGTGTTCGAGGAGCCCGATGCCCTCGCGCCGGAAACGATGTCGGACATCACCGGCATGTTCATGGTCGATGAGGAGGGGGAACTGGTGACCCGCGAGGTGAAGGCTCGCTTCGTGAACGGCAAGGCCAGCGCCCTCGAGGTCGCCTACACCTGGAAGAGCCTCGAGGATTTCGATCGTTTCATGCGCTTTGCCCAGCGCTATGCCGACAGCCACGACCTCGGCTTCTCCGGTCAGGGCGGCGGTGACGACGGCGGCACGGGCGCCGCGGAGGGAGAAGACGCTTGAGGTTCGGCGACTGGCTCGGAGTGCTGGCTCTGGCGGCGGCCCTGGTGCTGCTCTGGAGCCTGCGGGAGGGTGTGATCCTGATCTTCGCGGCCGTGGTGCTGGCCATGGCGCTCTGCACCCTGGTGGGCGCGGTGCGGGAGCGACTGCACTGGCCGCGGCTGCCGGCGCTGCTGCTGACGCTGCTGGCGGTGCTGCTGCTTGTTCTGGTGGCGCTCACGGCCATCCTGCCCCCCTTCATCTCCGAGTTTTCGCAACTGATCCAGAAGCTGCCGGCCGCCGCGGCACGGCTTGCTGAGCTGGCGAACGAGGCGATCGGTTCCGCGTCTCGCATGCTCTACGGCCAGCAGGGCGGCAGCTTCGAGTGGCTGCGCCAGAGCCTGCAGCCGGCGTCCCAGGCCCAGGGAGCTCTGGCCAGCGGTCTGGGCGGCGGGCTGCTGCGCCTGCTCGGTTTCGCCGGCAATGTCGGTGCCGGTCTGCTCCAGACCCTGTTCGTGGTGGCTGTGGCTCTGATGGTGGCGGTGCAGCCCCGCGCCTATCGCGAGGTGCTGGTGCTGCTGGTGCCCTCCTTCTACCGCCGCCGCTTCCGCCAGGTGCTGCTGCAGTGCGGTGAGGCCCTCAGCGCCTGGATGGGCGGCGTGCTGATCAGCTCCCTGTGCGTCGGTGTGCTGGCGGCGATCGGCCTGTCGCTGCTCGGGGTGAAGCTGGTGGCCGCCAATGCGCTGCTGGCCGGGATGCTCAACATCATCCCCAACATCGGCCCCACCTTGAGCACCCTGTTCCCGATGTCGGTGGCCCTGCTGGACGACCCCTGGAAACCGCTGGCGGTGCTGGCGCTTTACATCGTGGTTCAGAACCTGGAGAGCTATCTGATCACCCCCTCGGTGATGCATCACCAGGTGAACCTGCTGCCCGGTCTCACCCTCTGCGCCCAGCTGCTGTTCACCCTGGTCTTCGGGCCGCTCGGCCTGCTGCTGGCCTTGCCGCTGGCGGTGTGTCTGCAGGTGATCGTGCGCGAGGTGGTGATCCGCGATGTGCTCGATGGCTGGAAGCGCCGGCCCCCTCTGCAGCGCCTCGGCCCATGAACGCCCGCTCCCTGCTTGGAGCCCTCGGGCTAATCATCCTGGTGCTGCTCAGCTGGGAGCTGCGCTGGGTGCTGCTGGTGCTGTTCGGGGCCGTGGTGCTGGCGGTGGCTCTCGATGTGCCGATCAGTCGCCTGCGGGCGCTGCTGCCGCTCCATCGCCCCGCTGCCCTGGCCCTGGTGTTGCTGGCGCTGCTGCTGCTCACCTGGGGCGTGGTGACGCTGGTGCTGCCGGAGGTGATCGAGCAGGTGCAGCAGCTGCTGGCCCTGATCCCGGCCCTGAGCCGCCGTCTGGCCGATCTGGCTGCGGGGGTGTCCTGGTTGCCGCAGCTGGAGCAGCAGCTGATCGGCAACAACATCGTCGAGAAGCTGCAGCCCCTTGGCAGCCAGCTGCTGGGGATGGCCGGCGGCGCTGCCAGTTCCACGGTGCAGCTGCTGCTGATGGCCCTGCTGGCGGTGCTGATGGCCCTCGATCCCCGCAGCCATCAACGCCTGCTGGTGGCGATGACCCCGGCGTTCTATCGGCCGCGCATGCGCGAGCTGCTGCGTGAGTGCCGCGAGGCCCTGGGGGGCTGGCTGGCCGGCATGACCCTCTCGGCGCTGGTGGTGTTCCTGACCACCTGGGCCGGTCTGGCGCTGCTGCGGGTGCCGCTCGCCCTGCTCAGCGGCCTGATCTGCGGTCTGCTCACCTTTGTGCCCACGATCGGCCCCACGGCCGCCAGCCTGGTGCCCCTGGCGGTGGCGGTGCTGGTGTCACCGCTCACGTTCCTGCAGGTGCTGGTGCTGCGCCTGGTGGTGCAGAACGGGGAGGCTTTTGTTCTCACCCCGCTGCTGCTCAACCGCGCCGTCAATCTGCTGCCGACGGTGGCTCTGATGGCCCAGTTGTGCCTCGGGGCGCTGCTGGGGTTGCCGGGGGTGCTGCTGGCCCTGCCCCTGGTGGTGGTGCTGCAGGTGGTGTGCCAGGAGGTGCTGGTGCGCGATGTGATGGACCGCTGGGATCGGCCCGCCGCCGGCTGAAGGCCAGCGCGCTGATCGAGCCTCAGCGATGCCGGTTCTGCTGCGAACGTTCTTCTGCGTAAGTTCTGCTGAGAGAGTTTTGCTGAGAACGTTCAGCTGGGCCAGTGCAGCAGAGAGAGCTCAGTAGAGGCAGTGCAGCAGGTTCAGTGCAGCTGGCCGAGTGCAGCTGGCACGTGCAGCCAGCTGCGATGCAACCGCCAGGACTGCAACCAGCAACATTCAACCAACAGGACTGCAGCTAACAGGACTGCCGTCAGCCTGAGTTGGGCCAGCGGCATTCAACCTGAGGATGGTGGGTGGTCTTCGGCGGCCTCGAGCAGGGCGAGGGCCTCCTGGAGGCTGTCGGCTTCGGCGGCCGGTTTGTCGTGGCGCCAGCGGCTGATGCGCGGGAAGCGCACGGCGATGCCGCTTTTATGGCGGCCGGAGCGTTGCAGCCCCTCGAAGGCCAGTTCGAACACCTGCAGCGGCTGCACGGCCCGCACCGGTCCATAGCGCTCGAGCGTGTGGCTGCGGATCCAGCGATCAAGCTGCTGGATCTCGCTGTCATCAAGGCCGGAATAGGCCTTGGCGAAGCTCACCAGCCGCCGGGGTGCTGCTACTTGCTGCTCCGCCGTTTCCTGCTCCGCCATTGGTTGCTCCGCGGTGGCCTCCTCCCCTGTTGTGACTGATGCATGGGCTGCTGCGGAGGGAGAGGCTGCTGCGGAGGGAGGGGCTGTCTCGGATGGCGCGGCTGTTGCTGCTGCAGGGGCTGGCGCGGCCGGTGTCGCCGCAGCGGTCGCCTGGCAGGGCCGCTCCGCCTCCAGCGCCGGTCGGTCCCACAGGGCAAAGGTGTAATCGGTGAACAGATTGGCGCGGCGGCCGCTGCCGGCCTGGGCGTAGAGCAGCACCGCATCGAGGCGATAGGGATCGCGCTTGTGCTTCCACCAGAAGCCCCGCCGCCGGCCGCTGAGATACGGCGAGGCCAGCGCCTTGAGCATCAGCCCCTCGGCGCCGGCGCTCTCCGCCCGCTGGCGCAGCGGCTCCAGCTCCCGCCAGTCGGCCAGGGGCAGGGCCGGCGACAGGCGCAGGACCTCGGCTCCAGGCGTTGCCGCCGCCGCAGGGTCCGCCTGCAGCAGCGCTTCCAGGGCGAGACGGCGCTGGCTGAGGGGCTGGTCGCGCAGATCCACCCCGTGCCGCTCCAGCAGGTCATAGGCCAGGAACACCACCGGGCAGGTCGCGATGATCCTGCGGTCGGGCCTTTGGCGGCCGAGGCGGCGCTGCAGGCTGGCGAACGGCTGTGGCCGTGTTGCGCCCGGCTCCCACACGATCACTTCGCCATCGAGCACGGTGCCCTCCGGCAGCGCCGCGGCGGCTGTGATCAGTTCCGGGAAGGTCAGGTGGATCAGCTCCTCGCCGCGGCTCCAGAGAAACGTCTGGCCGGCGCGGCGGATCAGCTGGCCGCGGATGCCATCCCATTTCCACTCCGCCAGCCAGGTGTGGGCCGGTCCCGGCAGGGGCTGATCGCCGTCGCCGGTCGGTGGCGGAGCCTGCTGAAGGGGTGAGGCCAGAAAGAAGGGATAGGGCCGGCTCGGCACCGCCTGATCGGCCTGGGCTGGGGCGAGCAGCTCCTGCCAGGCGGCTGCCGTGGGGATCCACTCCCCCATCAGCCGGTGTTGCAGCAGTGATTGCTCCAGGCCGCTGCAGCGGGCCAGGGCGCGCACCACCAGGCCGCCGGCCACCCCCACCCGCAGGCCGCCGCTGAGCAGCTTGCAGACCACCAGCAGTTCCAGGGGCTCCAGGTCCTGCCACAGCTGCCACACCGCCTCCACCTGCTCCCGATCCCGCAGCGCCGCCACCCGGGGCAGCAACGCCTCCATCCACTCCTGCAGCGAGCCGCTCGCGTGCGGGCTCGCTGAGGCTGGAGCCCGCCCGGTGCTGTCGATCGGCGTGAAGACCGCGGCGGCGGGCCGGGTCGGCCAGAGCAGGGCGATCGTCTCGGCGGAATCGCCCACCTGGGCATGGCAGTCGTCGAACAGCCACTCCGGCAGATCCAGACCCTCCTGGCAGATCTGGCGCAGGCGGCGGCCGGTGATCAGCCGCCGCCGCTGCCGCCCCAGCAGCACCTGCAGCGCCCAGATCGCCTCGCCGGGTTCCACCGCCGTGAAGTAGCGAGCCAGGGCGTCCACCCGGGCCGTGGTGCCGCTGCTGGCATCCAGCTCGCTATAGAGCGCGGCGAAACGACGCATCGGGGCTGCGGATGGCCGTGGGGGCACGGCGTTCGGGGGAGCCTATCGAGCCCATCGCGGTGGTCCGGCCCGGCAGGATGCAGCCGGCACCAGGGGGGCGTGCCCCTGCGCAGCCAGGAGGTTCCCAGCGATCTGGGCCGATTCGGACCGGGCTGGCAGAGTCCGGCGATGCCCGCGATCCCAGCCACCACCGCTGCCGCCCTGCCCACCCTGCCTGCCCAGGCTGGTCTGCTGGTGGCCCTGGGGGCCATTCCCGGAGCCTGGCTGCGGCTGCAGCTGGTGCAGCAGCTGGCCCCACGGCTGGGGGCACGTCACTGGGCCACGCTGGGGGTGAACGGCAGCGCCTGTCTGCTGCTGGGTGTGCTGGTGAGCCTGGCCCCCCGCAGCCCGGCGGCGCCGCAGTTGCTGCTGCTGCTGGGTACCGGGTTTCTGGGCAGTTTCAGCACCTTCTCCAGCTTCATCGCCGAGTGGTCGCAGCTGCTGCAGCGGCGGTCCCGGCGCCAGGCCTGGGCGCTGCTGGTCGCCTCGCTGCTGCTCGGTCTTGCCGCCACCTGGCTGGGTCTGCAGATCGGATCCGCCGGCGCAACCGCAACGCCGTGAATCGCCCCACCCCCCTGCAGGAGCTGGGCCTGGTGGCCGCCGGTGCGGTGCCCGGGGCCCTGCTGCGCTGGCAGCTGCTGCGGCCCGATCCACCGGCCGCGATCACCGGCTGGGGTGTGGACACCCTGATCGCCAACCTGCTCGGCGCGTTGCTGCTGGGTCTGCTGCTGGCCCAGCCGCCGCAGCGCACCCGCCTGCTGCTCTGGGGCGGGATCGGTCTGTGCGGCTCGCTCACCAGTTTCTCCACCTGGATGTTGCAGGTGTGTCAGGCCTGGCAGCTGGGCCGCTGGCTGCAGGGCCTGGTGATGCTGCTGGCGCCGCTGCCGGCCGGCCTGGCCCTGCTGCGGCTGGGGCAGCGGCTCGGGCCGTGGCTGGGGGGGCGTCGGGGCGGCTGAAGCGGCCCGAGCGGTTGAACGCCCCTGGCAGGTTCCGGTGTACGCCGCCAGCATGGGTGGTCTTGCCTTCCGGAGGTTGCATGCCGCTGATCGGCCTGCTGGTGGTGCTGGTGCTGGCCGGCGTGCTGATGGGGCGCTTCAACAGCAGCCTGGCGCCCCGGCCCGCCTCGGCGCCGGCCGCCACCCCCCTGGCCCAGCCCACGCCACCGGCCAATCCCGCGGCGGTGCAGCAGGCGGTCGATGCCGCCTCCCAGGCGGAGCAGCGGCACCGCCAGGAAACGATGAAGCTGCTGCCCTGACCCTCGGAGCCGCCGGGTTGATCTGCCGCAGGCCCACGCCTGACGGCCACCTCCCTTGGGGAGCTGTGGCCGGCTGTTCCGCCTGCGGCAAGCCGGGATGGAGTCCGGAGCGGGGAGGCAAGCCATCACGACGCCGAGCGGCTGAGGCGCCGCACGGCGATCAGGCTGCGAACAGGCTGGCGATCTGGTTGCGGCCGTTGCCCTTGGCCAGGGACAGGGCCTGATCAGCGCGGCGCAGCAGATCGTCGATGCTGCGATCCCCCGGCGCCAGGCTGGTGAGGCCGCCGCTGATGTGCAGCTGGAAGTCGGACTGGCGATGCGCCCCTGGGATCGCTGTCACCGCCTGGCGCAGCTGTTCGGCCAGCACCAGGGCCTGATCGCCTCGCTGGCCCACCAGCAGCAGCGCGAATTCGCCATCGCCGAGCCGGGCCAGATAGTCCTGCTCGCGCAGGCCACCGGCGAGCAGATCCACCAGGGCGCGCAGCAGCTGATCGCCGGCCGTGTGGCCCCAGCGGTTGTTCACCAGCCGCAGATTGTCGATATCGAGGCAGAGCAAGGACAGGGGTGTCGACTCCTGCTGCGCCCGCTGCAGTTCCAGCGCCCCGATCTCGAGAAAGGTGTGCCGTGTCGCCGCACCGGTGATCGGGCAGAGGCGGGCCTGATGGCGCAGTTCGATCTCGCGCATCACCAGTTCCGACAGCAGCTCCAGGGCGCGCAGCTGCACGCTGGTGGGCTGGCGCGGTTCCTGATCGATCACACAGACGGTGCCGAGGTTGTGGCCGTCGCGGCTGTGCAGCGGAGCGCCGGCGTAGAAGCGGATGAACGGTGCCCCGGTGACGAGTGGATTGGCACAGAAACGGCTGTCCGAACGGGCATCGGGCACCACCATCACGGCATCGGCGGTGATCGCATGGGCGCAGAAGGCCTGCTCGCGCGGGGTTTCGCTGGCCTCCAGGCCCCGGCGGCAGAGGAACCACTGCCGCTGGCGCTCCACCAGGAAGATCAGGGCGATCGGCGTGCCGAAGATCAGGCCGGCCAGCTCGACGATGCGCTCGAAATGCTCATCGGCAGCGGTGCCGATCAGGCTATAGCGCTCCAGATCCCGCCGGGTAGCCCCGGGGAACTTCCCCCCGAGGCCCCCACAGATCCGTACGTGACACTCTCGCGTCATACGGCTCCTGTCATCCAGCCGCAGCCCGCTCACCATGCCAATGGGCAAACAAGCCAGGTCGCTGTTGGGCAA
>JBJTQH010000011.1:0-5607 GCA_046075505.1 Cyanobium sp. | reverse complement strand
AGTGCCGTAGAGCCGCTGGAACTCAGGCAGGGAGAGACCTTTCTGGAACTGGATCGCGCTACGAGCCATGACCGGACTGGCATTTGCGTACCAGTCTAGCCCCGTGGCTTGCCGTTCGCGGAGCGAGCTGGGTAATCAAGTAGCCTGATGTGCCGCCGCAGACGCTTTCGGCCTGGGCATCGCTGAGCATGATCATCTTGGGGTCATCCAAAAGGGCTGCGGGAGCCATGGAGGTGAAACCACCCCCATGGCAGGAATCAGATGGCTGAGAGGAGGGGATGGTTGTGATTCCAGTTCTGGATCAGAGCTGGAATCGTCTCCCTTCCTTCAAATCTAAGCAGGTGCCGATGTTGATGCCGATGTTGGCGGCCTGATTGCCGGCCATGGCGACCGAGCCGGCACCGCCGGCGGTGGCGGTGGCGATGTTGAGGGCCACGGCTTCCACGGTGGTGGTCGTCTTGGTGATCGGGCTACCCATGCCCCAGCCGCCGGGCAGGCAGGGGGTGTAGCAGCGCTTCACCGGGGGGGCGGGGGTGTAGCACTTGAACTTGGAGTGCCGGGAGGAATAGCCGCCATTGATGATTTCGGCCTGCTCATCAGCCAGGAGTTCGAGAAATGCCATGAGATGCATCCAGATGGGGTTGGATTCGTCAGGGGTGGGTTGTCCACCCGAGCGAGTTGTACGCATCCCCGGCAGCAGCGATTGCTCCTGCTGCGGCCCTGCAGCGGCGCTGCCGGAAGCCAAGGCAGGCCAGAGCCGGCAGCGCTGCGTTCAGGGGCGTTGACGCCAATAGTCGGCGTGGCCATCCCGCCTGAGCGCCATCTGACCATCGGCAAGGACGCCGGCTGGCCTGGTGGCATTGGGCTTGGCCTCCACCAGCAGTCGCGTCGCATCCCGCAGGGCTTCCTCCAGCAGAAACGCGCAGAGATTGGACAGCGATCTGCCCTCCTCTTCAGAGCGTGTCAGCAGGGCCTCGTGAACCTGGTAGCTCAGCGTGATCGAGATGCGTCGCGGCTGCCGCTGCATCACACGCATGCGTTCGTTCATGGAAACGGGAAAAGAGACAGCGAAGCGTTCTGATGATGCCTTGCAACAGGCTGCTCCCACCAGGAAACAGTGTGACGAAGGCTGAGCACCGAACGAAGACAGCTTATGCATATTTTCGGCCAATTCCTGCATTGATGCGGATCTAATGCAAGCCTGATCGGCTTGCATCTGATTGGATCCTGGCAGCGCATGGCTGGTGCTCAAGTGATGCACAGCTGGTGCAGTTCTGGCCATGGGGCCGTGATCGTCTGCAGGATCGGGCACAGCGATACCCCACCGCTTCGGGGCTGCGGCGCCAGGCCGGTCGTCGCCGACGGGGTGCCGGCCCGGGATGGGCGGCAGTTGTTCGCTTGTTCTTCACCCATTGCCAGCTCGCCGATGTCCCTACATCACAGTGTGGAGTTTCCGTTGAGCTGTACAGCGGAAGCCGCCGCCTTCATCGCTGCTCAGATCGGCAGCCGCGATGCGGGGGAAGGTGGTGCTCTGCGTCACAGTCGCCTCGCGGTTCTGGGTCTGCAGAACGAGCCAGGCCATCGCCGTGCCGCCTCCTGTCGGACGGCCCTGCAACGGGGCTTCGACGATCTGCTCCTCTGCGCCCAGTTGCTGCGGTCCGGGGCGCAGCTGGTGGTTCTCGATCGTCCCCGCAACCGGATGCTGATCGAGGTGCTGTTGCCCCTGGCGCAGGAGCGGAACCATCGCCTTGCCGGCTCGATCGAGCTGGAGCGGGATCTCTCCTCGGCCTGTCGCGCTGCCGATGGGGTGCTGCTGCTGCCGGGCTGGCGCTCGGAACGCCTGCTGGCCTGGGGGGTGCTGGCGGATCGACTGCGACCGGGGGCGCAGGTGTTCGATCTGCGGCCTGATGGTCACAGCCCCCGCGCCTTGTCCAGTGGCCTGCGCATCTGGCACCTGGGCAGCTTTGCCGCTGTGTTCTGAGCCGCGGCGGCCCGCAACCCCGGAAACAGCGAGGCCTCAGGCGCTGCGGCGCCAGCTGTTGCTGCGACCGCCGCTACCGGGGCGTTCCGGTTCCTCCGCTTCAATCGGATCGACGGCAAACGGCAGGGCCGCGATCTCGCGATCGCTCAACCGCCGACTCCAGGCCCGGGGCACCGGTTCATTCCAGCGGAAGCCGGCATCCTTGGCCAGCTGGCGCTCGTCATAGGAGAGGCGGGCCCGCACCAGGCAGCGCGGTTCCAGGGCCACCTGCAGCAGCGTTTCGAGATCGTGGCAGCGCTGGAACACCTGCACCAGATAGATGCAGTCGGTGAGGGCCCGATGCGCTTCCCACACCGGCACGCCATAGGCCAGGGCCAGATCACGCACCGATGGCGTGGCGCGCAGATGGCGATCAGCCGGCCAGCGGATGTCCTCCATCGAGCAGATCCAGGGCTTGTCCAGGGCTGGCAGCAGCTCCGTGCCGAACCACTGGCGATCGAAGCCGACGTTATGGGCCAGCAGCGCTTCGGCGCTGGCCACCATGTCGAGAAAGCAGTGCAGGCCGCTCTGCCAGGGTTGCTGCAGGCGGCTGACGGCGGCGGGGATGCCATTGACGTGCTGGGCCGGGTTGTGATCACAGGGCAGCAGGAACGACACCTGCATCAGCGGCGAGCGGCTGGCGACGTCGAACAGCACCGCCCCCACTTCGATGCACTGGCCCTGGCTGGGGCTGAGGGCGGTGGTCTCGGTGTCGAGGATCAGCAACCGCTGCGGACAGGCGGGCAAGCCGTCGGCGCTGGCCGCCTCGGGGGGAACGGTGGGGAGCACGGTCGCTGCGGCGGGGGACTGGGAGGGGCTGGCCGGCTGCGGGTCGGAGGCCGGCAGCTGGGGGGCCTGCGGCTCTGCGGCCGGAATCTCTGCGGTCGGGATCTCCGCAGTCAGTGGCTCTGAGGCCGGAAGCTCTGCGGTCGGGATCTCTGCAGCCGGTGGCGCCGAGATCGGCAGGGGTGGGGCCGGGTTGGCCGCTGCCGGTGCGGGTGCCGCTGCTTTCTCCGGCCTGGGGGCTGGCCTGTGCCGACGGGCGCGCCCCGGGGAGGCCGGAGGATCCGGCGCGCTGGAGCTGGGCTCGGAGGCCGCGGCTGCCGGCTCGGGCGCCGCGTCGCTGAGCAGATCCACCAAGGAGACCTGCACCCAGTGATGGCCCGGCATCGCCCCTGTTGCTGCGGATCTCCCCATCGTCCCAGCCGGAGCAGGGGATGGCTGCGGTTTCTAGGGTGAATCTCCTTGTCTGTCTGTGCCATGGCCCCGGCCCTTGCCCCCGGCGACCGCGCCCCCCTGATCGCCCTGGAGGATGCCGAGGGAGTGGAACGCCGCAGCGATCAGCTGCAAGGCCAGCCGCTGGTGCTCTTCTTCTATCCCAAGGACGACACCCCCGGTTGCACCGCCGAGGCCTGCGCCTTCCGCGACAGCTACGCCGATCTGCAGGCCCTGGGCGTGACGGTGTGGGGTGTGAGCGGCGACGATGCCGCCAGCCACCAGCGCTTTGCGGCGCGTTATGGCCTGCCGTTTCCGCTGCTGGTGGATCGGGGCAACCGGTTGCGTCAGGCCTTCGGGGTGCCGTCGGTGCTGGGGTTGCTGCCGGGGCGGGTCACCTATGTGATCGACGGCGCGGGGGTGATCCGGCATGTGTACAACAACCTGATCGACGGCCCGGCCCATCGCCGCGAGGCGTTGCAGGCGCTGCAGCAGCTGCAGGGCCGGAGCTCCGGCTCAGCAACGGCCTGAGGGCGGATCGCCATGCCGCGCTGGGTGCAGCAGAACGACCTCTGGCAGCTGTGGCCCGATGGCGCTCCCCGGGGTCTGATCGAGTTCATCGGCGGCAGCTATCTTGCGGCCACGCCGCAGCTGAGCTACCGGCGACTGCTCGAGGCGCTGGCGACCCGCGGCTGGCGATTGCATGCCTGGAGCTATGTGCCGGGCTTCGATCACCAGAGCCAGGCCAACACCGCCTGGCGCCGCTTCCGCAGCGCCCGCGCCGTGCTGGGCCTCCCCGGCGACGCCCGCCCCCTGCGGCTGGGCCACAGCCTCGGCTGCAAGCTGCATCTGCTGGCTCCCGACGGCGGCCGAGGCGGCTCGGGTCTGGTGGCCCTCAGCTTCAACAACTTTTCGGCCGAGCGCTCGGTGCCGCTGCTGGCTGAGCTGGGCCAGCAGTTCAACTTCCGCAGTGAGTTCAGCCCCTCACCCCAGGAGACGCTGGAGCAGGTGCGCCGTTGCTACCAGCAACCGCGCAACCTGCTGGTCCGCTTCCAGCGGGACGGCATCGACCAGAGCCGTCGTCTGCTGGCGGTGCTGCAGGAGCGCGGGGCCGATCACTCCGCGCTGCTGGAACTGCCCGGCGATCACCTCACCCCCAGCAGCGCCGGCTTGCGGCGCCAGCTGCTCGGCGACTGGGCCGATGACCCGGCCCGTCAGCGCAGCATGGAGGCCCTGGCAGCGACGATCGATCAGTGGGCCTGACGGCGGGCCCTGTGCAGGCACAATGAATAGAGAAGCGTCGCGTCCTGCGTGATGGAATGCCCGCTCCACCCCCATGGTTGCGCTACACCCTGAGGTTGCCCCGGACGCGGTGGACCAGCCGGAAAGCTGGGTGCGGGTGGGCTCCTCCACCCTGGAGGGCGGCGCTGAGGCTCTCGAGGAGGCCATCACCAGCCTGAACCTGACCCATGACCCGCGGCTGCTGATCGTGCTCGCGGCACCCCACTACGACCTGGAGCGGCTGGGGGCGAGCCTGGGCGATCGGCTCCCGCAGAGCGCCGTGATCGGTTGCACCACCTCCGGCGAGATCGCCGCGGGTCGGGCGCTCACCCAGTCGCTGGTGCTGTGGGCCCTGGGGGGCAGCGGGGTTCGGGTGAGCACCGGTTGCGGCCAGAGCGACGGGCAGAGCCTGCGTCAGGCGGCCGTTGAGGCCGCGGGCTGCCTGGCGCGGCTGGAGCGGCGCAGCCACACGGTGATGGTGCTGCTCTCCGATGGTCTGGGCGGTGATCAGATGGAGGTGGTGCGCGGTGCCTACGACGCCGCCAACATCGATGTGCCCCTGGTGGGGGGCTGCGCCGGCGATTATCTGGCGATGCGACAGACCCGCCAGCTGCATGAGCGTCGGGTGATGAGCGGTGCGGTGGTGGCCGCCGCTATCACTTCCGACCGACCGCTCGGCGTGGGCGTGAGCCATGGCTGGACCCCGGCCAGTGAACCGATGCTGGTCACCGAGAGCCGCAACACCCTGCTCAGCACGCTCGACGACCAGCCGGCCCTGGATGTCTACCTCAACTTCTTCAATCCACCCCAGGCGGTGCGCGAGGACCCACAGGCCTTCGCCGATTTCGCCGCCGGGCATCCGATCGGCATCCGCCGGCGCGATCGCATCGAGATGCGCCACATCACCGGCTTCGATCTGAATCAGCGGGCTCTGCTGATGGTGGCGGAGGTGCCCCAGGGCGCCCTGGCCTTCCTCACCCAGGGGGACTATGCCTCGGTGCTGGAGGCTGCAGTCGAACAGCAGCAGGCCGGCCGGTTCGGCATCGCCGAGGGCCTGAACAGCCGAGCTGGCCGATTCGGCAGCAGCCTCC
>JBJTQH010000010.1:0-44339 GCA_046075505.1 Cyanobium sp. | reverse complement strand
GAAGGGGGTCACGTCACTGGCGCGATCTGATCAGCCCAATGAGCGGCGCCATCGTGCTGAACGTGGCGACCGAATTCAGCGACAGCGATCCGTTGGTGGAGCTGGCCTACGTCGAGGGCCGCAGCGGCTGGTGGCCGCTCTCCACGCTGGTATTCGAGCAAAGCTGAGACAAGAGGCCTCAACCCCCCTCCCACCAGCTGCTCCAGCGCCCGCCCTATGAGGGAGTCGCTGTGATGAGCGGAGGACTTACGACGCCTGTTGGAAATCTCCTCCAGCCGCTCCCGACTGAGGTCGACGTAGAGAACTTCGTCACCGGGCTCGGGAGCCTCGGGATGGCGCCTTGGCTTGGAGCCAGTTCCTTGGGAAGCCAGCGAAGCGGAGCTGCGCAGATTCTGACTCATCAAGGCAAAAGCTCCACCGGCGATGAGGGCAAAGAAGATCAGGTAGACAGCAGCCAGAAGGTCGTTCAAGGGTGGAAAGCTGTTTCCATCGCTCTAGTGCAACGAATTGTTAACCGCTGGCCACGGCTCCACTGCTCCATGCTGACCATTTCCCGTGCTGGGGAGTTCAGGGGCTTAGCTGGCTCTGGAATAGGCGCGCACCAGCAGCCCATCCGCCGGCGAAGGGCTGGGAATGATCTTGAGCGTCAGGTCTTGATCCGCCTCCAGCGCCAAGGTCAGCTGTTTGAGCAGCCCCACCGCCAGCAGCCGGATCTCCAGCTCCGCCAGGGAGCGGCCGAGGCATACCCGCTCCCCACCCCCGAAGGGCAGCAGCGTCAGGCCGTCCTCACCCTCCAGATGGCGCTGCGGCCGGAACAGCTCCAGATCATCCGGGGCCCCTTCGGAACGATCGATCGGCCGCGGATCTTCGGCGCCGTGCTGCGGGCGGCTGCGGTAGCGATTGGAGGCGCTCAGCGCCACCTGCACCACCATCCCGGCCGGCACCTGCACCCCGGCCAGCAGCAGGTCGCGGTTGGTGCGGCGGAAGAAACCGCCCACCGGTGGATTGAGGCGCATCACCTCACTGATCGTCGCGGCCAGCCGTGGGGCGGCCGCGGGGTCATAGGCCTGGAGATCCGCCTGCGGCGGCGGCCAGGGCAGAGCATCCAGTTCCGGCTGCAGCCACTCCGACAGCCCGGGCTGCTGCAACACCGCCGCCATCAGACAGCTCAGGGAGGAGGCGGTGGTTTCGTAGCCGGCGAACAGCAACAGCAGCAGCTGCTCCACCAGATCGGCATCCGCCAGCGGCAGTCCGGCCTCATCGAGGCCATCGCTGAGCAGATCCAGGCCACCGGCGGCGGCTTCACCGGCGGCGGCGCGGCAGCGGGCGCGCTCCAGCACCGCCCCCAGACGCTCCAGCAGACGGCGGCGGGCCTGCAGAGCCCGGGCGAAGGGGGTTCCCGGCAGAGCCAGAGGCAGGGAGAACAGCGCCCGGGTCCAGATCTCGAAATCGAGGAACAGCGCCTCCCGCTCCTCCCCCTCCAGACCGAGCACCACCGTGGCGATCACCGCGAAGGCAAAGCGCCGCAGACGCTCCACCAGCACCAGGGGCGGCTCGGAGCGCTGCAGCTCCTGCACCAGCTCCTGCACCAGGGCCACGATGCGGGGGCTGTAGCGGCGCAGGGCCGTGGCGGAGAACAGCTGAGCCACGACGCGGCGGCGGGCGCGATGGTCGGGTCCGCTGCGGTTGGCCAGCGAATGGCTGCCGAGCAGCTGCCGCACGCTCTCGGGCCACCAGCCGCTGGTGGCCTCCGGCTGGGCCAGCAGGTCCGCGATTGCCGGGCCGCCGCGCACGAACACCATCGGCTGGCCGAGCAGCGTCGTCTGAAAGACATCGCCGAACTGCTGAAAGCGGCGCTGGGCGAACAGGGGATCGCGCAGGAATGCCAGCGTCTCCAGCACACCGCTCACAGCCGGCGTGCGCGGCAGGGGACGCCCGGCGGCGGGTGCTTGGCTCACCAGGGCAGCTCCTCACCGTTGGCATGCCAGAAGCGGCCGCTGCTCTCCAGGCTGAGGGCCTCGATGCGCTGCAGCAGACCGTTCACCGCCTGCTCCGGCGGGATGCCGGTGAAGCCCACCATGCGGGTGGCCACCATGCCGGGGTGCAGCACGGCCACGGCGATGCCGCGGGGGCGCAGATCCACCGCCAGGGAACGGGCCGCCATGTTCAGTGCCGCCTTCGACATGCGATAGCCGTAGTAGCAGCCGGAGCCGTTATCGGCGATCGAGCCCATGCGGCTGGTGATCAGCACCAGGCGCGAGCCGAGGCCCAGGTTGGGCAGCAGGGCGCGGCTGAGCAGCAACGGCGCCAGGGCATTCACCTCAAACTGGCGCCGCACGCTGTCGGCCTCCAGATCCGCCAGCTGATCGGCCTCGAGCAGACCGGCGTTGTGGATCACCCCATCGAGGCTCACCCCCTGCAGGCGCCGGGCCAGTTCGGCCGGGGCGGCGGCGCTGGTGAGCTCCAGGCCGGCCTCCACCGTCACCCCGAGAGCCTCCAGCTCCGCGGAAGGGGTGCGGCAGACGGCGGTGATCTGCGCGCCGCGGCCCTGCAACTGGCGGCACAGCTCCAGGCCGATGCCGCGATTGCTGCCGGTGATCAACCAGTGGGCCATGGGTTCGGTGGATGGGTTCGGTGGGGTGTTGGCTCAATCAGATGGGGTGACTCGATCAGAAAGAGCGTCACTCAGACAGAGAGCATCACTCAGACGGGGAGGGTCACTCAGACAGCCGAGCGGCGGCGCTGCTGCACACCCCAGAGCGTGGCGGCGGCCAGACCGGCACCGCCCAGCCCCGCGCCCGCCACGGCGACGGCGGAGGCGGCCAGGAAGGTGAACGTGAGCAGCAGGCCCAGCAGGCTGCCGAACAGCGACATCTTCACCCGCAGCAGGTGGGATTTGAGCAGCAGGAGCAGCAACAGGGCCACGGTGGCCCGCAGGGAGGCGATGCGGGCCGCCGTCAGTGGGCAGGGCAGCGGCAGTGGGCAGGGCAACAGCAGGGGAATGGGAACGAACGGGGGCAACACGGCGGGCGGAGGCGATGGCA
This sequence comes from Cyanobium sp., assembly GCA_046075505.1. GTDB lineage: Bacteria > Cyanobacteriota > Cyanobacteriia > PCC-6307 > Cyanobiaceae > Cyanobium. The sequence goes on along the minus strand of JBJTQH010000010.1, from coordinate 41,295 downwards.
GGCAAGTCTGGCCAGGGGCAAGCGCGGAGCGCGGCTCGTTTGCACTGCGGGAGGCCGCCAGGGGTGGGCCTGCGTGGGCATCGCCGATAAGCTCCAGCCATGGCGACCCTGGCCGCGATCCGTGATCGGCAGCGCAGCGCACGTCTGCGGAAGCTTCGCCTGCGGCTGGCGCCGTTGCTACCGAATCATCCAGACGCCAGTGTGTGGCTGTTTGGTTCCTGGGCGCGGGGCGACTGGGACGGCCTCTCCGATGTGGATCTGCTGGCCGTCGCTGCCAACCAGGGCAGCGCTGAGGCGTTGGCCGACTCTCTGCTGGCTGCCGGCCTCGCCGATGATGTGATCGCCCTGAGTGCGCCGTGCTGGCAGCGGTTGCGAGTGGGCGACGACCCCTACTGGCGGGCGATCGGCGCCGAGGCCATTCGGCTCGACCCGCCATGACACCGCGAATCCTGGCCTGGCAACGTCAGGCGCTCAGCGATCTGGATGCCGCCAGGCTCACGGCAGCCGCCGGCCTTCATGCCCAAGCCTGCTACCTCGCCGGGCCGGCAGCGGAGAAAGCCCTGAAGGCACTGCTGCTCGCCTCAGGACAACCGCCGCACTACAGCCATTCGCTGCCGCGCCTCATCGACGAGCTGCAGCAGGTCGGCATCGACACCACCCCCCTGGAGGGCTTGCCCCTCAGGCAGGTGAGCCGCATGGAAACCGAAAGCCGCTACCCCCAGGGCGACGAAGCTCCCAGCGATCGCTTTGACAGCCGCGACAGCACCACCGCCCTGAGCACCGCCGAGGCGACGCTGCGATTTGTGGGCGATCAGCTCAATCCGGCAGCGTCCAGGGATTGAGACCCAGATCGGCGCCGATGCGGTGGGCGCAGGCGAAGCCGCTGAAGGCCACGGCATTGAGGCCCTGGCCGGGGAAGCAGGAGTCGCCGACGCAATAGAGATGCGGCACACCGGTGCGGTTGAACGGCATCGGCAGCAGGCCGGGCAGGCGCAGCGCCGGGATCGGGCCGTAGCTGCCGCCCATGCGACCGAGGAAGCGGCGGTGGCTGCGGGGGGTGCCCACCTCGCGGTGGCGGATGGCGCCGGCCAGGCCCGGCAGGATCGCCTCCAGGCGCTGGATCAGACGGTCGGCGTCGCCCTCTTTCTTGGCTCTGTACTCAGCCGGAGAGAGATCCTTCCAGGCCTCGATGCTGCTGGGCGTGAACGTATGCAGGATGTGGCGCCCCTGCGGCGCCAGCGACGGATCGAGCAGGGTCGGCATCGACACGAACACCACCCCCTGCTCGGCCTCCATCGCGGCCCAGTCCTCCAGCAGCAGGTGATGGCAGTGGAAGCCCTCGGGCACCACGGAGGCGTCAATGCCCAGATGCAGCGACAGAAAGGAGCTGGAGGGGCGATAGCGACGCCGCCAGGTGCGCTCGGATGCAGGCGTGTGCTCGGCATCCACCAGCGGCTGGGCCACAGCCCCCTCGCTGCCGGGATCGCCGGCGAAGGTGTCCCAGCGGGTGGCATTGCTCACGACGCGCCGGGCCCGCAGTTCCTCGCCATTGGCCAGCTTCACCCCCACCGCCTGGCCGTTCTCGAGCAGCACCTGGGTGACGCGCGCCTTGTAGCGAATCGCGCCGCCGTGGGCCTCCAGGCCCGCCACCAGCTTCTCGGCGATCACACCGACACCGCCCCTGGGGTAATTGATGCCGCCGGCATGGCGATCGGAGAACACCATGCCGGCGTTGATCATCGGTGTGCGATCGGCGGGCATCACGCTCCAGCAGAAGCACTCCATGTCGATGAACTTCAGCAGCTGTTCATCCTTGATGTGGGATCGGGCCACATCGCCGACGTTGAACGGCAGCCAACGCGCCAGCCCCAGACAGGCCAGCGGCGCCTGGAAGAACACCTTGGTGAGATAGGCGGGATCCTCCAGCGACAGCAGCGGCATCGCATCAAGGCAGCGGAACACCTGCCAGCAGGTGTCATAGAAGGCGCGGATGCCTTTGGCTTCGTGCGGGAACAGGGCTGTCAGATCGGCGAGGAAGCGCTCGTAGTCGCGGTCCACCGCCACATTGAGGCCACCGGGCAGGTGGTATTCGAGCTGGGCCGGATCGGGCGCCGTGTCGCAGCGCTGTCCCACATCGGCCAGCGCCCGGGTGAGCAGGTTGGTGTGCCCCTTCTCGCCGAAACCGAAGATCATCGAGGCGCCTACATCAAAGGTGTAGCCCTCGCGCTTGAAGCTGCCGCCGCTGCCGCCCGGAATCAGGTAGCGCTCCAGCACCAGCACCTTCGCCCCCTTGGCCGCCAGCTGGCTGGCGGTCACCAGACCACCGATGCCGCTGCCGATCACGAGTACATCCCAGCTGGTGCTGGCGGCTGTGCTGGCGGCGGAACGGGCGGGAAGGGTGGCGGTCACCGTGGGCTCCGGGAGGCTGGGGCGACCCTAGAGGCAGGCCACCGGCCCGCCGCCGCTCTGCCGTTGCCATGCGGCTGTGGATCCGCCACCCCTGCCTCGGTTCAGGCTCAGCCCGCTCCGCTCCCCCCTGCGCTCTGCCGCTCGTCCGGCCGCCGCGGCCCCGCTGCACTCGCCGGTTCCAGCTGGATCGTGCTGTGGGCGATGCCCAGTTCCGCCAGGCGTCGCTTGGCCTGATGCAGCAGCTCCATGTCCTCCCCCTGGCCGAGACGACGGCTGAGGTGGGCGGTGAGGGCGTTCTGGGAGGTGCTCATCGCCCAGATGTGCAGATGGTGCACGTTCACCACCCCGGGCAACGCCAGCAGCGTCTGCTCCACCTCGGCCGGATCGATGCCGCGCGGCACCGCATCGAGGGCCACGATCAGGGCCTCACGCAGCAGGTCCCAGCCGCTCCAGGCCACCGCCAGCCCGACGCCGATGGCGGTGAGCGCATCGAGCCGATCCCAGCCGGTGAGCTGCACCAGCAAAGCGCTGAGCAGCACGGCCGCGGAGACGGCCGCATCGGTGAGCAGATGCACCACCGCCGCCCGGCGGTTGAGGTCATGGCTGTGATCGCTGCCGAACAGCCAGGCGGAAGCCCCATTGACGACGATGCCGGCGGCGGCGGCCCAGGCCACCGGGCCGCTGATCACCGGCTGGGGCTGCAGCAGTCGTTCGATCCCCTCGACGATCACCACCGCCGCCGCCATCAGGATCAGCGCGGCATTGATCAGGGAGGCCAGCTGGGTGCTGCGCCCGAAGCCATAGGTGAAGCGCGGTGTGGCCGGCCGGCGGCTGAGCCGCTCGGCCCCCCAGCCGAACAGCAGCCCGGCGACATCGCCGAGGTTGTGGATGGCATCGCTGATCAGGGCCAGGGAGCCGAAGGCGACACCGATCGCCAGCTGCAGCCCCGAGAGAGCGCTGTTGAGCACGATGCTCCAGCGAAAGGCGGCCGCTGAGCCGGGGCGATGCTCATGCTGGCGCGCATGGGGCTGGCGCTGAATGTGCACGGCCGGATGGTTGTGGTCGTGGTCGTGGTCGGATCCCATCGCGGGCAGAGGAATGGAACAGGCCGCGGCTCGCGGCGGGGAAGGGGAAGGGGGCACGCAGCGCTCCGAGTCTGCCGCCAGCGGCGCGGCACGCAGCCGGGTCCACCACCCCCTGCGGCGGCACGCCGATCTGCGCAGCCCGCGGCAACCCAGCTGTCACCTCAGTACGCATGAACTAAGATTGAGCCCTTGCCTGCTCGCCGATGTCCGCCTCTGATCCCTTGTGGCACTGGCCTTCGGGTCACACTCCGCCGGGTCGCACTCCGCGTGACGGCATCGCGTCGCGGCTCCCCGATGCCGGCTTCGGCTCTGAACCCGGGAGCACCGGTGCGGATCCCGTCTGCGCCGCGGCTCCGGCCAGCGCCCCTGAGCCCCCGCAGGCGCAGGCAGAGGTGGATGCCGAGGCGACAGGCCTGGATCTGGCCCGTCTGCTGATCCGCGATCCGCAACGCACCGTGCTGCTGCGGGTGTGCGGCGACTCGATGCAGGGGGCCGGCATCCAGCACGGCGATCTGCTGGTGGTGGAGCGCACAGCGGCCCTGACGCCCGGCGACGGCGCCGGAACGATCGTGGTGGTGCGTCTGGGCGGCTGCTTCACCGTCAAGCGGCTGCGCTGGCGTCGCGATCGCCCCTGGCTGGAGGCGGCCCACCCCGCCTATCCGCCCCTGGATCTGGAGCGGGCCGCCCGGCGCGAAGGCCTGATGGCCGGCGACGTGGAGATCTGGGGTCGGGCGGTGCATGTGATCCGCTCCCTGCCCCGCACACCTGCCGGCTGACCCCGCCGGCAGCACCCCCGGTAGCGCCGGCGATCGCCGCCAGCGAGCCGGGATGCACCTGCGCGATCCCCCACCACCGCCGCCACTCCGCTCACACCGCCACCACCGCTCCATCACACCATCACCACGACTCCGTCACCACCACTCCGCCATGGCCCGTGCCACCGTGCTGATCGATGCCAACAACTTCTATGCCTCCTGCGAGGCGGTGTTCGATGCCGCCCTGGTGGGCCGGCCACTGGTGGTGCTCTCCAACAACGACGGCTGCATCGTGTCGCGCAGCGCCGAAGCCCGCGCCCTCGGCATCGCCATGGGGGTGCCCTGGTTCCAGGTGCGCCCGGAGCTGGAGCGCCACGGCGTGATCGTGCGCAGCTCCAACTACAGCCTCTATGCCGACATGAGCCAGCGGCTGATGGCAACCCTCGAGGCCTGGGTGGAGGAGCTGGAGATCTATTCGATCGATGAAGCCTTCGCCCTGCTGCATCGCCCCCGCAGCCCTGAGGGCCGCCCCGCCTCCCTGCAGGCCTGGGGCCTCGCCCTGCGCGATCAGGTGCAGCGACACCTGGGGCTGCCGGTGGCGGTCGGCATCGCCCCCACCAAGGTGCTGGCCAAGATCGCCAACCGCATCGCCAAACGCGATCCGAGCCTCGGGGGGGTGTTCGATCTCGGCGCTGCCAGCGACCCCGATCCCTGGCTGGAGAGCATCCCCATCGAGGATGTCTGGGGAATCGGCCGGCGCCTGTCGCGCTGGTGCCGCCTGCGGGGCATCAACCAGGCCCGCGCCCTGCGCGACATGCCCAGCGCGGAGCTGCGGCGCCGCTGCGGTGTGGTGGGGGTGCGATTGCAGCAGGAGCTGCGCGGCATGGCTTGCCTGCCGCTGCAGCCGGATCCGCCGGCGAAACGCGAAACCGGCGTCAGCCGCAGCTTCTCCACCCCGATCCGCGAACGCGCCGAACTGCGCCAGGCGGTGGCCACCTATCTGTGCCGTGCCGCCGAGAAGCTGCGGCGCCAGCAGCAGCAGGCCGGCTGCCTCACGGTGTTCGTGCGCAGCAATCCGTTCGAGGGCAGCAGCTTCTACAGCAATGCCGCCACGGTGTCCCTGCCCGTCGCCAGCAACGACACCGGCGTGCTGCTGGCCGCTGCCCTGCCCCTGGCCGATGCCCTGTTCCGCCCCCACAAACCGCTGCACAAGGCCGGGGTGCTGTTGCAGAACCTACAGAACGACAGCCAGCAGCAGCAGCACCTGCTGCTGCCGTGCGATCCGGAGCAGCAACGGCGACGCGAAGCGCTGATGGCGGTGGTCGATGCACTGAACCGCCGCTACGGCCGCGGCACCGTGCAGTGGGCCGCCTGCGGTCTGCAGCCCGCCTGGGTGATGCGCCGCTCCCATCTGTCTGCCGCAGCCACCACCCGCATCAACGAGCTGCCGCTGGCCTGGGCCTGAACGCCCCTGCTGGAGGCGCTGCTCTCACGCCAGGGAGGCACCGCGCAGGCGCCGATACCAGGCGATCAGCGCGGTGTTGCGACGCAGATGGTCGGGATCCGGGGGATGGGCGGCATTGGCGTGCGGGAACGGCACAGCCGGCAGCGGGCACTGCAGAAACGTGCACAGCGGCTCCCAGCGGGGCTCCTCCTCCCAGCACACCTCGAGCAGATCAGCCGGGCGATCGCGGAAATAGTGGCGCACCCGCTCCAGATGGCGCTGGTAGTGCTGCAGGTGCAGGGCCGGATCGAGCTGGGGAAAAGGCAGCCCATAGGCAAGGGTGCGGCAGCGGCTGCCGATCAGCGGATCGGTGCGCAGGGCATGGGAGCCAAGGCTTTCCAGCCAGCGCTCGGGGCTGGCGCGGCGAGTGAGCACGAAGCGGCTGCCGGGGAAGCGCTGATCGAGCTGCTCGTACAGCAGCGGGTAGGGCCAGTCCTCGAACGAGTCGAAGCCGGACACGGTCTGGAACAGGGGCTCGAGATCGCCGCAGACCGCCTGCTCAAGCAGGGCCAGATCGAAGCTGCTGTGGCGGAACCCCAGGATCTGAAGACAGGTGCCCAGGGTGGTGGTGCCGGTCTTGTTGAGGCCGATGCCGAAGATCTTGCGCACACCTGCCGCCGGCTGATCCCCACCGGGCCAGCTGGAACGGACCGAAACCCGCGCCGGCTCACCCCGGCGGGCAGGCGGAGCCGCCGGAGACGGAGCCGCCGCCCGCTGCAGCAGCTCGCGATAGAGCGCCTGCGCAGCAGCAGGGACACCGCCCAGCGGCCGGCTGCGCTGCAGCTGCAGCCGCGGCAGGGTGCGATCGAGGGCATGACCGCTGAAGGCGGCGAGACGCTCGAGCCCATCGGGCTGCAGCAACTGCTCATAGGCGATGAACAGCCAGGAACCATGGCCGGCGTGATGCTCGAGCACATGGCGGTACTGCAGGCACCAGACTTCGATCACCTCCTCGACGCTGATCACCAGATCCGCCAGATAGGGAGCCGTGCGCAGTTCCTGAAGCACGCTGCTGGCCACCACGGCCGGATCACGGAACACGCACAGATAGCGACTGCGCTCCCGATCCGCCTCCGGCAGGGCCTGACGCCAGGCGGCGAGGGTGTAACAGAAGCGCGGATCCTTGAAACAGCTCGGACCGCGGGCATACAGGGCGCGGATGCGACGCTCGAGTTCCGCATCGGCGCGCACCGGCACCTCCAGCGGCAGCCGGGCCAGCCAGCGCTGCCCCTCACCGGGAACATCCGGGGCGTCGCGCTCCCCGCAGGAGCCGGCCGAGGGGGGCAGCAGCGGCGCCAGCAGGGCCTCATTGATCGCGTTGACCTCCCGGTCTTCAAAGAAGCCGGTGGGATTGGCCTCGCGGGGCTTGTAGCCGGCATCCCCCATGAACAGCCCGCTGTGACGAAACAGGCCCGCCAGCAGGCTGGTGCCGCTGCGACCGGCACCGAGCACGAACAGACGCTGGGCGGCCGTGGCGGGCAGGGCTTCGGCTGCCAGAGGAGAAACTGCAGCGACGGGAGCGGGCGGTGCCGGTGCCGCAGATGCGGCTGTGACCTGCAGCAGAGCGGAGCTGGCCATGGCCGCAGACAGGGGCGCGGCGGGCGCACTGGGCCCGGCAATCTCGGGGGGGGCCTGGGGGATGGCCTGAGGCTGGGCGGAAGGCGGCGAAGGCGGCGACGGCGGCTGTGGACTGGCCTGCGGCTCCAGAATCCGGGCCCGCAGGGGGGTCGGGAAGGCGCTGCTGCAGCGGAACAGATCGGTGCGGTCGTTGAGGTAGTGCTCCAGGGGGTCACGCATCACCTCGGGGATGCGGCCATGCAGCACCTTCACTGCCATGCCCTGACCGGCGATCCAGGGTTTGGTGGTGCGCAGGTTGTATTCCGGCGGCAGCACCCACAGGCGCAGACCACCACCGCAGGCCTGCCAGAGGGCCGAGCGCAGCGCCGCCTGATCAAAGGGCACTCCCACCCTGTCGTAGATGCTGAGCCAGAGACGCATCAGGCGATGCACCCGCGGACAGCGGCGCAATCCGAGCACACCGCTGTTGAGTTCACAGAACCCCTCGGGCACCTCCGGATCCCGCCACTGGCACCAGCGCACGGGTGCATGACAGCCGACCACGTGCACGGTCTGCAGCAGGGCGAACAGATCCTCGACAGGCTGCAGCAGAGCCACATCGGTATCGAGGAACAGGGTGCGGCGAAAGGGCAGCGACAACAACGGCGGAATCTTGTCCCGATAGGTGTGACACGGATCGGGATGGGGCAGCACCTGATCCACCAGGCCGGGCGGCACGGTCTCGGGGGCGTCGCAGACCAGCCAGAGGGGCCGGCCGTTCAGCTGGGGCCGGATGCGGGGTACCGCCTCCAGAGCCTCGTGGCGATGCCGCTCGCCGGTGGCCACCAGCAGCACCCCTTCCTCAGCGGCGACAGGCCCTCTATCGTTCTCAGGGGCTGAGCGGGCTGCCATGGGAGCGGAACGGCATGGGCAGCAGCCATCCTCCCGCGGGCTGCGATCAGGTCTCAGTACGACTGGGCGCTCCCCTAGGCTGAAAACACAAGAAGAGAAAGGAATCAAACTGAGACCAATGCAGCCCGGACAGACGCATCCGGGACACATGCCGCCAAGACGGACGCAGCCGAGACAGACGCAACAGAAAGCGGTCTCCTAGCGAGTCCCATGGGTCCAGAAAAGTGAACGGCCGGGCGCCTGCAGGCGGCAGTGGCCATGGCCAGCACCAACGCATCGCCTCCTCAAGCCTGGGGCAGGGACAGCTGGTCATTGGGCAACCCTTCCACCCCTGCCGCCTCCCGCCCTCGCGGGATGCCAGGCCTGCAAGCAGACACCCATGCGCCAGGCTTGCCACGATGGCAGCCACGCCACGGGGCGAGCCGCCACACGGCGGCGTGAGATCCTCGCTTCCCCTACACCACACCACAGCGATGCGCCCTAACCTGGCGTTGCTGGATGCGGTTGCACTCCCCCACGAGCGAGCATCACGGAACCGAGTGAAACCCTGTGATTGCAGAGGGGAGGCCTACCACCATGCAACTGCAATGCCTGCAGGCTTCGCCACATGGCGATAACCCCAGGAGCATCCCCCTCGCTGGGGACAGTTTTCAAACCGGACAATTGGAACGGCGAACGAAAACACAACCTTGACTGGAAATGGGGATGCCATTTATGATCCGTCACGGAGTGATCATTCCATTCACCACCGTCCATGGCTCAAACAATAGAAGGCAGCGGAATCATTGTTGTCCCCTTCGACGGCTCCAATACCGCCGTCTGGGATAACTCACTTGTCATTGGCCTCGACGATCCGGATACAGTTTTCGGTGGAGAGCTTGATGACGATGAGATCACCATCATCAGCTCCGGCGGTGGCGGTCTGATCACTGGCTGGACCGTCCAGTCCGGCAATGGCGATGATGAGGTCGACCTCTACGGCAGCCCGATCAGCGTTCTCGTTGAACTGGGCCTGGGCAACGATGAGGTGAACATCGAGGACAGCTATGACCTCACGACCGCCTTCCTCAACTCCACCTTCCTGGGTGGCGACGGTGAGGATTTCTTCGATGTCGAGGTGGATGGCAACAGTTCATTGTTCGACGGCGGTGCCGACGACGATACGTTCTATTTCGAGAACGTTTCCACCAGCACTGTTTATGGTGGCACCGGCAACGATGGTCTGTTTCTGAATGACTTCACTACCAAGTCATTCGTGGACATGCAGGATGGCGATGATTACATCCTCACCTTCGACAACGTCGCCACCACCACGCTCCTGGGCGGCCTTGGCGAAGATGATTTTCTTTTCTTAGAATTTGATTATCTAAGGCGCATCAGCGTCGAGGGTGGAGACGGCGACGACTATTTCGAGCTTCGCGAAACCAACGATGTACGCGTTGCCACTAAGTTTTCCACATTCAAGCTGGGTCTTGGCGATGACTATTTCCAGTCAGACGCCAGCATGTCGCTCACCACGATCCTGGCTGGCACTGGCGACGATTACCTCGATATCCAGTACGAAGACTCTCTTGTTGACAAGAGTCTGATTTCACTGGAAGATGGCAATGACTATTTCGAATCAGAAGCCACCTTCACCGCCTCCACCATTGTAGGCGGATTGGGCAATGATCAGATCTTTCTCGACGAAACCGGTCAGTCCCACAGCTCGTCCTCGATTGCGGGAGGCGACGGCAACGATTCGATCTATTCAGATAGTTCCGATCTGTCATTCATGACGATCAGCGGTGGCGCTGGTCATGATGAGATCGTTCTGGCCGAGTACGGTGAGAGCATCGTTTCCAGCTCCTTCCTCAGTGGCAGCGGAGATGACACGATCCGTTCCAACTCCGGCAGCTTTAGCAAAACCACCATCATGGGTGGTGGTGGCGAGGATGCAATCATCATCCAGGACACGCCCGCTTCGGCCACGATTGCCGATTCCTTCATTTACGGCAACAGCGAGTATGATCTGTTTGAGATCTATCCAGACATCAGCAACAGCCTCCTCTCCGGCGGCTTTGGCAATGAGGACTTCGATCTCTATGGAGATTCATTCACCGGCTTGAGCCTCCACGGTGGTGACAACAACGACGTTGTGTCGTTCCAAGCACCTTCCACCTCTCCCACCGTGTCGGGCTCCGAGTTCCTGATGGGTGCCGGTGATGATGAGCTCTATGTGAAAGGTGCATTCTCCACCACCAACTTCACACTTGGCTCTGGCGACGACCTTCTGGAGTTCACCGACACTCCCGGTGGCTTCGATACGGTGACGATCAGCGGTGGCACCGGCAATGACACGATCATTGACTGTGATTTCACCCAATCTCTGATCAAAGTCACCATCGTCTCCGGCGATGGAGATGACGTGATCGATTTCGGTGACAGCACCGGCGACAGCATCTCCGGCATCTCCCTGAACGGCGGCAACGGCAACGACTTCATCGAGAGCACGTCCACCGGCAAGGCCACGATCATCGGAGCCGCGGGCGATGACACGCTCTCGTCCTTCGGCGGCAACGATCTGATTCTGGCCGGCGCTGGCGACGACATCGCCTCCGCTGGCTATGGCAGCGATTGTCTCAGTGGTGGTGGCGAGATTGACGTGCTGTTCGGCGATTTGGGCTACGCTACCGTCGCTGGCACCACCGGCGGCGCCGACACCATTTACGGCGGCACCGGCAATGATCTGGCGTTCGCCGGCATTGTTGGCGAAGACGCCGATGTCAGCATCGGTGAAGATGAGGCCAACTTCATCTATGGCGATGTCAGCACCACGATCGTGGGTGGCGCCGTCGTGGAAACGCTCACCGGTGTGGAAGGGGCTGACATCCTGGTGGGTGGCAACAACAACGACACCGTCTACGCCTACGCCAACACCACGGTGGCGGGCGCTGGCGCCAAGGACACGGTGATCGGCGCCGGCGGTAACGACACGATCGTCGGTAGTGCCACTGGAGCCAACTGGTTGTTCGGTGATGTCTATGAAACGGAACCTACGAATGCCGGCACCACCAACGTTGCCTTCGCGGACATCAATTTCGAGTCGTTCACCGGTGTTGACTTCAATCTTGTCAATGCCAACCTGAGCAGCTCGCAGATCTCCACCACGAGCCCTGTCAATTACAGCGGTTCTCCGTTTGGAAGCGGTGCGTCAATCGCCCAGACCTACGCCGCCAATAACGGCCTGGATTCCGACTTCAGCGTAATCGCCACCCTCCTGGATCTCACCATCCCCGATGAATATATCACAGGCTATGGTGGTTACAGCGGCGAAAACGCCGGTGACGACAGCATCGTGGGTGGCAATGGCGGCAACATCATCTTCGGTGGTGGCGGCAACGACACGATCACATCCGGCTCTGGCGCAGATGTGATCATCGGAGGCGACGGCGGTGACTCGATCACCGGCGGCAGCGGCAATGATCAGTTCATCCAGGGCAGCGACTCCTCGTTGTTGCCCACGGCTATCGACCAGGGCAGTGCCTACACCTTCACCTTCAACAATGGGGTGGATGTGATCACCGACTTCAAGACCGGCACCTTTGCCTCGCCGCTGGAGAAGATGGCCTTCCAGGGCTGGGATGGCACCTTCATCAACAACCTCGGTTCGCCCCTTGGTGAGGTGGAGGATAACGCCATCGTGGTTTACTCCGGCAACTACAACGCCGGCAACAACACCTTCGCCACCACCTCCTCCACGGCGGGGTCCGATGTGCTTGTGCTCCTCGGAGCAGCCGATGTCAGCATCGGTGAAATGGACACCAACATCAGCGCGACCGGCACTCAGACCGTCGTCCTGATTGGTGCCGGCAGCAGCCAATCGATCTCGAAGAGCAACTTCATCTGACGCCAGCGGCTCGGATTGTTCACTTCCCACTCAGCAAGCCCCTCTCCGGAGGGGCTTTTTTTTGGCGACATCGCGCACGCCCCATCTCGGCACACCAGCAACCTGGTAGCCCCCGCGCCGTGGCTGCAGCCGAGGCACCCCGCAGCCCACAGCCATCCCGTGGCCCGCAGCCCGCCCATCCGGCGCTCCTGGCCAAGCGCAGCACAGCAGGAGCGGCCCGGGCATCATTCCTGCACCGGCGTTCGTGCGTCAGGCCTCCGCCGTCAGTCCTCGGCGCGCAGCACGCCCGCCGCCACCATTTCCATCAGGGCCAGCTGCTGCGGCAGGCAGCGATCCAGGCCATAGCTGCGGCCAGTGGCGATCGCCGCCTCCGCCAGGGCCGCACGCCGCTGCGGCTGCTCCAGCAGCTCACACACCGCCGCCGCCAGATCGGCCGGGCTGAAGAAATCCACCAGCAGGCCGTTCTCACCATCGCGGATCACCTCCTGCACCGGTGCCGTGGCAGAACCCACCACAGCACAACCACTGGCCAGGGATTCGAGCAGGCTCCAGCTCAACACAAAAGGATAGGTGAGATAGACATGCACCATGCTCAGGCGCAACAGAATCAGGAAATTGTCATAGGAGATCGCGCCGGTGAAATGCACCCGGCTGGGGTCGTAACGACCTTCAATCTCACGCAGAAACACATCTTTCCACTCTCCCTGCGGACAACGGGCCCCATAGCTCACCCCCTCGGTGCCCCCCACGATCAGGATGCGGGCCTGGGGATGGCGTTCCAGGATCGCCGGGATCGCCCGCAGAAAAGTGTGACAGCCGCGATACGGCTCCAGACGGCGGTTGACGAAGGTGATCGTCTTTTCTCCGGCGCGCACCACCGTGCCATCGGCAAGGGTGAGCGTGGGCTCGCGGACAGCGGCGGCCTGCTCGATCGCCTTGAGATTGATGCCGTCATGAATGACGCTGATCCGCCGCTGCCACTGGCTGGGAAAAGTGCTGTGCTGAAACCGTGTTGGCGTGATGCTCCAGTCGGAAGCCATCAGACTGAGCAACGGATTCACCGTCTTGGTGCGATTGCCAGCGCAGCGGCGCCACTCGAGCGGTGGCTGGAATTCGGGATCGAAATCGAGATCAAAACCTGAGCTGCGGTAATAGAACTCCTGATAGGTGAGCAGTGGCACATCAGGCAGCAGATCCTTGAAGAACAGCGATTCTCCCCAGCCGGCATGGGCGCAGATCAGATCCGGCCGGAAACCCTTGGCCAGCAATTTCTCCAGACCTGCCGCCGCGGCTTCGGCGCGGATCAGCTTCGCCTCCAGATCGATCGCCCAGGGATGGATCTCGTGGTTGCTGGAGCGGGCCGGCCGGTAGGCCGCCACCTGGACACCGCGCAGCTGCGGCAAGGGGCGATCGGGGTACTTCATCATCAGCCCCACCACCTGATGCTTGCGCTGGCGAGCCAGCATCCGGGCCAGATGCAGGTACTGGCCTGGAAAGTTCTGGTGGACAAACAGAACCCGCATCCTGATCAGCGCGCGTCGCGGTGTGGGAGGCGTGCAGAACGCCTGTGCTGATGGTCACATTGCCACAGGACCTCCCACCGCGCCGACGCCGATCCGCGATCACCGGCCGCCGGCCGCCGGGGCCCGACCACCCCCTCACCGCCTCAGGCTCTCAGCGCCTCAGCGCTGCAGCGGCAGACCTGGCCTGCGGCAGGATGCCTGCGCCCCCGCCTGCCCTGGATTCAGGGACCATCCCGGCCGATGAGCACTGCCGCCAGCATGCGTGTGCGCGTGGGCGTGCCCCACTTCTTCCGTGAGCGCTCCGATGGCGCCGGCTACGGCTCCAGCCGTCCCAACAGCCGCCTGCCGCGCAGCATCGCCCTCAGCCGCTGTCTGCACAGCCTGCTCGCCCTGGCCCGCCACGATCAGGATCTGATGATCGACATCGGCGATCGCTGCCTGCGACGCCCGACCACAGCGACCTCCGCCCTGCCGCCCCTGCAGGTGGAGGTTCATGTGTTCACCGATGGGCAGCATCAGCTCGCCGAGGTGCTGGAGGCCTTCCGCGGCCGCATCGAGCTGCATCAGGTGGAGCTGGAGGATCCACGCCATCTCGCCCTGGTCTGCCGCGATCACCTGATCGCCGCCGAACCCACCGTGGATCTCACCATCTACTGCGAAGACGATCTGGTGGTGCACGATTCGCTGTTCTTCGACAAGCAGCTCTGGTTTCTGCGCGGCTGCCAGGGCCGGGCCGTGCTGATGCCCCATCGCTACGAGCCGATCCCCGGCGGCGCCGGCCGGCGGCTGCTGGTGGATGGGCCCCTCCGCCGCGAAACGATCGAACGCTTCTATACGCCGGAGGCCGCCGTCGGCCGCGGTCGCTTCCAGGGCGGCGACGAGGTGGTGTTCGATCGCGCCAGCAATCCCCATTCCGGGCTGTTCTGCATCAACGCCGAGCAGGTGCGCCGCCTCCGCGATCAGACCCTGCCGCGCAGCGGCTTCGTCGGCCCGTTGGAAACCGCCGCCACCCTGACGGTGATGCAGGCCTTCACGGTGCTCAAACCCTGCCTGGCCCAGCGCGATTTTCTCCTGGTGGAACATGGCCATCCCTCGTTTCTCGGCTATCTGAAAACGATGCAGATTCAGCCGCAATGAGCGGGAACGCCGTGGCCTGCGGCGGCGGCACTCCGCCATCCCCACGGCAACGCCAGCGCCGCGCAGCTCAAGCCTCACTGTCAGACTCCCCAGCTGTCTGCCGTCCATTGCCCGGCATGCTCCAGGTCTTCATCCAGGCCATCTGCCCCACGCCCTGGCGGCGGCGCCCACACCCCGCGGCAGCGGCCGAAGCCAGGGGGGAGCGATGCGCCTGATCCTGACGCTGCTCTGCCGCAATGAAGCCGACATCCTGGCCAGCCATCTCGACTTTCATCTCAGTCGCGGCGTCGATCTGATTCTCGCCACCGACAACGGCTCGATCGATGGCAGCGAGGCGATCCTGGCCGACTACGAGCGACGGGGCCTGCTGCGGCTGTTGCAGGAACCCAGCTACACCCACGATCAGGCCGTCTGGGTGACGCGCATGGCGCAGATCGCCACCGAGGAGCTGGGTGCCGACTGGCTGATCCACAGCGACGCCGATGAATTCTGGTGGCCCCGCAGCGGCGATCTCAAGGCGGAACTGGCGGCCCTGCCGCCCGAGGTGCAGGCCGTGCAGGTGGAACGCAACAACCTGCTGCCGCCGGCCGAGGACGCCAGCGGCCCGTTTCATCAGACGATGCTGATCCGGGAGCGCCGGTCGCTCAACAGCCTCGGCGAGCCGCTGCTGCCCAAGGTCTGCCACCGCGCCGCCCCCGACCTGGCGATCGACGACGGCAACCACGCCGTGTTCCACAACGGTGAACGGCTGCCGCTGCACCCCTGCGATGGCCTGGAGATCCTGCACCTGCCGGTGCGCAGCAGCCGCCAGCTGGAACGCAAGATCCGCAACGGCGCCCAGGCCCTGGCCCGCAACAGCCGCCTGCACGCCGGCATCGGCAGCACCTGGCGCCACCTCTATGAAACGAAGGTGATCCCGGGCCGGATGGAGGAGTACTACCGCAGCCTGCGCCCTGCCCCCGCAGCCCTGGCGGAGGCCCTGGAACGCGGCGAGCTGCTGGAGGACCGCCGGCTGCAGCAGGCCCTGGCGGCACTGCAGGATGGTCCCATGCCCCCGGCGAGCCCAGGCTCCTGATGACCGCAGCCCGCGCCGCAACCGACCCCGGCACGATCATCCCCGGCACGACCGCACCGACCGCGATCGAAGCCAGCGAAATCGAAGCCAACAGAATCGCCGCCGCCGCAACCCCGCCCCAGGTGGCGGTGATCACCCCGTACCACCGGGAGGATCTGGGGCTGCTCGCCCAGGCCCACCGCAGCGTTCTGGCGCAGACGATCCCGGCCCTGCATGTGCTGGTGGCCGATGGCCACCCCCGGGCGGAGATCGATGGCTGGCAGGCGCACCATGTGGTGCTGCCGGTGAGCCATGGCGACATCGGCTCGACGCCACGGCTGATCGGCAGCTACCACGCCATTGGCCTGGGTGTGGAGGCGATCGCCTTTCTCGATGCCGACAACTGGTATGCCCCCACGCACCTCGAGGCCCTGATGGCCTGCCGGCGCCGGGAAGGGGCGGCGTTCGTCTCCAGCAGCCGGTTGCTGTGCCGGTTGGATGGCTCGCCGATGGCCCCCTGCCCCCTGACCGATCCGGAGCGCTTCATCGACACCAACTGCATGTTGTTCGGCCGCGGTGCCTTTCCGCTGCTGCATCACTGGGGCCTGATGCCCGACTACGGCCATCTGATCGGCGATCGGATCCTGCTGCACCACGTCATCCGCTCGGGGGTGCGACGCGCCCATCTGAATGAGCCGAGCGTGCACTACCGCTGCAGCAAGGAGGGGCTCTATCGCCAGCTCGGCGAGCCGATCCCCGCCGGCGTGCAACCCAGGCCCGACTACGAGAGCTCCCTGCGCCGCTGGCAGGAGGACGGCCACCCACCGCTCTGAGCAGCGGGCCACTGCCGCTGCGGAGCTGCATAGGATCGCTCCCAGAGCGTGCCACCCGGCCCGATGAGCAGCCAATGGCAGAACTTTCTGTGCAACCTGGGCGAATGGCACGGCAGCTTCAGCACGCTGGGGCCTGATGGCCAGCCGCTGACCTCCACCCCGTCGATCCTCACCCTGGAGCAGGGAGCGGAGGAGCGACTGGTGCATTTCCGCCTGCGACGCTTCCAGGATCAGAGCCGCAGCACCGAGCCGATCCACGACCTTCGCCAGGAGTACCGCAGCCTCGGGCGACAGGTGGTGTTCTTCGCCAACGGCACCTTCTGCAAAGGTTCACTGCAGGTGGCCCCGGGCACCGCCTTCGGGGCGGAATTCGGTTTTATCGACGGCGATCGCCGCCACCGGCTGGTGCTGCTGCATGAGCCGGAGGGGGCCTTTGAGAAACTGGTGCTGATCCGCGAGTTCCGCGCCGGCAGCGACGCCGCCGAACGGCCGCCGCTGAGCCCCGAGCAGCTGCTCGGCCACTGGCACGGCCACGAGGACACGATCCATGCCGACTGGCCGGAGCCGGAGCCACGCGACTGCTCGCTGAACCTCGATCCCGAGGCGATCGCCGCCGGCCGCTTGCTGCCGGATGGGGGCTACTGCCTGGGGCCGGCTGCGGTGAGCCACCGGCAGGCCTTCAGCATCGAGGCGCTCTGGCTGCCTGCAGCAGATCGGATGCAGCGCCTGATCCGCCGCTACGACGCCAGCGGCGCCTGGATCTCCGCCAGCCACCAGGTGCTGACGCGCGCCTGAGCGCAACGCCTCTCCACCCGTGGCCGCTGGCCGGCCTGCGGCCCCGCGTCCCCTGCAGGCGCCAGGCGGCAGCTGTGCATCCGGGCAACCAGCCGGGGACCTCCATCCGGCTGCGACCATGCGAAAGAGTGGTGCGAAAGAGTGGACAGCATCCACACCGCACCGCCATGGCTCCGCTGCGCTGCCACCTGCTGATCGGCCAGCCCGCCAGTGGCAAAACAACACTCGGGCGCGCCCTGGTGCCCCTGCTCACACCCGAGGGCGGCCCCGAGGCGCTGCTGCTCTCCACCGATGTGATCCGGGCCGAGGTGTTCGGCGATGCCGCCGTGCAGGGCCCCTGGAGCACGATCGAGCAGCTGCTGCATCAGCGTCTGCGCGAAGCGGTCGCGGCCGGCCGGCCGGTGATCCTCGATGCCACCCATGCACGCCGGCCCTGGCGGCTGGCGATCACCCAGGCCCTGAGCCTGCCGCGGCCGGTGGAATGGATCGGCTGGTGGCTGCACACCCCCCTGCCCATCAGCCTGGAGTGGAACACCCGCCGTGAGCGCCTCGTGCCGCCGGCTGTGATCCGCGAGATGGCGACCGCCCTGGCCGATCCCCATTCCGGGCCATCGCGCAGCGAGGGATTCGCGGCCCTGTGTGCCGTCGTGCCCAGCCACCACAACGACCTGACCCCGGTGCTGCAGGCGGAACTGGCCGGTCTCGATCGCCGCATCCAGGCGGCCCGCAACCGCGAGCGCCCGCTGCAGCGTCATGGCTATTCAAGATTGCTCGATCTGGAGCGGCTGCTGTTTCTGATCCGGCTGCTCAGCCGCTGGCCGGGGCTGGAGGCCCGCGATCCGGCCACCGCCCACGAACTGGAAGCCCTGCTCTCACCGCTGCCTGCAGGGGACCTGGCCGAACGGGCGGCCCAGCTGCTGCGGCGGCTGCATGGCGAGTGCTACGGCGATGCAGCGGCGCTGCGAGGGGATCTGCACTGGCTGGAAGCCAACGGCTTCTGCAGCGCCATCGGTGTCGACACGCCGATTCAGCTGGCCCCTCTGAGCTCGCCAGCGGCCACCGCCCCGCAGGATGGCCCTCTGGAGGAGGCCTCCACCCACGAGGCCTCGGGCACGCAGCAGAGCACCCCCGCGGCTGGCGGCGTGCACGGCGGCTTTCCGCCGATGGGGGATGCGGCGGTGTTCGTGCGGGTGATGACCCTGCTGCGTCATCTGCTCCAGACGCCCTTCGATCGCCAGCGGCAGCCAGGCACCACCCTGCAGCAGCACCTGATCGATGCCACCAGTGCCATCCCCGGCGCCTATCTCAGCGGTGAAAGCGCCACCCTGCGCAAGGACATCGAGAAGATCCTCACCCCCTACGGCTTCCGCAGCCGCCACGACAACGTGCGCCATGGCTACTGCCTGGGCACGGCCGTGCTCTCCGCCCCTCGCCTGCAGGAGGTGCACAACGTGGTGCGCCAGGCGGCCGGTCGCCTCGCCGATCCCTCCGCCCAGGATCTGCTGGCCGAACTCGACGAACGCCTCAGCTGGGCCGGCATCGCCGGCAGCGACGCGACACCGGTGCGCAGCTACGCGCGCCATGTGGTCGTCGACAGCGCCCTGGTCCGCCCCGACTCCCTGGCAGCGCCGCATGGAGCCGAGGCGATCGAACGGGCGATCGTGACTCGACGCCGCGTGCGGCTGCAGCGTTTCGCCTGGGCCGGTCGCCACAACGAGAGCCCCGACGGTGCGCTGCGGGTGTGGCCGCTGCAGCTGATCTTCCACAACGTCGGCTGGTATCTGCTGTTTGAGGAGGATCACCTGGGTCGGGAGGAAGGGCTGATCCGCAGCGAGCGCCTCGATCGCCTCAGCCTGATCGGCGGCGAAGGCGACCTGCGCCGCAGCGATGAGGCCCATACCAGCGCCGTCACCCGGCTGGAGCGGTTGCTGCATCACAGCGGCGGCATTCATTTCGGCCGGGATCTCGAGCAGCAGCTGGCGATCGCCAGCACCTCCCCCCAGCGCCGCGCCCGGGCGATGGGCACCCTGCGCTTCAGCTGCGCCCCCTGGGCTTTCGCCTTCCTGCGCGAAGGGCTGCAGCGTTACCCGATCGAGCACAGCCGCTTCTCACGGCCCCGAGCGGGTGACACCTGGTGGCACCACCGCCGGGCACCCCACACGCTCGATCCGAATCCCGAGGGGGACAGCCATCCCTATCCGGTGGAGCTGGATCTGCCGCTCTGGACCCTGGCGGAGGATGTGGATCTGCGCACCTGGTTGTTCGCCTTCGCCGGCGGCATCCGCATCGAGAGTCCGGACGCGTTGCGCCAGGAGCTGATCCAGCGCTGCCACGACAGCCTCAGGGTGCATGGGGTTGAAACAAAGATGCCGCCGGCCGGGGATCAGCGACCGGCCGAGGGCGGCGACGGGAAAGGGGGAGCAGCAGGGGAGCGCCGGGCGGAAGCGCTGGCTGCAGGGCAGGAGAGCGAACCACCGCCCCGGAGCTTCCCCAACCGGCTGATGCGCGGCTTCCCCAATCGCCTGCGCCGCGACTGAGGGCCCGGCCGCCGCCCCGGGCAGCGGCCTCAGCGCCAGAGCGGGAAACGGATCGCTTCGCCGCGGGCCGCCTCGATCCGCCAGCCGCAGTCGGCGATCTGACGCAGGCCATCGAGCAGCACCGCCGTATCACCACCGGCCAGCCAGCTGGCCTTGAGCACCGGGATGCGCTCGCTCATCCGCTCCAGCGGCATCTGCAGCAACAGCAGACTCTCGGTCCCCGCCAACCGCTTCAGGCCTCCGTTGTCGCTGCGCTCCAGCAACCGCAACAGCAATATCCAGCGCCTGATCCCGGCCAAGCTCTCCGGGAGCGGCCGGCTCGGATTCCGCAGCAGCCACAACAGCCGCCGGCAGGCTGCGACCGTTCAGAGGCAGGGCGCGGCGGCCGTCGATCTCCACCAGGGCCAGGGCAATCAGGTAGGGAGCATCAGCCATCACAGTCTCTGCAGGGAGACCCCACCCTGCAGGATCAGCGGCCCCCCTGACCAGCCGCAGCCGCACGGCTGGCCAGAAGACCGCCCTGATGCCAGGACCAGGCGTGCTGAATGATCGTGGCCAGATCGGGATAGCGAGGCCGCCAGCCCAGCTCGCGCTGGGCCCGTTCCGCCGAGGCCACCAGCTGGGCCGGATCGCCACCGCGCCGCGGCGCCACGTGGGCCAGCAGACCGCGACCGGTGACCGCCTTGGCGGTTTCGATCACCTGCTGCACCGAATAACCGGTGCCATTGCCGAGGTTGTACACCAGCGGAGCTCGCGTCTCCTCCTGGCGTTCACGCAGGCGCAGCAGACGCTCGAGCCCCAGCACATGGGCATCGGCAAGATCACTGACGTGGATGTAATCGCGGATGCAGGTGCCATCGGGCGTGGGGTAGTCATCGCCATAGATCTGCAGGTAGGGGCGATGCCCACCCATCACATCGAGAACCAGGGGGATGAGATGGGTTTCCGGATGATGGTTCTCGCCGAGATCGCCGTCGGGGTCGGCGCCGGCAGCATTGAAATAGCGAAAGATCACACTCGGCAGACCATAGGCCCGCGCGAAATCCATGAGCAGCTGCTCCACCATCCACTTGCTGCGGCCATAGGGATTGATCGGAGCCTGGGGATGCTCTTCCGTCATCGGCACCTGCTGCGGCACCCCATAGGTGGCACAGGTGGAGGAGAACACGATCGGGATCGGGGCCGACCCCACCGCTGCCTGGCCGGGCTCAGAGGCACCGCGCCGGCCGGCCACCAGCGCCTCGAGCAGGGTGAGCGTGTCGCCGAGATTGTTGCGGTAATAGCGGGCCGGATCGCTCATCGATTCGCCCACGTAGGCGTAGGCGGCGAAGTGGAGCACCGCCTCGATCGGACGACCCTCCAGCCCGGTGCCGGCCAGGGCCGGATGCTGGCCCTGCAACAGGCTGTCGAGCAGGGCGCGATCGCCCACCTGCCCCTCCACCAGGGGCACCTGCAGCACCTGGCGCACGATGGCGGCATGGCCGTACACCAGGTTGTCGAGCACCACCGGCTGATGGCCTGCCCGGCTCAGGGCCCGCACCGCATGGCTGCCGATGTAGCCGGCACCGCCGGTGACGAGAACCCTCACAGGCGAACCTCACTGCCCATACTCCGCCGTTGAATGTAGTCGGCGACCGTGGCGGCAAGCCCCTGCTCCAGAGGAATGCGCGCCGTCCAGCCCAGGGTCGCCAGCCGACTGACATCCAGCTGCTTGCGCGGCGTGCCATCGGGCCGACTGGCATCCCAGCCGATCCGCCCCCGGAATCCCACCGCCTGCGCCACCCGGGCGGCCGTCTCAGCGATCGTCAGATCCGTACCGGTGCCGACATTGATGAACGGCAGCTCCTCAGCGGCGGGCTGCCAGCGCTCCAGGCAGAACACGGCCGCATCGGCCAGATCATCGACGTGCAGAAACTCCCGCCGCGGCGTTCCCGTGCCCCAGCAGATCACCTCCTGAGCCCCGCTCTGACGCGCTTCGTCAAAACGCCGGATCAGGGCCGGCAGCACGTGGCTGTCGGTGGGGTGGTAGTTATCACCAGGGCCATAGAGATTGGTGGGCATCAGGCAGATCGCCCCGAAGCCGTGCTGCTGACGCAGGGCACGGCACAGCTGGATACCGGCGATCTTGGCGATGGCATAGGAGGCGTTGGTGGGCTCCAGCGGTCCACTCAGCAGCGCCTGCTCACGGATCGGTTGTTCGGCCTGGCGCGGATAGATGCAGCTGCTGCTCAGAAAAAGAAGCCGGCGGCACCCCTGGCGCCAGGCCTGTTCAATCACATGATTCTGGATCTTCAGATTCTCCAGCAGAAACTCGACCGGATAGGAGGAGTTGGCAAGGATGCCCCCCACCCGGGCCGCCGCCAGCACCACCACATCCGGCCGCTGCGCCTCAAACCAGGTGGCCGTGGCCACCGGATCACACAGATCCAGCTCGGCGCGAGCGGGGGTGAGCAGCGCCCCGCCACCGGCCTCGCCATAGCCGCCGGCCTTCAGGCGCCGCAGGATGGCCGAGCCGGCCATGCCGCGATGCCCGGCCACATAGATGCGATCCGCGGGGTGGATCAGGCAAGGGGAGATGGCAGTCACAACATCACTCCAGACGATCGAAGCGGGACGACAGCCGGGCCGGGCAACGGGCGACCAGCCGAACAGCCGTAGGCCCTGGGCCTCAGGCCCGCTGCTGCAGTCGCAGCTGAGGTGCAGCCGCCGCAGGCGAAGGGCATCAAGGCGCCAGCACCTGGGGTGGATTCTCCATCGGACCCACCACCGGAAAGCCCTCCCGGCGCAGCAGCGATTCCTTGGCGGCCTCCTCCTGATCGTGCTGCACCATCTCGCTCACCAGCTCCTCCAGGCTGGTGCTGGGCCGCCATCCCAACCTGGCATGGGCCCTGGAGGGATCCCCCAGCAGTGATTCCACCTCCGCCGGTCGGAAATAGCGCGGATCGATTCGTACCACCACCGCGCCGCTGTCGGCGCGACGGCCCGTTTCCTCGACGCCGCTGCCCTGCCAGTCGATCCCGCCCCAGCCCAGGGCGATGGCACTGAGCTCAATGAAGCGCCGCACCGATTCCTGACGGCCGGTGGCAATCACGAAATCCTCGGGGGGGCCGTCCTGCTGAAGCATGCGCCACTGCATCTCGACATAGTCGCGGGCATGCCCCCAGTCACGCCTGGAATCGAGATTGCCGACATAGAGACAGGATTCAATTCCAGCCGCGATACGCGCCAGGCCTCGCGTGATCTTGCGGGTGACGAACGTCTCGCCTCGGCGGGGGCTTTCGTGGTTAAACAAGATGCCATTGCAGGCATACATACCATAACTTTCACGATAGTTAACCGTGATCCAATAGGCATAGATCTTGGCCACCCCATAGGGGCTGCGAGGATAGAAGGGAGTGCTCTCCTTCTGAGGCACTTCCTGCACAAGGCCATACAGCTCACTGGTGGAAGCCTGGTAGATGCGGGTGCGCTGGCTCAGGCCAAGAATCCGCACAGCCTCAAGGATTCTCAGGGTGCCAAGCGCATCACAGTTTGCCGTATATTCCGGGCTCTCAAAGCTCACTGCCACGTGGCTCTGGGCACCCAGATTATAAATCTCATCCGGTCGCACCTGCTGAATGATGCGGATCAGATTTGTGGAATCAGTGAGATCACCATAGTGGAGAGCCAGCCTGGGGTTCGCCTCATGGGGATCCTGGTAGAGGTGGTCGATTCTCTCTGTATTAAAGATGCTGGATCGCCTCTTGATGCCATGAACAATATAACCTTTTTCCAGCAGCAACTCGGCCAGATAAGAGCCATCCTGGCCGGTGATCCCGGTGATCAGCGCGGTCTTCTCTGAGGTCATAGGGCAGCGGCGCCAGGGCAGGGATCAAAAGAGCAGACAGAAATCAAAGGAAGCGATACTGGCGCAATCCCTGAACGCCGGAGGCACGGGCCTGGCGTCGGGTGAACTGGCTGACGCTCGGGTTGCCCTCCGGCAGGATCACCCCGCTGGCCTGCTCCCACAGCTCCCGGGACACCGGCGCCAGGCTGTGGGCCGTGCGGTCATGACGGGTGACATGCCACCAGGTGGAGGTGGCGCAGTCGTCGCACCAGAAGCACTCCAGCCACTCATTGGTGAGAGGCAGCACGCGTCGATAGGCCGCCAGCAGCTCATCGGCGCGCCGCTTGCTCAGCCCGCGGATCATCAGCTGACCGACATCGGTGAGATAGAGATGGTGCTTCGGCGACACGCTGAACAGCCGCTGCTCGGGGTGGAGCGGGCAGTGCAGCTCGCGGCGGCGCGGCCGGCGACGCTCACGACGGACGCCTGGCGTGGATGGGGACGGGTCGTCGTGAGCGGTCTGGGCGACCTGCTCATCGCCGTGATCCACAGCGCCCTCAAAGCTCACCGCAAGGGGCTCGATGGCAAGCGGATCCTGATCAGATCGCTCAGGCCCGCAGGCAACGGCCCCGAGGCTGGAGGGTTCGGCAGGCTGGGCAAGCCGATCCGGGTTGTGGCCAGGGGCCGCTGGCAGGCTCCGATCGTTCCGCTGCCGGGAGGCGGCTTTGCTCTTGGTCATGGCAAAGGTTGGACAACCGCAATGTAGGGGCTGGGGGTGAAGCGGATGCAGCCAGACTGTGAGACTGAACAGTTTATCAAGCTGGCGAAAAGCTGCTGCAGCAAAGGATTTGCAGAAAAAGGTCAGAATTTTGCGATGGATGCAGCCACGCCTCGCCAGCGGCAGGGCAGGGCAGCCCCCGCTCAAGTCCATGCCTCGCCAGCGGCAGGGCACGACCAGAGGCCAGGGATCGCTGCGGGAAATCGGCGCTGCGGCCTCGGCGCCGCGCATCAACCCAAGCATCCAGCCGGCTGCTGACCCACAGAGGCCTGGCCTCTGGCTCTGCCCGCCAGCAGCGGTATGCAAGCGGCCTTCGACCAGGGAGGCGATTCGGGCCCTTCCGCCGCTGGCCTTCCACACTGGTCTGAACCCATGGCATCAAAAAAGGGCCCTGCAGGGCCCTGAAAGCGGATCGGTTGCCGCCGTGATCATCAAGACTGCTGATCCGGAGAAAACAGAGAGCAGATACCCAGACGACGATCAGTCGCGACGCCCACCACCCTGGAGGGCGATGATCAGGCGCAGGATGAAAATGAACAGATTGATGTAGGTCAGATACATGCCCAGTGCGCCAGCCAGATACTGGTCATCCCGATAGCTGCGGGGCATGGTGTAGAAATCGACAAAGGCGGCGCCCACAAACAGCACCGTGCCGAAACCGGCGATCATCAGCTCAAAGGTGCCGCCGCGGAACATGTCCGGAGCGAAGATGCCGCCCACGATCTGCACCAGCATCGCCAGCACCAGTCCGAGGAGGCCGAGGCCCACCACACCGGCGAGGGCCTGGCCGACGCTGTCGCTCATGCGCCGTCCCATCACCGAAGCCACCACAAAGGTGAGGCCGGTGGCCAGCACAGCCGTGCCGACAGAGCCGATGCCGGCCGTGCCGATCGCCAGGCTCACGATGCCGCTGAGGGTGAAGCCGGTGAGCAGGCTGTAGGTGGTGAGCAGGGGCAGCGCCGTGCTATTGTTGCCCTTGAGGGCCACGTTCTGGGCCACGAAGAACAGGATGAAGTTGCCGATCAGGGCCACCCAGAACAGCGGCATGAACAGGGCCGGGCTGCTGGCCATCAGGGCGAGACCGCCCATCACGCCACCGGCGGTGAGCACCATGCCGCCACCCACATAGGGCAGGGCCTTGTTCACCACATTGGGGCCGACCAGGACACCGCGCTGGGCCTCCTGAATCGCCTGTTGGAAATTGCTGCTGGCCGGCATGGCGCAGAACGTCGGGAAACTGGCTACATCCTGCCAGTCGCGGCCGCGTTGCGCCCGGGGCGCCGGTTCGGATCTCCCGATCGACCATCACGCCTGGCGTAGGCCTGCACCAACCGCTGCACCAGGGGATGGCGGACGACATCGGCGTCGCTGAAGCGGCAGATCGCGACCCCGTCCACGCCCTCCAGCACCTGCTCGGCCTCCACCAGACCGCTGAGCTGGCCGGCTGGCAGGTCGATCTGGGTGATATCGCCGGTGACGACCATGCGCGAGTTCTCGCCCAGACGGGTCAGCACCATGCGCATCTGGGCACAGGTGGTGTTCTGGGCCTCATCCAGGATCACAAAGGCATCGGCCAGGGTGCGACCGCGCATGTAGGCCAAGGGCGCCACCTCGATCACCCCCTTCTCCTGCAGCGCTTCAGCCCGCTCGCGCCCCAGCAGGCTGTGCAGGGCGTCGTAGAGGGGCCGCAGATAGGGATCCACCTTCTGCTGCAGATCCCCCGGCAGGAAGCCCAGACGCTCGCCGGCCTCCACCGCCGGACGGGTGAGGATCAGGCGCTCGATGCGACGCTCCTGGAGCTGCCGCACCGCCTGGACGGTGGCCAGAAAGGTTTTACCGGTGCCAGCCGGGCCGATGGCCAGGGTGAGGGGATGGCGCTCCATCGCCTCCAGAAAGCGCTTCTGGCCCAGGGTGCGGGGTCGTAGCGACCTGCCGCGCACCGTGGTGGCCAGAACCTGCTGCCCCAGGGCGGCATAGCGCTCCTGCTGCCCCTGATCCAAGGCCTGCAGCGCCGACTGGAGATCGACCTCCTGGATGGTTTCGCCCGACTGCCAGAGCGGCCGCAACAGCTGCAACAGGGCATAGGCGCGTTGTCGTTGCGACTCGCGACCGTGAATCTGGAGGTCAAGCCCCCGCAGCACCAGGCGCGTGCCGGTGAGGGCTTCGATCCGCCTCAGACAAGCTTCGCCGTCATGGGCCAGGGCCATGGCGGCCGCTGGATCGGGCAGGGACAACAGCAGGGCCTCCGCAGGGAGGCCCTGGGACTCGGGGCCGGGCGTGATCAGCCCTCGCTGCTGGCAGCGGCTTCAGCCTCCTGGGCTGCAGCCTTTTCCGCGGCGGCCTTGGCGGCCGCTTCCTTGGCCGCCGCTTCGCGGGCAGCCGCCTGCTTGGCCTTGCCGACGGTCTCGGCGGGGCGGATCGTTTTCTCGAGCAAGCCGCCCTTCTCGAGCAGGGAGCGGACGGTGTCGGTGGGCTGGGCGCCCTGGCTGAGGCGGCTGCGGATCGCCTCGGTGTTCAGCCGGGTTTCCTTCGTGCGGGGGTTGTAGAACCCCAGCTCCTCGAGCGGGCGGCCATCACGGCGGGAGGTGCTGTTGGTGGCCACGAGGCGGAAACTCGCTTCCCGCTTCTTGCCGAACCGCTTCAGGCGGAGCTTGATCATTGAGGCCTAACCAGGAGAAGGTCAAACAAAGAGTTTAGCCGGTGGGGTGCTCCAGATCCGCAGGAAGCACGCCACTGCGGCAGCGCCCTGCGTCCGGAGACGGACTGCAGGGCCTCCCCCGCAGGGATTCCTGCAGGAGCAGATCCTGCGGAGCGACCTGCCGCCTGGCAGCCCCGGCGCAGGATCCCTGCCACCCCAGACCACACCTCAGAGGCGCTCTGATGCAGCTCCGGCCACGGCAGCGATTCACCTCGCCAGCGCGCAGAGCGGCCCGGAAACTCCCGATCATCGCTTCGCCGGCAGGCCGCCGGAACGCCTGTAGCGCAACTCTCCGGGCTGCCCTCCAATTCAGCTCCAGGGCGCTGTTCCCTGTTCCGTGCGGCGGCGATGCCGATGGCGATGCCGGCCGCACGGCTCAGAGATCGGAAAACCCCTTGCGATTCTTCTTCGGCCGGGGCGGCCGGGAGGCGCCGGCAGCAGCCCCGGGGCCACCCATGCCCGGCATGCCACCACCCATTCCGGGAAAACCACCCATGCCTGGCATGCCCATGCCCGGGAAGCCGCCGCGACTCATCTGCTGCATGAAGGCACGCATCTTCTGGAAGTCGGCCAGCACCTTGTCCACCTCGGCGGTGCTGTGACCACTGCCAGCGGCAATACGGCGGCGGCGACCGGGCTGGGAGGCCAGCAGCTCCGGCTGACAGCGTTCGGCCTCGGTCATCGAACCGATCATCGCCTCGATCTTTTTCAGCTGCTGCTCGCCCTGGCGCAGCATGCCGTCATCGATCTTGTTCATGCCCGGGATCATCTTCATCAGGCCCCCGAGGGAGCCCATGCGCTTGATCAGGCGCATCTGCTTGAGGAAATCGGAGAAGTCGAAGCTCGCTTCCTGCAGCTTGCGCTGCATCTGCTCCACATCGGCCAGCTCCACCTCCTTCTGGGCCTTCTCCACCAGTGTGAGCACATCGCCCATGCCGAGAATGCGGCTGGCCATGCGTTCGGGGTGGAAGGGCTGCAGCGCCTCCACCTTCTCGCCGGTGCCGATGAACTTGATCGGTGCGCCACTCACCTTGCGGATCGACAGAGCCGCACCACCGCGTGAATCGCCATCCAGCTTGGTGAGCACCGCACCGGTGAGACCCACCTGCTCGTGGAAGGCGCGGGTCAGCTCCGCCGCCTCCTGGCCGATCATCGCGTCGACGACCAGCAGCACCTCATCGGGCTGCACCGCCTCGCGGATCCGCACCATCTCCTCCATCATCGCCTTATCGATCTGCAGGCGACCGGCGGTATCCACCAGCACCGTGTCGTACCCCTCCGAGCGGGCCTTCTCCAGACCCGCTGCGGCGATCGCCTCCGGTTTCGCCTCCGCGCCGAGGCTGAACACCTCCACCCCGATCTGACGGCCGAGGGTCTGCAGCTGATCGATGGCGGCGGGGCGATAGACTTCGGCCGCCACCAGCAATGGCCGGCGCCCCTTCTCGCGCAGATGCAGGCCGAGCTTGGCGGTGGCGGTGGTCTTGCCCGCCCCTTGCAGGCCCGCCATCAGCACCACCGAGGGGGCTCCGGCCTGGCCGCCGGCGGCCAGGGGAGCGTTCTCGCCCCCCATGGTCTCCACCAGCTGCTCATGCACCACCTGGATGAACTTCTGGTCGGGACTGATGCCACGCACCACCTCGGTGCCGACGGCACGGCGGCGCACCTCGTCGACGAACTCACGCACCACCGGCAGGCTGACATCCGCCTCCAGCAAGGCGCGGCGCACCTCCTTGAGCGCCCCCTCGATGTTGGTGTCCGAGATCGCCGCCTGCCCCCGCAGGCTCTTGACGGCATCTTCAAACCGCTGGGAAAGCTCTTCGAACATCGGAGGGGCTGGGGACGGGGAGAATTCAGAGACAGGAACGCTGCGGGCGCCGGATCCGGGATGGACCCACAGACCCGCCGGCCGGCCTGATCATGGCGCCACAGGTGACGGTGCGATCGCCAGCATCACCCTGGGGCAAGCCTTGGCATGGAGCAAGCTGTGGCTTTGAGCAAGCTGTGGCCTGCACAACAGGAGCGGGAGGCCGGCCGGCAGCGACAACAGGCGGGCGGGGCGATGGGCGCATCAGGCCTCAGCCCGGCTGAACGGCCACCAGGCGCCAGCGAGAGCCATCGCGTCCGAACACGTACACGTTGTTCAGCACCGTGCTCGGGGTGCGCTCGATCACGCGGCCAGCCGCATCGAGCTTCTGGTCGCTGTAGCGGAGAGCTGTGCTCAGGGCGATGCGGCGCGGCGATTGCTCGGCGATCCGCACCGACTGAATCGTCACCTCCAGCCGCTGGCGATGGCCGGCGGCGGCATCCTGCTGGCGCTGCCGGCGCAGGCGGTCCACTTCGTCCGCCCGGGCGATCACCTCGAGATTTCCAGGAAGATCGCCGCCGGCGAGCACCGCCGCCTTGGTCTCCAACCAGGAACGGAGCAGGCTCTGCAACTGCGCTTCCGAAGGCTGGCTCACCGTCAGCGGCGTGATCACAGCCCCAGCGGCGAGGGCGCCCTCCCCGGCCGGTGGCTTCGGGCGAGAAGCGGTGGCTGCGGGCGCACCCGCAGCAGGCCCTGACGTTGGTTTCGGCTTTGACTCTGACTCTGGCTTTGGCGTTGGCTCTGACTCCGACGTCGGCGTCGGCGTTGGCGTCGGCTCGGGCAACAACGGCGGGCGCGGGCGGCTCAGCTCCGTCACCGCCACCGGCGGTCGGGGGCGCAGCATCCAGGCCGTGCCCCCCACCAGCAACCCGAGGCCCGCCGCCGCCGCCAGCCAGGTGGTGATGGGGAGGGAAACCGCCGCCTCGCGCCAGCCGGCGACGCGCTCCTGAAGGGCAGCGAGCGGGATCTCGGGCAGCGACAGGCGCGACAGATCGGGCAGATCGGGCAGATCGGGCAGGTGCCAGCGCAGGGGCGTCTCCTCCTCGTCTTCTTCGTCCTGCTCCTGCTGGAGCGGGGGGAGCGGCGGTAGACCGGTGAACGGGCTGCTGTAAGGAGTCAGCCCCCAGTCGAACGACTCGCTGGCGCCAGCTCCCGTGCCGGCAGTCGCCGAACCAGCCGCTGCAGGCACCGGGCTGAGCGGCGACAGACCGAAATCGGAAGCGACCTTCTGGGAGGGCATCGGCGGGGCATAGGCACGGCCGGCCCGCCGGTCTTCGCGCTCCACCCAGCGGATCACATCACGATCACTGAAATAGGCCTCCAGATCCGGATCGGCATCGAGGTCGCGATAGCCGGGCAGCACATCCCGCTGCAGCCAGTCGCGGCAATAGGCGCAGAGCTGGCCCAGCGGTTCCCGGTCCTGGCGGGCGGCCCATTCCCGGATCTCGCGGCCGGCCCCCGCTTCGAAGGTGGCCAGGGCGGCATCCACCTCGCCCAGCAGCAGATGCAGATTGGCCAGCAGGGGCTCGATCCCGCTGCGGCCACTGGCCAGCAGGCGCTCGCGGGCGGCGGCGATGCGCTCCGGCTTGCGCTGGGCGAAACCGGAGGCGGTGAGGGCCGTGGTGGCGAGAAAATCGGCGGCATTCGAGCCGGCATCAGCCCAGCGGCTGAACAGATCCACCTGTTCCTGCACCGTCAGGAAGCCGCGGATCTGTTTGAAGAACGCTTGGAATTCCTCGGGGCTGAAGTCGGGATCGAGGTCGCCCTCCAGACCACCGCGGCGCAGCACCAGCTGCTCCAGCAGGGCCAGGCCTTCGGAACGTTTGTCCTGAACCGTGAGCTCACGGCTGAGCAGATCGAGCACCAGGTAGGGGGTGAGCCGATCCAGATCGCGGCCCATGCGCTGCCTCAGTTCCGGCAGCTGGCCCATCCGCTGCAGCAACTGCAGACCCTGCTGCAGCAGGCGTGCCGCCGCCTCGAAGTGGCGCCGGGAACTGCACTCCTCAGCGGCGGCGAGACAGGCGAGGGCCGCCACCAGACAGAGGTCGGCCTCCCGGCCGCTGCCCAGGGCCGGCGCCTGGGGCGGCTGCAGACAGCGACAGGCCAGTTCAAATGCCTCCAGGTGCTGGCCGGCCTCCAGAAGCAGCAGCAGACCAGCCACCTCCAGGGAGGAGGGAATCTCCAGGGCCGGAACAGCGGTGGCCACGTCGCTCACCGCCATCAGTTCGCTTTCATAGGCGCGGCGCCGGACCGGATCGCTGAGCAGATCGGCACTGTCCTGCAGAAGCCGGGCCCGGGCCTGCAGCGTCTCGGTGGTGAAGCCCTGATCGGGAGCGCGCTCCAGCCGCTGGGCCAGCGTCATCAACACGGTCTGGGCGTCGCTGGCCACACCAACGCCGAGCAGTCGAAGGTGATCGATCGGGAGGTCCAACCGGCGGCGATTCACTGAGGCGTGACTGTAGGCAGCGGCAGTGGTCGCGACGGTTGCCAGGGGACGGACCCCGTACAGTCGGCCGCAGGAACGCCATGGTCCCCTGACATGACCCAGGACCTGACTGCTGCTACACCTCTGGCCGCTTCACCGCTGAGCGGTTCCTCGCCTGGTGGCGCCACCGCCACTGCCGCTGCAGGCGAGGGAACCTCCGCCGAGGGGAATGGCCATGGCAGCGTGCCCCCGGAAGCCGGCAGCCATGCCCGCCGCCACCAGAGCCTCTATCCCGACGCGAGCATCAGCGTCAGCCGCGAGGAAGGTCTCGAGCTCTACCGCGACATGGTGCTCGGCCGCCGCTTCGAGGACAAGTGCGCCGAGATGTACTACCGCGGCAAGATGTTCGGCTTCGTGCACCTCTACAACGGTCAGGAGGCGGTCAGCACGGGCGTGATCAAGGCGATGCGGCCCCAGCACGACTGGTTCTGCAGCACCTACCGCGATCACGTGCATGCTCTCAGCTGCGGCGTTCCGGCCCGCGAGGTGATGAGCGAGCTATTCGGAAAGGAGACCGGCTGCAGCAAGGGGCGGGGCGGTTCGATGCACCTGTTTTCCCGCGAGCATCATCTGCTGGGGGGATATGCCTTCATCGGTGAGGGCATCCCGGTGGCCCTCGGCGCCGCCTTCACCAGCCGCTATAAACGCGATGCCCTCGGACAGGCCGACAGCGATGCGGTGACCGCGGCCTTCTTCGGCGATGGCACCTGCAACATCGGCCAGTTCTACGAGTGCCTGAACATGGCGACCCTCTGGAAACTGCCGATCCTGTTCGTGGTCGAGAACAACCGCTGGGCGATCGGCATGGATCACAACCGCGCCACCAGTGATCCCGAGATCTGGCGCAAGGCCGCCGCTTTCGGCATGGCCGGCGAGGAGGCCGACGGCATGGATGTTCTGGCGGTGCACGCCGCCGCCCAGCGGGCGATCGAGCGGGCCCGGGCCGGTGAGGGGCCCACCCTGCTGGAATGCCTCACCTACCGCTTCCGCGGCCACTCCCTCGCTGATCCTGACGAACTGCGGGCAGCGGAGGAGAAGGAGTTCTGGGCTCGCCGCGACCCGATCCGCAAGCTGGCGGCCCGCCTCACCACCGATGGCCTGGCCAGCGAAGACGAGCTGAAGACGATCGAACGTGAGATCGATGCGGTCGTGGCCGACTGTGTCGAGTTCGCCCTGGCTGCCCCGGAACCGGACGGCTCCGAGCTGACCCGCTACATCTGGGCGGAAGACTGAATCAACAGGGCAGATCGCCTGTTGCGGTGCTTGCTCACCGCAACAGGACGATGACCATTCAGGCCCTCAAACCCTGAAGCAGCCAGGCTGCCCAGCAGAGCTTCCGCTTGGAGGGGGTCATCAATGCCGCCCGGCGTTGCCCCCCGAGCTCAGGGCGTGCGGCGGGTGAGGTTGCGCAGTTTGCGCAGGGCCTTGAGTTCCACCTGGCGCACCCGCTCGCGCGAGACATCGAGCTGGCGTCCGATCTCGGCCAGGGTGTGGCGCTCCTGGCCATCGAGCCCGAAACGCAGGGCCAGCACCTCCCGTTCCTGATCGGTGAGATGGCCCAGCCAGCGGCCCAGCTGCTCCTGATGCATGCCCCGCTCCACCTTGTCGAGCGGCTCCTCGCTGTTGCTGTCGGCGATCAGATCGCCCAGGAAGCTGCGCCCCTCATCGGCATGGATGGGAGCATCAAGACTGGAGGTGGTGAGGGCCTGACGCAACAGCGAATCGAGCTCCTCCTCCGGCATGCCGATCGCCAGGGCGATCTCCTGACGACTCGGCATCGCCCCCAGCTTGTGGGCCAGCTCCAGACTCGCCTTGCGCACCGTGGCCAGCCGCTCGCTGAGATGCACCGGCAGGCGGATCGTGCGCGACTGGCAGGCGATGGCCCGCGTCATGCTCTGCCGGATCCACCAGAAGGCATAGGTGGAGAACTTGTAACCACGGGTGGGATCGAATTTCTCGACGGCCCGCTCCAGCCCCAGGGATCCCTCCTGGATCAGATCGAGCAACTCCAGGCCCTTGCCCTTATACTTTTTGGCGACACTGACCACCAGGCGGAGGTTGGCCTTCATCATCCGCTCCTTGGAGCGACGGCCGATCTTGATGATCTTGCGCTCCAGAGGTGAGTAGTTCTCGCGAGCCTCCTCCACCAGGCGCATCATCGCCTGCACCTGATTGCCCAGCTCGATCTCCTCGGCGGGCGTGAGCAGCGGTTCCCGTCCGATCGATGCGAGGTACCAGGTCATCGAATCGCTGCCACGACGCGCAGAAGCCGCGCTCGAGCGAGCTGAGGTGGCCGTCATACGGGAGTTGAAGGTGATCGCAACTATCCGCTGAATTCCGCAGAAGCTGAGGTCTCTTCAGCAACCTTTCAGCTTCCGCTTGCAAAAGCACACATGGCGTCTCCCACACCTGTCCAGAGCTGGGATGGCCGCGGCTGCGCGCGCTGTGATTCTCTGCCCAACTTGCGGCCATTGTCTAGAAAGCGACACCGAGCGGAACGCGACAGCGATGCAACGGCTGCCTCATCTGCTGTGCTGTGCCAGGGCCGCCGCCACCGCCAGCGGGCTGGCACCACCGGCCCCGGCGCTCCGGCGGCAGCGTCGTCCGGCACTGGCATGCTCCAGCGCCACCGCCGCCAGCAGGGCCCCATCCAGCGGCACCTCCGGCCTGCCGGCGGCCAGGGCCGCCATCGCCATCGCGCCCCGACCGGCGGCATAGCCGGCCAGGGTGTCGCCCAGACCGGCCCGGGCCGCCTCCGGCGCCGCTTCCAGCACCTGCCAGCAGCGACCATCGGCGGCGGCCACAACGCTGCGGGCCCCCTTGAGCAGCACGGTGCTGCCGCAGCTGAGCGCCGCCTGTCGTGCAGCCTCCAGCGGTTCGGCCGCGGCCAGCTCGGGAAACAGGCGATTGAATTCCCCCCGATGCGGCGTGATCCAGGTGGGTCCCTGCCGGCAGCCCAGCCAGTCCGCGGCACCCGCACGGCCCGAGCCACCTGGAGCGGCTCCGCAGCGCCGAACCAGGCGGTTGAGACCATCGGCATCCAGCACCAGCAGTCCGGCGAACCGCTGCAGCCGATCCCAGATCCATCCATCCCCGTCCGCCGCGGGATCGGCCGCGGCCAGGGCAGGGTCTGATCCCGGCTCGCCAGCCTCCGCCACCCCCAACCCCGGCCCCAGCAACAGCGCATCGAGTCGCGTCAGATCCAGGGCCGCCAGAGCCGCCAGCTGCAGCTCGCCGGCCCCACCGCTGGGCAACGCCGCCTCCAACACCGCCTGCGGCGCCACCATCCACAGCTGCTCGGCCACCTCCTGCGGCAGGGCGGCCCGCAGACTGCCGCAGCCGGAGGCCCCGGCCCCGGCCAGGGCCAACGCCGCCGCACCGCGATAGCGGCGGCTCCCCGCCACCAGCAGCACCCGACCGCGCCCGTATTTGGAAGCCGCCGGATCCAGGTCGGGCCATGGAGCCAGCACGGCATCGCGCTCCCGCAGCACCCTTGGCACCGCAGAGACCAGGGGCTGCAGCGATCGGCCGTTCAGGCCCAGCTCGATCCGCTCCAGATGGCCCACCCGGGCCAGGGCCGAGTCCTGCACGAAGCCGCGCTTGAGCAAACCGATGCTCCAGGTGAGCGCTGCCGTGGCCCCTCCGCTCCCCAGCAGGCGGCCGCTGTCGGCGCAGAGGCCGGTGGGGCCATCGACCGCCACCAACCGGCCGGGACGCTGCTGCTGCCGCTGCTCAAGCAGCAGTTCCAGCGCCTCCCCCGGCGGCCGGTTCTGCCCGATGCCGAACAAGGCATCCACCCACAGAGCCCCATCGCCGGGGTCGGGGGGGGCATCGAGCAGGGGGAGCCCCAGCCAGCGGGCATGGCGCAGGTGGTCGGCGGTAAGGGGGCGATGGCGCTCGAACGGAGTCCAGAGCCGCACCGCCAGGCCGGCCAGATGCAGCTCCCGCGCGATCACCAGCCCATCGCCGCCGTTATGGCCGGGGCCCACCAGCACCAGCACGCCGTTCGCCCGCGGCCAGCGCAATTGAGCCACCGCCTGATGGCGCCAGGGCACCGCCTGCGGGCGCCAGGGCACCGCCTCCAGCCGACGCCGCAGCCGGCCGGCGATGGCCAGGGCCGCCTTCTCCATCAGAGCCGGCACCGGCAGGCCACTGGCGAACAGCTCCTCCTCCAGGGCGGCCATCTGCGCGGCGCTCACCAGCAGATGGTCGGCATCGGCCGGGGGCCAGCAGGGGCGATCGGGCAAGGCGCAGGCGGCGACTGCCCTCCATGATGGAAAGCCCCGCACGGCTTCTCCAGGCATGTCCGCCGGTGTCTCTCCACCTGCTGCAGCTGCTGCAGAGGCCCCCCCGATCGTCCCGCCCGCCGCGGCTGTCACGGCCGTGCTCGAGCGCCTGCGCACCTGGCCGGGGGAGCACCGGGTGGTGGTGGGCCTTTCCGGGGGGGTCGACAGCTCCCTCACCGCCGCGTTGCTGCGGGCGGCCGGCTGGCAGGTGGAAGGGCTCACCCTCTGGCTGCTGAGCGGCAAGGGGGCCTGCTGCGCCGAGGGGCTGGTGGATGCCGCCGCCCTGTGCGAGGAGCTGGAGGTGCCGCACCATGTGCTCGACTTCCGCCGCCACTTCCAGGAGCAGATTGTTGACTTCCTGGTGGACGGCTATGCGGCAGGCGTGACGCCCCTGCCCTGCTCGCGCTGCAACCGGGCGGTGAAATTCGCTCCGATGCTCGAATGGGCCCATCAGGAACGGGGCATCGAGCGCCTGGCCACCGGTCATTACGCGCGGGTACGGCCGATCGGCGATCCGCAGGCCCCGCCCGTTCCCGGCGATGGCCGCAGCCACCCACGTCTGCTGCGCGGCCGTGATGGGCGTAAGGATCAGAGCTATTTCCTGCACGATCTGTCGCCCGCCCTGCTCGATCGGATCGTCTTCCCCCTCGGCGAACTCACCAAGCCCGACACCCGCGCCGAAGCCGCGCGGCTGGGGCTGCGCACGGCGACGAAACCGGAGAGCCAGGATCTCTGCCTGGCCGATCATCACGGCTCGATGCAGGCCTTCCTCGACGCCCATCTGCCGCCGCGACAAGGCGAAATCGTGCTCAGTGACGGCACGGTGCTGGGGCACCACGAGGGGATCCAGCACTTCACGATCGGCCAGCGCCGCGGCCTGGGGGTGGCCTGGCGGGAACCCCTGCACGTGGTGCGGCTCGATGCCGCCATGAACCGGGTCGTGGTGGCCCCCCGCGCCGAGGCAGCCCGCTCCGGCTGCGTCGTGGGGGCGGTGAACTGGTTGTCGATGGC
The DNA here is from genome assembly GCA_046075505.1 of Cyanobium sp. Classification (GTDB taxonomy): domain Bacteria; phylum Cyanobacteriota; class Cyanobacteriia; order PCC-6307; family Cyanobiaceae; genus Cyanobium. The sequence goes on along the minus strand of JBJTQH010000010.1, from coordinate 4,357 downwards.
CCCCCCGGAGACAGCGCTGACGGTGGAGGTGCAGGTGCGCTATCGCAGTGCCCCGGAACCGGCCCGGCTGATCCCGATGCCGGCCACCGCCGCCGACCAGGCCGCCGGGCGTCCCCATCGCTGCCGGCTGGAGTTCGCCGAACTCCAGTTCTCGATCACCCCGGGCCAGGCGGCGGTGTTCTATGCCGGTGAGGTCTGCCTGGGGGGCGGGCTGATTCAGCGCGACGACGCCTGAAGCCGCCCCAGCAGCAGGCCGCGCTCACCAGTAGGGATCGCTGGCCAGCTCCACCCGCAGCTGTCCCTGCCGCGCCGCTGGCACCGTGGCGATGCAGGCGCGCACCACCCTGCCGTTCACCTCGATCTCGCAGGCCCCGCAGCTGCCCCCGAGGCAGGCGGTGGGAATGCTCTGACCGGCCTGCCGCGCCGCCTCCAGCCAGTGCTCGCCGACGACATGGTCTCGGATCGAGCCATCGGGCCAGTGGATCGTGACGCTGCGACTGGCCATCGTTGCCGGTGCTGGGATGAGGGGGTGGGGAGTGGGAGATCGGTGGTCGCTGATGTCGGATGGGGGTCTGCGGATGCGGGGTCTGGAGCCCGGCTGCCGAGGTGCCGATCAATCGAGCAGGGGGGCCAGATCGACATGGGCTTCAAAGGCATCGGCAAGCCGATCGAGCAACTGATCCCGTTGGCGGCGGTGATGGGGCTGCTGTTCCGACAACGGCGGTAGACCACGGCGCTGCCGCAGCAGATTCAACCAGCGACGCCGCCAGGGGCCATTCTCAAACACCCCGTGCAGATAGGTACCGGCCACCAGCCCGCCCTGATCGCCCCAGCTCCGCCACCAGCCCAGACCCTCGCGATCGCACAGCGCCCCGGCCGCGGCAGGGTCGGCGCTACCGCCCCCAATCGGCTGCGATGCGCGGCAGTGCGTGATGCCGCCATGCAGCTCGAAGCCCTCCAACGGCAGCGGATCACCCGGTGGCCAGAGGGCCATCACACCCACCTGTTGCAGGGTCTTGGGGCCCACATAGCGGGTGTGCAGCGGCAGCAGGCCGAGGCCCCGCCGGCCTGTGCCGGACCCTTCTTGCCCCACATCCGGGCTCGCCGGCGCCCATGGCGCTCCGGCCTGCTGAGGGAAAAGCTCGCCGCCTTCTCGGGCCTCGGGATCCTCCAGCTGTTCGCCCAGCATCTGCAGGCCACCGCAGAGCCCGAACAGATGGCCGCCGGCGGCCCCATAGGCCCGCAGGCGCTCCGCCAGCCCGGAAGCCTGCAGGGCCTCGAGATCGCGCAGGGTCTGCTTGCTGCCAGGCAGGATCACCGCATCGGGCCGGCCCAGCTCCTCCCCCGGCCGCAGCCAGCGCAGCTGCACACTTGCCTCGGCTTCGAGCGGGTCGAGATCGGAGAAATTGCTGAGCGAGGGCAGACGCAGCACCGCGATCGTGAGCTCGGCATCGCTCTTGCGGCTGCGGCGCTCCAGCAGATCGAGCGAATCCTCCGGTGGGAACAGCTCCTCGAGCCACGGCATCACCCCCAGCACCGGCACGCCGGTGTGGCGTTCCAACCAGTGGCGCCCCTCCTCAAACAGCTCACGCCGGCCGCGGAAGCGATTGATCAGGATGCCGCGGATCAGCGGCCGCTCCACCGGCCGCAGCAGCGCCAGGGTGCCCACCACTTGGGCGAACACCCCACCCCGTTCGATGTCGGCCACCAGCAGGCAGCGGGCGCGCAGGTACTGGGCCAGGCGCAGATTGGTGAGATCGCGGTGCTGCAAGTTCACCTCCACCGGGCTGCCGGCCCCCTCCAGCACCAGCCGCCCCGCGGGGTGATCGCGCTGCAGGTCGCCCAGGCCGTTGCGGATCGCCTGCCAGCCGGAGCGGAACCAGTCGCGGTAGTAGTGCTCGGCGCGGGCGATGCCGACGGAGCGCCCCAGGTGGATCACCTCACTGGTGGAATCCCCCTGGGGTTTGAGCAGCACCGGGTTCATGGCGCAGCGGGGTTCCAGGCCGGCAGCCCAGGCCTGCAACGCCTGGGAGGCGGCCATCTCACCGCCGGCCTGATCGACCCAGGCGTTGTTGCTCATGTTCTGCCCCTTGAACGGCAGCGGTGTCTCGCCGCGGCGGCGCAGCACCCGGCAGAGCGCCGCGCTCATCAACGACTTGCCGGCACCACTGCTGGTGCCGAACACCATCAGCGGGCGGAGGGAAGCGGCACGCATGGGCGGGAATCAGGGTGGGCCGGCATCGGCTAGAGCCGCGGCCTCTGCCGCCGCAGCCAGTGCCGCAGCTGCATCAGCGGACCGGCGGGCGGGATGGCCTTGGACCAGGGGGCGATGGTGTCGCGACCCAGGGGGGTGAGACGCACCCGCTCGGTGAGGCCCTGGCCATCGACCTCGCGGCGCAGCACCCCCAGCTGGATCAGCCAGATCAGGTGATCTTCGATACGGTTGGGCGTGAGGCGACGGCGGCTCAGGGCCGGCCAGTCCTGGCGGGCCGCGAGCTGGCTGCTGCTGAGGGCACCGCCATCGAGTTCGCGGTAAAAGCGCAACCGGAAGGGCAGACAGCGCACCGCCTGGCGCGCCCGCCGCAGAGCGTGGGGATCCGGACTGAGGAGGGCGGATGCGATCACGCAGGGGGGGCTACCGCTGCCATTCTCAGGGTCCATGCCCCTCTCCGGTCGTCGTGCTGCTGCTCGCCTCCACCTCACCGGCCCGCCGCCGCCTGCTGCAACAGGCCGGCATCGCCCACCGGGTTCAGGTGAGCGGAGTCGACGAGACGGCGATCAGCGATCCCGATCCCGTCCATCTGGTGCAGCGGCTGGCCCAGGCCAAGGCCCAGGCGGTGCAACAGACGCTGGCCACCTCCGCCCAGATCGATGCCCGGATCACAGCTGTGCTGGGCTGTGATTCCGTGCTGGCCTTGGACGGCGACGTATTCGGCAAGCCCGCCGATGCCGCCGAAGCGATCGAACGCTGGCGGCGCATGGCCGGCGGCTGGGGCGAACTGCACACCGGCCATTGTCTGCTGGCGGTCGAGGGACAGGAGGGGAGCCTGCAGGCGCTGGATCACCACAGCGATCAACAGCGCGATCGCCTCACCACGATCACCACGCGGGTGCAGTTCGCGCCGCTCAGCGAAGCGGAGATCGCCGCCTATGTCGCCACTGGCGAACCGTTGCACTGTGCGGGTGGTTTCGCCCTGGAGGGCCGCGGCGGTGCCGTGGTGGAGCGAATCGAGGGCTGTTTTTCCAACGTGATCGGCCTCAGTCTGCCGCTGCTGCGCCGCTGGCTGGTGGAGCCGACCGCACCACCGGCTCGGGGTTGATGGGATCGCCCGCAGCGATCAACACCCTGCGCCATCCCTGAGGCCAGACCTGATGGCGGTGATCCCCTGCCAGACCGATGGCGGCAGGGGATTCCCAGCGGACAGCAGGGTTCAGAGGATGAGCTGATCAGCGCTCAGGGAACCCCGGATCTGCACGAGGAAATCGGCCTGGCGATCACCATCAACATCGGCCTGTAGCTGGCCCTGCTGAAAGCGCAGCTGTCCTGCGGAACCGGAGAAGGGGGCCGCGGCGATATAGGTAAGCGCAGGATCAAAGCGCGCGAGATCGATGACATCGTTGCTGAAAAAATCCAGAATCCTGTCTGCGGATCGGTTCCGGCGTGCTGTGGGCGAGTCAGCAATACTTTCAAAGCGGAAGACATCACTGCCTGTGCCACCGCTGAGCACATCGGCACCATGGGCACCCACAAGCAGATCATCACCAGCGCCACCGCGCAGCAGATCTGCTCCATAGGAACCATGCAACCGATCATCACCGGCATAGCCGAAGATGCGATCGGCAGCACCACCCGCATGGATGCGATCATCAAGATCTGCGCCGATCAATTCATCGCGATCGGGAGTACCTCTGAGCCGCAATCCCATTGTATTACCCGAGCCATTGCCACCACCGGAATCATCTCCAAGCACCGTGAAAGCCTGCTGCGCCTCTGGCATGCCCGTGCCTGCTGCCGTCACACTGAGCAGGGCGATGCCGCTGGCCAGTTGTTGCAAAGCTGCGGAGGGAACGGTGAACACAGCGGCATTCTGGCTGGCGGTAGCGCTGTAGCTCTGGCCATTGAGGCTAAGGGCCATCGGCTGGCCATCGGCAAGGCCGGCACTGCTCACCGTGATCCGTTGATCCCGGCTGGCCTCCAGCGAGCTGAGGGTGGCACCAAAGTATCCGTTCAGGGGCTGGATATAGCGTTTGACCAGGCAGGGGACACTACTCGTAGCGTCCACACGGCTCCTGGAAGGCGGTAATCGCCCCCATCGGGGCCCCCAAAGCACCTGCGTGGTTGAAGTGAAATCATCTT
>JBJTQH010000009.1:0-30142 GCA_046075505.1 Cyanobium sp. | reverse complement strand
TGGGGCGTGGATCTGGTGATCGAGTCCACCGGCGTGTTCAACGACGACGTGGGCGCCAGCAAGCACTTCGAGGCCGGCGCCAAGAAGGTGATCCTCACCGCTCCCGGCAAGGGCGACAAGGTGGGCACCTTCGTGGTGGGCGTGAACGCCGACCAGTACCGCCATGAGGAATGGGACATCCTCAGCAACGCCAGCTGCACCACCAACTGCATGGCGCCGATCGTCAAGACGATCGACCAGGCCTTCGGCATTGTCAAGGGCACGATGACCACCACCCACAGCTACACGGGTGACCAGCGCATCCTTGATGCCGCCCACCGTGACCTGCGCCGCGCCCGCGCCGCTGCCGTGAACATCGTGCCCACCAGCACCGGCGCCGCCAAGGCCGTCGCCCTGGTCTATCCCCAGGTGAAGGGCAAGCTCAGCGGCATCGCCCTGCGGGTCCCCACCCCCAATGTGTCGGTGTGTGACATGGTGTTCGAGACCGGTCGCGACACCTCCGCCGAAGAGGTGAATGCGGTGCTCAAGGCCGCATCGGAGAACGGCATGAAGGGCATCATCAAGTACTGCGATCTGCCCCTGGTTTCCTCCGACCACGCCGGTACAAATGAATCGACGATCGTCGATTCCGAACTGACGCTGGTGATGGGCGGTAACATGGTGAAGGTCATCTCCTGGTACGACAACGAGTGGGGCTATAGCCAGCGCGTCGTTGATCTGGCTGAGATCGTCGCCAAGAACTGGAAGTGATCCAGATCCGGCCGCGCGGTGTCTGACCGCCTGCCCTGATGCGGCGGTCCGGAACCAGCGGCCCTGAAGCTCCTCCCCTGTCCACCTCGTGTGGGCAGGGGTTTTTCTCTGGGCAGACCAGCAAGCCCCATCGCCCTGCACCCCCCATCCGGGCCAGGGCAGCATCACCCCGATGCAGTGGCGAGCAAGCCACTCCGGGCCAGCTGTTGCGCCACGCAGGCCCCGGGCGAAAGCACCCTTCCTGGTCTCAGGCCAGCACCAGGCGCTGCAGCCGCGGCCACAGCAGCCAGACGCCCCCCAGCAGCGCCAGGGCCATCGCCACCTGCACCGGCTGATAGCCGCTGCCCTGGCCGGCCAGGTGGGACAGCAGATGGATGGTGTAGCCCGCCAGCGCCAGGCTGATCGACTGCAGGCCCTTGGTGAGGTTGGCGATCGCATTGATCCGTCCCTGCAGCTGCGGGTCGGTGCCGGCCTGCAGCAGGGCGTTATCCACCGAGAGGGCCAGGTTGCCGCAGGCTCCGGCCAGGAAGGCGGACAGCGACGCCCAGTGCAACAGGCTGGAGGCGCAGAGCAGCAGCACGGCCACCGCCAGGCCGACGGCGGCGGCAGGCAGCAACAGGCCAGCCCGCAGCCGCTCGCTCAGATCGATGCCGAGCAGGGATCCCACAAAGCTGCCCAGCCCCACCGCCGCCATCAGGGCGGCATAGAAGCCATGGCCGGTCTCGGCGCTCAGATGCCGCTGCACAAACACCGGCAACAACCCCTGAAACGGCATGCCGAGCACCATCACCAGACTGAGCAGAAGCAGCAGGGTGCGCAGATCGGTGCGCTGGCGCACATAGGACAGCCCTTCCCGCAGGCTGCGGCGGAACGAACTGCCGCCAGGGGAGAGGCGGGCTGCCTGCGGCCGTGGCAGCCAGGGGATGCAGAGCAGCAGCGGCAGGAAGCTGAGGGCATTGAACGCGAAGGCGATCTCCTCATGGCTGCGGGTTGTGGGGCCCAGGCTGAGCAGCACACCGCCGAGTGCCGGCCCAAAGATGGCGGTGAAACTGGCTGTGAGGCTGTAGAGCTGCTGGGCGATCCCCACCCGCGGGGCCTCCACCAGTTCGGTGACCAGGGCTGTGCGAGCCGGTGTATCAAACGCGGACAGGATTCCATTGGCGCCACTCACCAGGGCCAACAGCCACAGGGGCACGGCCTCCTGCAGGGAGGCGAGCAGGATCAGGATCGCCAGGGCGAGCATCGAGGCCTGGGTGAGAGCGAACAGGCGACGTCGATCGAGGCGATCGCTCAGGGTGCCGCCCACCAGCTGCAGCAGCATCTGGGGCAGGCCATAGGCCAGAGCCAGGGTGGCGATGCCGGCGGCACCGTGCTGTTTGACGGTGAGCCAGTTGATCGCCAGCACATAGGCGCTGGTGCCGAGATTGGAGATCAGATTCGCCAGCCAGAAACGCCCGAAGCCGGCCTGGCGCAGCAGACCGGCCATCGTGACGGCGGGATGAGACTCCATCGGCAAACAACAGGCATTGCCGGGATGGTGGCACGCGGCAGCCCCGCCACTCAGACAACAAACAGCAGGGGGCGGGCCGATCCAACGACACCCAGAGGGAATTCAGAGCAGATAGAGAATCCCGTAGAGCACCACCCAGATGCCATCGACAAAGTGCCAATAGAGTTCCGCTGCCTCCAGGCCGAAGGGTTCGCTGGCGGTGACGCGGCCACCGCTGCGGCTCTGCCACCAGACGATCAGGATGCAGATCACCCCGAGGGTGACGTGCAGGCCATGGAAACCGGTGAGGGCGTAGAAGGTGCTGGCGAACAGATGATCGGTGAGACCGAAGGGGAGATGGAAATACTCCACCATCTGTCCTGCCAGGAAAGCTGCACCCATCGCCACGGTGATCAGCAGCCAGTTGCGGCAGAGGCCATTCCGGCCGGCCTTGAGGGCACTGCCGGCGCGGTGGAAGGTGACACTGCTGAGCAGCAGCAGCACGGTGTTGATCGTGGGCAACAGCAATTCCCGCTCGTAATTGGCGCCCTCCGGTAGGGGGTTGACGGCGTGAAAGGTGAGATAGGCCGCAAAGAAGCCCGCGAAGGTCATCGCATCGGCCACCAGGAATGTGGCGAGACCGAACATGCGGAGATCCGGATGCTCGCCATGGGCGGCGTCATGGCCGTGGGCTTCGCCCGCAGGGGCAACCTGCAAGGCGGCGGTGGTGGTATCGGGGGTGGTGCTGGTCATCGCTGTCCTGCGTTCCAGATCTGGGCTCCACTGGCGGAGCGGATATCGAGGGCCGAGGCGGTCTCGCCGTAACCGTAGGGATGTTCGACGAGGGGCGCTTCACCGATCCAGTTCTCCACCGGCGGCGGCGAACTGGTGAGCCATTCGGGCGTGCGGGCGTTCCAGGGATTATCGCCGGCGACCTCGCCATTGAAGGCACTGGCAATCACATTGATCAGGAACGGCAGCGTGCTCAGACCCATCAGCAGAGCGCCGACACTGCTGATCTGGTTGAGGGTGGTGAAGGAGGGGTCGTATTCGGCCACCCGCCGCGGCATGCCGTTCAAACCGAGCCAGTGCTGGGGAGCAAAGCAGAGGTTGAAGCCGATGAAAGTGAGCAGGAAATGCAGACGACCGAGGTGCTCGTTGAGCATGCGGCCCGTGAACTTGGGATACCAGTGATAGAGGGAAGCAAAGATCACGAAAACGGTGCCGCCGTAGACGATGTAGTGGAAGTGACCAACCACGAAATAGGTGTCGTGCACATGGATGTCAAACGGCACCTGAGCCAGGGCGACGCCGGTGATGCCACCGAAGACGAAATTGATGATGAAGGCGCAGGAGAACAGCATGGCGCTGTTCAGAGCCAGCTTGCCGCCCCAGAGGGTGGCGAGCCAGTTGAAGAACTTGATGCCGGTGGGAACGGCGATGAACGAGGTGGCAATCGTGAAGAACAGACGCATCCAGGGCGGCGTACCGCTGGTGAACATGTGGTGCGCCCAGACGATTAGCCCCAGCACCACGATGCCCATGATCGAATACACCATTGTGGTGTAACCGAACAGGGGCTTGCGGGCATGCACCGGCAGGATTTCACTCACCAGCCCGAAGGCCGGCAACACCATGATATAAACAGCCGGATGGGAATAGAACCAGAACAGGTGCTGGTACACCACCACGTTGCCGCCCAGGGCAGGATTGAAGAAGCCGGTGTGGGCGATGATGTCGAAGCTGAGCAGGATCAGGGTGCCGGCCAGCACAGGGGTGGAGAGCACCACCAGGATGCTGGTGCCGAGCATCGCCCAGCAGTACATCGGCAGCTGCATCAATTTCAGGCCCGGGCGCCGCAGCTTGAGGATGGTGGCGATGAAGTTGATGCCACCGAAAATCGAGCTGCCCCCGAGCAGCAACACGCTCAGAATCCAGATCACCTGGCCCAGAGCCGGGGTGGTGATGCTCAGAGGTGGGTAGGCGGTCCAGCCGGACTGGGCGGCACCACCGGCCAGGAAATAGCTGGCGATAAGCAGCAAGCCCGCCGGTGGGATCAACCAGAAGGCCACGGCATTGAGCCGCGGGAAAGCCATGTCGCGGGCGCCGACATAGAAGGGAATCAGATAGTTACCGAAGGCACCATTGACCACGGGAACAATCCAGAGGAAGATCATCACCGTGCCGTGCAACGTCAGCACTTCGTTATAGGTTTCGCGGCTAACGAAATCACTGATCGGGCTAGCCAGCTCGGTGCGGATCACACCGGCCAGGGCCCCACCCAGCAGATAGAACAGAAAGCCTGTGACCAGATACTGCAGGCCGATCACCTTGTGATCAAGGCTGAAGCTGAAGTAGCGCAGCCAGCCCTGAGGTTGCAGACCTGGACTCTCGAAATCGGTGGGGGAGGCAATGGTCATGATGTCGGTGCCGTGCGGAGAGTGGCGGGGCTGAACGAAGGGGAGTGGTTCAAGCGGTGGGAGGCGAGGGCAGGGAGGCCATCGTGGTGCTCGGGGGCGGCGCCGGTGCGTTTTTCTCCACCCAGGAGTCGAACTCCTCGGCCTCATGCACCACCACATTCGATCGCATGCCGCCGTGATACGGGCCGCACAGCTCAGCGCAGACGATCGGATAACTGCCGGGACGTGTCGCCGTGAAGGTGAGCACGGTGGTCTGGCCGGGGATCACATCCTGCTTGAGGCGGAACTGGGGCACCCAGAAGGCATGGATCACATCCTTGGCCTCCATGCGCAGCTCGATCGGGCGATCGGAGGGAACGTGCAACTCGCCGCTGAGAATGTTGGACTCGGGATAATGGAACAGGAAGGCGAACTGCATGGCGGTCACCTCCACCGGCAGCGCGTCGGAGTCCATGCCCGTGGTGCCGATGCCGCCCCAGATGCGCGGCTGATCGCCATCGCCTGAATCGCCACCGGTGGCCGTCTGGATGACCGCCGCGGGGCTGTGATGCATCGCGTGATCATTCAGGGGAGTCGTGCCCCCCATGCGGTCGTAAATGTCGTAGCTGTAGATGCCGACAAACAACACAACCACCGCCGGAATGGCGGTCCAGAGGATTTCCAGCGGCAGGTTGCCTTCGATCGGCAGGCCGTCGCCGAGATCGCCGGGGCGGCGTCGGAAGCGGATGAGACTGAACACCACCATGCCGACGATGCCGACGAACAAGATGGTGCCGATCACGAACAGCACCCGGAACAGGTCGTCGTAGACGGGGGCGTTGCTGCTGGCCTCCAGGGGCAGCAGGTTGAGGTTCTGCCCCGCCCAGAGGCCCACCAGCACGAGGACCATACCCAGGAGCAGGGTGATCAGGGAGGAGGGAATCGCCAAGGCACCCAGCCAATCACTTGCACTCCAGGCTATGGCGGGAAACCGGCCAGGGTGGCTCCCTCCAGCCAATGCGCACACAAGCGACGAAAGTCACTCTTTTGTTAATGATCTCAGCCTGAGATGTGCGGGACCGCCGATTGGTTCGGACTCGCTACCTTGTGACCCCCGACCCGCTTGTGGCGTCCGCTGTGCTCCCCTCCCGATCTCCAGTCGGTGCAGCCGTCGCCGAGCCGCTGCCAGCCGACGCGACCGCACGGCTCCCGAACGCGGCCTCCCCGGTCCGTCGCGCCCTGCTTCTGCTCAGTTCCCATCTGGTGGTGGCCGTGGTGGCCCTGGTGGTGATCGGTGGCGCCACCCGCGTGATGGAGGCCGGCCTCGCCTGCCCCGACTGGCCGCTCTGCTACGGCTCGCTGCTGCCCGGGAGGCAGATGAATCTGCAGGTCTTCCTGGAATGGTTTCATCGCCTCGATGCCTTCCTGGTCGGGGTGGCCCTGCTGGCCCAGTTCGCGATCAGCCTGCGCTGGGCTGCGCTGTTGCCCCGCTGGCTTCCCTGGGCCAGCGGCGGCGCTGTGCTGCTGGTGGCCGCCCAGGGGGGGCTCGGCGCTCTCACCGTGATCCGGCTGCTGGCCGCCGGCACGGTGACGGCCCACATGGGTTCCGCCCTGCTGCTGTTGCTGCTGCTCAGCGCCTTGCACCAGCGCCTCCGCCCGAGCTCGATCGCGGTGCCAGCGCCGGCGCCCTGGTGGCGTCTGGCCGTGCCGCTGGTGACGCTGCTGCTGCTCGGCCAATGCCTGCTGGGAGCCACCATGGCGACCCAATGGGCGGCCGATCTGTGTCTGCAGGCCGGTGAAGGCTGCCGCTGGCTGCTGGCCCATCGCCTCGGCGCCTACCCGGCGGCCGTCGCCGTGCTGCTGCTGGCCCTGACAGCCCCGCTGGCCGGTGCTGGCGGGCGCCGCCTGCTGCCGCTGGCCCTGGCCGCCGCAGGGCTGGTGCTGCTGCAGATCGGTCTCGGCATCGCCGCGCTGAGGCTGGCGCTCGCGGTTCCGGCTGTGACCATCGCCCATCAGCTGATCGCTGCACTGCTGATCGCCCTGGCCGGAGCCCTGCTGGGTCGCTGCTGGCCGACGGCATCACTGTCTTCCCCATCGCCCCTGGAGGCCGCCCATGGTTAGGTCCGGCACCCTGGACAGCAGGCCTCAGCCCGGTGCTTCCACCGCGCCGCCGCCTGCAGCTGCCGCCGCAGGAGTGCAGGCGGCGATCCGTCCCTCGGTGCGGCTGCCCGCCTGGCTGGAGGTGGCCAAACCGCGCCTGATTCCGCTGCTGCTCGCCACCACGCTCGCCGGCATGGCGGTCAGCGCCCAGGGCCCGCTGGATCCCCTGGTGCTGGCGGCCACCCTGGTGGGTGGAGCCCTGGCCTCGGCCGGAGCCGGTGTTCTGAACTGTCTCTGGGAGGAGGAACTGGATGGGCGGATGCAGCGCACCAGCCGCCGCGCCCTGCCCTCCGGTCGTCTGCAGCGGCGGCAGGCCTTCGCGCTGGCGGTGCTGCTCACGCTGGCTGCCACCACCCTGCTCACCCTGGTGGTCAACCCACTGGCGGCGACGCTGGCCCTGCTGGGGCTGTGCAGCTACGTGCTGCTCTACACCGCCTGGCTGAAGCCGCGCACCCCTCAGAACATCGTGATCGGCGGTGTGGCCGGCGCCATCCCGCCGCTGGTAGGCGCCGCCGCCACCGGATCGCTCGGCTGGCCCGGGTGGTGGCTGTTCGCCCTGGTCACCGTCTGGACGCCGCCCCATTTCTGGTCCCTGGCGCTGCTGTTGCGCGAGGACTACCGCGCTGTGGGGATCCCGATGCTGCCGGTGGTGCGCGGTGTTGCCCTCACCGCCCGCGAGATCGGCCGTTACAGCCTGCTCACCTGCGCCCTGAGCCTGCTCGGCGTGCTGGCCCTGCCCAGTGGCGGCGGTCTCTATGGGCTGCTGGTACTGCCGTTCAACGCCCGCCTGCTGCAGCTGAGCCGTCGCCTTGCCGCCGACCCGGAGCAGCCCGGCCGGGCCCGCGATCTGTTCCGCTGGTCGATCCTTTATCTATTCGGTCTCTGCCTGCTGCTGCTGCTGGCCCGCACGCCCCAGGCCCTGAGCCTCAGTCCGGCGGGACTGGCGGCCCTGGCGCGCAGCCTGCCGCTTCTCTCCGGCGCCGCTGCCTAGATTGCCGCCACCCGGCTGCAACAGGAGAGAAACGGCTTGATCGAGCTGCAGCACCTCAGCAAGCGCTACGGCTCCCGCAAGGGTCAGCCGGTTCAGGCTCTCGATGCTCTGTGTCTGAACGTTCCCGCAGGCTGCCTGTACGGACTGCTCGGTCCCAACGGCGCCGGCAAGACGACGGCGCTGCGCATCCTCTGCACCCTGCTGGCCCCGGATGCTGGTTCGGTGCGGGTGGGCGGCATCGATGCCCTGGCCGATCCCCGCGGCGCCCGCCGGCTGCTGGGCTACGTGGCCCAGGAGGTGGCGCTCGACAAGATCCTCACCGGCCGCGAACTGCTGGCCCTGCAGGGCGACTTGTACCACCTGCCGGTCGCGGCCCGGAACCGCCGCATCGCCGAGCTGATCGAGCTGCTGGCGATGGGCGAGTGGATCGATCGCCGCTGCGGCAGCTACTCGGGCGGCATGCGTCGCCGCCTCGATCTGGCAGCCGGGCTGCTGCACCGGCCCCAGGTGCTGGTGCTCGATGAACCCACCGTCGGCCTCGACATCGAGAGCCGCGCCGCCATCTGGGAGGTGCTGCGCCAGCTGCGCGAGCAGGGCACCACGGTGCTGCTCAGCAGCCACTACCTCGAGGAGGTCGACGCCCTGGCCGACCGGCTGGCGATCGTGGAAGCCGGTCGCGTCATCGCCGAAGGCAGCCCGGCCAGCCTCAAGCAGGCCCTCGGCGGTGATCGCGTCACCCTGCGGGTGCGTGAATTCAGCGATGCCGCAGAAGCCGAGCGGGTGCGGACCCTGCTGGATGGTTGCCCCGGCATCGGCCAGGTGGTGATCAACCGCGCCCAGGGCCATTCGCTCAACCTGGTGGTGGAGAACAGCGAGGCGATCGAGAGGCTGCGCCGCCAGCTGGCCGAGGCCGACCTGCCGGTGTTCTCCCTGGCCCAGAGCCGCCCCAGCCTCGATGACGTCTACCTGCAGGCCACCGGGCAGACGCTGATGGATGCGGAGCTCTCGGTGGCGGGCCTGCGCGATGCCAAGGCGGAGCGCAAGCAGGGGATGCGATGAGGATCTCCGGCCTGTCCCGGCGAACCGCCTGCGCCTCTCCACCGGGGTGTGCCCCTCGGCCCGTTGCCCCCTCTCCCCAGAGCCCTGGCCCCTGAAGCCGCCAGCGCCGTTCTGCCTCGCCTACCGATCCGCCAGTTCCAGCCGATCCATGACCAGCGCCTCCCCCTCCCTCGCCCCCCTGCCGGCTGATCCAGCGACGGCTCCCTCCTCCGCCTTCGCGGAAATCCGCCAGGAGACCCTGGCCCTGACCCGGCGCCTGTTCGTGCAGCTGCTGCGCCGGCCCTCCACCCTGGTGGCCGGCGTGCTGCAGCCCCTGATCTGGCTGGTGCTGTTCGGAGCCCTGTTCGCCAACGCCCCGGCCGGCCTGTTGCCCGGCGGGCTGAGCTATGGCCGTTTTCTCGGGGCCGGTGTGATCGTGTTCACGGCCTTCAGCGCGGCCCTCAATGCCGGTCTGCCGCTGATGTTCGACCGGGAGTTCGGCTTTCTGAACCGGCTGCTGGTGGCGCCGCTGCGCTCCCGCAGCTCGATCGTGCTGGCCTCGGTGCTGTACATCACCAGCCTCAGCCTGGTGCAGAGCCTGGCGATCCTGCTCACCGCCGCTGCGCTGGGTTACGGCTGGCCCGGTGCGGCCGGGCTGCTGGTGGTGCTGTGCACGCTGCTGCTGCTGGTGTTCGCCGTCACGGCCCTGAGCCTGGGGCTGGCCTTCGCGCTGCCGGGCCACATCGAGCTGATCGCGGTGATCTTCGTGGCCAACTTGCCGCTGCTGTTCGCCAGCACCGCCCTGGCGCCGATTTCGTTCATGCCGGGCTGGCTGGGCTGGCTTGCGGCGCTCAACCCCCTTACCTTCGCGATCGAACCCATCCGTGCCGCCTATGCGGGCCCGTTCCACCTCCATGCGGTGGTTCTGGAGGCTCCCTACGGCGATCTGACCGCCGCCGCCTGTCTGGGCATCCTGGCGGCCCTGGCGATGGGTCTGTTCCTGGCGATCCGCCCCCTGCTGGATCGCAAACTCTCCTGAGACCTGCCGTGCCCCCGACCGCTGCCCCTGTCCGCCTGCCTCAGCGCCCCGATCTGGAGGCCTTGCTGCTGGCCGCTGTGCAGGAGCGGCAGCAGCAGCGTTGCGTGCAGCTGATCGGGCAGTGGGTGCATCGGCGCGGGCTGAGCTCGCTGGCGCACTTCCGCGATGCCGTGCTGCCCCATCGTGCCGATGCTGAGGCGGTGCAGTGGCTGCAGGCATTGCTGACGGCCGAGGCGGGCGACCCATCGCCGGCAGGCGGGTCTGTAACTCCTGGGTCTTTGACTCCGGGGGCGCTGGTCCCTGGGCCGATGGCCGCTGGGGAAATGCCCTCTGAATCTTTGCCACCTGGATCGCCGAGGGCGGCGGAACCGCCACTGCTGCGGGATCGGCTGCGGGATCGGGCCGCCGATGAGGCAGCAGCTCCGGTGGCCCAGCTGGCCGCCACCACTGCGGAGAGCGCCCCCTTCCCCCTGAGGCCAGATCGGGGCGCAACCCTGCGGGCCAGGGCCGAAGCGGCGGTGGATGCGGCGTTCGCCGCCCTGGCGGAAACCTTCCCCGAGAGCCTCAGCCCGGCTCCTGGGGCGCCGCCGGCGCCGGTGGTGGTGCCGCCGGCTGCGAGCACACCCCAGGACGCGGAGGCACCGCAGCCGAGTGCCCTTGGTGGGGCGGAGACGCTGGCGGGGATCTCGGTGCTGCCGGCGGGTGAGGTGGTGCCAGCGGGTGAGGCAATGACGAAGACGGCGCCAGGGGGCGAGGTGCTGGCGGTGAGCGAGGCGACAACGGCACCAGGGGGCGACGAGGCCATCGCGGGCCCCGCTGCAGAAGAGGCGGTCATCGCCATCGCGGAGCCGCCCCTTGCCACGCCAGGGGAGCCGCAGCCGACACTCTGTTCTGGCGACGCGGAGGCCTGCCCTCATGACACCAGCGTTGCAGCCGCCCCCCTGGCTCTGGACGTGCCACCCCTGGAGGGGGCCAGTCCGGCGGCTCCCCCCCCGCTGGCCGTGGCGAGCCTGAATGGGATTCCCGACTGGGACGCCGTTCCTGCCGTTGCGCAGAAGAGGGCCGCCGATCGGGAGGCCGGGGCGGTGACTGCGTCCACACCGAGCCTGAGGTCGGGCGCCAGGGCGCTGTTGTCGCGCGTGCGCGGTGGGATCGGCCGCCGGGGCGCCCGCGGCCTGAGCCAGCTGCGCACCCTGATGCAGGACTGCATGGAGGAGACCGTTTCCCTGCTGCATCCACCGACGGACGACAACATCGCTGCGGCCCCGGTACCGGCTGACACCACCGGAGGCGCCGCCGGGAATCGCCCGGATGGGCGCCCCAGCACCCCCACCGACACGGCGACCGACACGCAAACAGCTGCGGAAATGGCTGGGGAGAGAGCGGCTGTGGATCCCTGGTCGCTCCCCGCAGCGCCGCTGATGCCCTCGACCACCCTGGCCCCCCTGCCTCGTGCGGCGGCGCCGGCGTGGGGTGATGCGAGCCGGACCGATGCCAGGCCGCAGCGCATACCGCAGCCATCCCTGGGACGTCGCGGCGACACAGCGGCCCGGCCGGCACCGACACCGGCGGGCCTCTCCGAGCTGCGCTCCTGGTTGCCCGATGGCGCCGATGTTCCCCGTGCCTCCTGACCCCTGCCTGGCCATGCCCGATCCAACCCGCCTGGAACGCACCGCCCTGCAGCAGGGACTGATCGTGTCGGTGCAGGCGCCGGAGGGCTCGCCGATGCGCGATCCGAACGTGATCGCCGCCCTGGCGGAGGCCAGCCTGCAGAACGGGGCGATCGGGGTGCGGCTGGAAAGTCCGGAGCACATCGGTGCTGTGCGGCGGCGATGCCCCGAGGCGCTGATCATCGGCCTGTGGAAACGCACCTACGCCGACAGCCCCGTGTACATCACCCCCGGTTGGCAGGAGATCGCAGCGGTGTGGTCGGCGGGGGCCGATGTGGTGGCGCTCGATGCCACCGAGCGGCGCCGACCCGCCGGCCAGGAGCTGCCGGCGCTGATCGCACGGGCCCGCTCTGAACTGGGGGCCGTGCTGATGGCGGATGTGGCCAGCCTGGAGCAGGGGCTGCAGGCAGCCGCCTGGGGCTGCAGTTGGGTGGGCACCACGCTTTACGGCTACACAGAAGCCACGGCGTCGGTGAAGCCGCCGGCCTGGGAGCTGCTGGCACCGCTGCGGCAGCAGCTGCCGGAGGCAGTGACGCTAATCTGTGAGGGCGGCATCGCCTCGGCCGCCATGGCACGGCAGGCACTGCTGCATGGCGCCGATGCCGTGGTGGTGGGCACGGCGATCACCGGCGTCGATCTGCAGGTGGCGGCCTACCGCGCCGCCATGGCCGCACCGATCTGAACCAAGGGCCACCGGATCGTTGCCTCAGGCCGATCCGGTGGCCCCCTCGGCGGAGACAGGCTCGCCGAGACGAGTTCTGGGGCGGCACGCTTTCCGGTCGCAGGGCTTCCGGTTACACGCTTTCCGGTTACACGGTTTCCGGTGCAGAGCGTGCGGTCCGAGGCCTCCGGGTGCCCAGTTCCCCGGTGCGCAGCCTGCGGTGACTCCGTGCGATCGGTTGCACCGCTATCGGTTGCACCGACTGCAGGACCGCGATCATGCCGCTGCCCTGCCGGCGGCCGTGCCGGCGCCGCAGGGCCAGGCGGTTCGCTCATGCCGGCGTGGCGCCTGGTGGTGATGCGGCAGCGGATTCACAGCAGCGGATCAAGTTTTTTTTGCAGACAGTCACCACGGCGGCGGCGCTGTTCAACATGGGAAAAAGGCTTTCGCCAAGGGCTGCTGTGCACTTCGGCGGCCGTCCTCTCGGGCGGTCCCTCGGCTCCAGACCTGCGGCGGGCCCTGGATCAGGCCCAAACCGACCGGGCCCACCGACCCGGCTCCTCGTCCCGACGTTCAACGCCCTGGCGGGAGCCGGCTGCACGTTTCCAACCCGCGCGTTCATCCGTCGCCCCGAGTTCTGTCATGGTGCCGCCTCTCTCCCCACCGCTTCGCCGGACCCTGCCGCGCCGCTCGACCCTCTGCCAGGGAGGCCTGCTGCTGTTCAGCCTCTCCCTGTTCGGTGTGCCGATGTCCGGCTTTCATCTCAGCCAGATGCAGGCACTGAACCGGGAGCTGGGCAAGCTCTGCATGGAGCCGCCCCGGCAGGCGCTGAACGTCTGCCGGTTGCATGCCCAGCTGCTGCGCAGCCTCTGAACCCAGGTCGGGGAGCGGCCGGAGCCGGGGTTCACATCATCCCGGGCATCCCCATGCCGCCCATACCTCCCATGCCACCCATTCCGCCCATGCCACCCATGTCGCCGCCGGGGGCAGCCGGGGCAGCGGGTTCGGGCTTGTCGGCGATCACGCATTCGGTGGTGATCAGCAGCGAGGCGATCGACACCGCATCCTGCAGGCCGAGGCGCACCACCTTGGCGGCATCGACGATGCCGGCGGCGATCAGATCCTCACAACGGCCGCTGAGGGCGTTGTAGCCCTGGCCGCTGCTGCGGATCGCTTCCACCACCACAGCCCCGTTGGCACCGGCGTTCTCGGCGATCTGACGCACCGGTGCACTCAGGGCCCGGGCGACGATCTCAACGCCGGTGCGACGGTCACCGCTCAGCTCCGCCGCCAGGCCTGCCAGCTCGTCGGCCAGTTGCAGCAGCGTCGTGCCACCACCGGGAACGATGCCCTCCTCCACGGCAGCGCGGGTGGCATTGAGGGCGTCTTCGATGCGCAGCTTGCGGTTGCGCAGCTCGGTTTCGGTGGGAGCACCCACCTTGATCACGGCCACACCGCCGGCCAGCTTGGCGATCCGCTCGCTCAGCTTCTCGCGGTCGTAATCGGAGTCGGTGTTGTCGCGTTCGCGCTTGATCGTCGCCACCCGCTCCGCCACGGCCTCGCAGCGGCTCTCGTCGGCCACGATCGTGGTCGTGTCCTTGCTGATCGTGATCCGACGCACCTGGCCGAGGTCGTCGAGGCTGGCCTTCTCCAGGCTCATCGCCCGGTCTTCCGCGATCACCTGGGCGCCGCTGAGCACAGCGATGTCCTGCAGCATCGCCTTGCGGCGATCACCGAACCCGGGGGCACGCACAGCCGCCACCTGCAGCACGCCGCGGCTCTTGTTGACCACCAGTGTCGCCAGGGCCTCGCCCTCGATCTCCTCAGCCAGGATCACCAGCGGCCGACCGCTGCGGGACACCGCCTCGAGCACCGGCACCAGATCGGCGACCTGGCTGATCTTGCGGTCGGTGATCAGCAACAGCGGATTGTCGTAAACGCACTCACGCCGATCCTGATCGGTGACGAAATAGGGGGAGGCGTAGCCGCGATCGAACGCCATCCCCTCGGTGATCTCCATCTCGGTGGCCAGGGATTTCGACTCCTCCACCGTGATCACGCCATCGGCGCTCACCGTCTCCATCGCCTGGGCGATCATGCGACCGACCTCCTCGTCGTTGCCGGCGCTCACCGTGGCCACCTGGCGGATCGCATCACCGCTGAGCGCCTGGGCGCGGGCGCTGATGCCCTCCACCACCCGGGCCACCGCCTGCTCCATGCCGCGGCGCAGTTCCATCGGATTGGCTCCGGCGGCCACATTGCGCAGGCCCTCCTGCACCATCGACTGGGCCAGCACCGTGGCGGTGGTGGTGCCATCACCGGCGGTGTCCTTGGTCTTGGAGGCCACCTGCTGAATCAGCTTGGCGCCGAGGTTCTCGAACGGATCCTCCAGCTCGATCTCGCGGGCGATGGTGACACCGTCATTGACGATGTCAGGGGCGCCGTATTTCTTCTCCAGCACCACGTTGCGGCCGCGGGGGCCGATCGTGACCTTCACCGCCTCAGCCAGGGCATTGACTCCGCGCTCGAGCGCATCGCGGGATTGATCGGAAAAGCGGATCAGCTTGGCCATCAAGCCAGGGGGGTGGACTGTGCAGGCACCCTCCCACAGCGCCCCGGAGCCCGTCAGGCGCCCTGCAGTGGGGAAAGCCGAATGGCGC
This sequence comes from Cyanobium sp., assembly GCA_046075505.1. Classification (GTDB taxonomy): domain Bacteria; phylum Cyanobacteriota; class Cyanobacteriia; order PCC-6307; family Cyanobiaceae; genus Cyanobium. The sequence continues at coordinate 15,285 of JBJTQH010000009.1, read as the reverse complement.
TGCAACCAGCCGCCATGGCTCGCGCCCCATCTTGCGGAATCGCCGCGCCGAGCCGTTCTGGACTCGCAGGGGCCGCGGTGCGGTTGCGATCACGGCACCGCCATCGTGGACAACTGACCGTGGGAAGCTGGCCGTGGACATCGGGGAGGCTGCAGGGGTGCAGCCAGCTCGATAGGGTCCGGGCATGGATGAACTTCTGCAGCAGACGATTGACGGTGCCACCGCCGCTGAGGCCAGCCTCGGACAGCCGAACACGGCCAACGCGCTGGTGTTTGTGCTGATCACCGCTCTGGGGGTGGTGATGGCGCTGGTGTACGTGCCGATCCGCCTGGTGCTCACGATCACGGCGCGCAAACGCCGCTATCTGCTGCTGCAGCGCATCCGACGCCTGCGCGAGGACCTCACCCCCAACGCCCCACCGCAGCCCTGACCCAACGGACCCTGCCGCTCAGGCCCATGGACCGCTGCATGCCATGGCGTCAGCGCATCACCATGCCGCCATCCACCTGCAGCACCTGGCCGGTGATGTAGGCCGCCGCCGGATCGGCCGCCAGGAAACGCACGGCACCAGCCACCTCGGCAGCGCTGCCCATCCGCCCCAGGGGAATGGCGCGCAGGATCGGTTCCTTGTCCAGCTCGGCGGTCATATCGCTCTCGATGAAACCGGGAGCCACGGCGTTGACCGTGACGCCGCGGGAGGCAAACTCAGCGGCATTGCTGCGGGTGAGCCCGAGCAGACCCGCCTTGGCGGCGCTGTAGTTGGCCTGGCCGGGATTGCCCATCAGCGCCACCACCGAGGTGATGTTGATGATCCGGCCGCGGCGGGCCTTGAGCATCGCCTTGCTGACGGCGCGGGTGCAGAGGAAGACGCCGGTGAGATTGAGATCGATGACACTGCGCCAGTCGGCGGTCTTCATCCGCATCAACAGCCCATCGCGGGTGATGCCGGCGTTGTTGACCAGCACATCGATCGCCCCCTCGCGCTCCAGCACCGTCTTCACCATCGCCTCCACCTGCGCCTCATCGGCGACATCGGCGCGATGGCTCCAGGCGCGACCACCGGCCGCCTCGATCGCCGCCACCACCGCCGCCGCCGCCTGCTCGGAACTGGCGTAGTTCACCACCACGGTGAAGCCCGCCGCCGCCAGCGTTTCGGCGATCGCCCGGCCGATGCCGCGGCCGGCCCCGGTGACCAGGGCCACCTGCCCCTGCCCGCCTGCGGTTCCATGGGAAGGGGCGGCCGTGGTGGGGAGCGTGGTCATGGTCGAAAGCAGCAGGGAAGCGGACCAGGTGAGGGTCCGGCGGCCGTGATCGTATGGCGGCACCGGATAGCGCCCTTCTGCCAACAGCCAGCTGCCAACGGTCAAGGCCCCGGGCCCTGCCGCCTCAGGCACGCATCGGCTTCTCTTCCACCACCGCCGGCCCCAGCAGCTCGCGGAAGCGGGCCAGCTGCTCCTTGCTGCCCAGCACCACCATCAGCTGACCGGGCACCACCTGCACATCACCGCCGGGATTGGCGATCAGTTCCGGTGCTCCCTTGAGATAGGTGCTGCCGCGATAGGCATAGGGATTGATCAGCGCCGGCTCCGGATTGCGCACCGCCAGCACCAGGGCACCGGTGTTGCGCTTGAGATGCAGTTCCCGCAGGGTGCGGCCATTGAGCGCACCCAGCTTCTGGGGGTCATCGCTGAGCTGGAACTCCTCCACCTCGCAGTCGGAGCCGGCCAGCAGATCCATGAAATCCACCGACAGGGGCCGCAGGGCCATGGCAGCCATGGTGCGACCACCGGCCACGTAGGGGCTGATCACACGGTCGGCGCCGGCCTGTCGCAGCTTGCGCTCGGCCTCCTCGCTATCGGAGCGGGCGATCAGCCGGATGTGGGGCGCGATCGCGCGGGCGCTGAGCACCACATACACATTGGCGGCATCGTTCGGCAGGGCCGCCACCAGGCTGCGACACCGCAGGATGCCCGCCTCCAGCAGGGTTTCATCGAGGGTGGCATCGGCCATCAGCACCGCCAGCCCCTTCTCCTCGGCGGCCTCGCGCCGCTCCGGATCCATCTCGACGATCAGCAGCGGAATGTCCTCCCGCCCCAGCTGGGCGGCGATCTCGCGGCCGATGCGGCCATAGCCGCAGAGAATGACGTGGTTGTCCAAGCTTCGGGCCCACTCCAGAAAACGGCGCTGTCGAATGCGGCGGAAATAGCCGGCGTCGCTGAGGCCCAGCAGACTCTGAATCGTCAGCTGCACCACCAACAGACCACCGACCACCGAGAACACCGTGACCACCCGGCCGGCATGGCTGAGCGGCTGCACTTCCCCGTAGCCGATGGTGGGGATGGTGATCGCCACCATCCAATAACAATCACCCCAGTCCCAGCCTTCGGTGAGGCGATATCCCAGGGCGCTGAGATTGACCACCAGGGCCAGCGCCAGCATCGGCAGCAGCCAGGGATGGCGGGAGCGACTGGAGGGGGGCGGCCGGTGATAGCCGGAGGCGCGGCGACGCTTCACAGCGGCGCAGCCGCCGGCGGCGCCCCGATCACCCCCGTGGTGCCGAGCGGCTCAGGCCAGCCCGAGGGCGGTAAGGACGTCGTCGCTGCTGAGGGCACCCAGTCCGTCACGGGCTGTCAGTCCTTTTACTCCGTCGCGGTGGGGCAGGCTGTCGCCATCACGGCCGAGGGCCACCAGCGGCACCCCGCAGAGCAGGGCCAGTTCCTCGCTGAGCGGATCGCTGGCGAGCACCACATCATTGGCGGCCACAAGGGCAGCCCGCTGCAGCACAGCGGCCGCGGTGGCCGGGGGCACGCTGAGGCTGCGCAGAGCGGGGAGCGTCGTGCGGATGCGGCTCGGCAGCTCCTGCCAGCGCTCCGCCGGCCAGTCACCGGGAACGCCCGCCGGGGCGAGCAGCAGCATCGGTCCATCGCCGGCGGGCAGGCTCGCCTGGGCCTTCGCCAACACCTGGGGCGGCAGGGTGAGCCGGAAGCTCTCTGCGGCCAGCTCCACACCGATCGGCCGCAGATAGGCCTCCAGCTGCTGGGCGGGCCAGCCGCCGGTGATGGGCTGCACGATCTCGGTGGCGGAGAAACCGCGGGCGGCGACACGGGTGGGGATATGGCTCATCGAGAGCATCAGATCCACCTGGCGACCCGCAGCCAGGTTGAAGCTGACCTGGAAATCCGGCTCCCGCACCGAGCCGAGCAGATTGGCCCAGTCGGCCAGGTTGGCGTTGCCGAAATCGAAGCCGATCACCTTCTCCACGGCCGGCAGCAGCTTCCACACCGCGGCTACCGCCGGGGCGCAGGCCACCTGCAGCGAGAAGTTGAGCTGGCGGGCCACCGCGGCGGCCGCCGGCAGGGCCTGGATCTGACTGAGCTCATCGCCCGGGATCAGGAAGAGCGCGCGCATGCGGGCGATGGGCTGGATCTCACGAACTGATTGTATGGAAGGCGCCTGGATGCCTCCCCTGGGGGGAGATGGGATTGTGCATCTCCTGATCGTGGCCGCCGGCAGCGGGCGGCGCATGGGTGCGGCCGGCAACAAGCTGCTGCTGCCCCTGGCCGGCCGACCGGTGCTGGCCTGGACCCTGGAGGCCGCCCTGGCCTGCGAGGCGATCGCCTGGATCGGCATCGTCGGTCAGGCGGTGGATGCCGAGGCGATCGCAGCGATCGTGGCAGCGGCGGCTCCGGCGCGACCGGTGCAATGGATCCTCGGCGGCGACACCCGTCAGGACTCGGTGCGCAACGGGCTGGCAGCGCTGCCGGCCGGGGCGGAGGCGGTGCTGATCCATGACGGGGCTCGCTGTCTGGTGGAACCGGAGCTGCTGAGCCGCTGCGCCGCGGCTGTGGTGCGTGGCGACGCGGTGATCGCCGCCACGCCGGTGACCGACACGATCAAGCAGGTGGATCCGCAGCGGTGCATTGCGGCCACCCCGGATCGCAGCATGCTCTGGGCCGCCCAGACGCCGCAGGGATTTCCGGTGCAGCGCCTGCGCCAGGCCCATGCCCGGGCGGAAGCGGAGGGCTGGAGCGTCACCGATGATGCCGCCCTGTTCGAACGGCTGGGGCTGACGGTGCAGGTGCTGGAGGCGCCGCCCTCCAACATCAAGCTCACGACCCCGTTCGATCTGACGATCGCCGAGGCGGTGCTGGCACGCCGCAGCCGCGACACGACTCCCACCACCTGAGACCAGGCACGCCTGAGACGAGGCCCGCGCCTGCAGCTGTGCCGGTCCGGGCTCTGACACACAGCCGCCTGACCTGAGGCGACGCTTCCCAGAATGCGAACCACCTTCTTAATCCGGAGCATGAAGGAACGCGCCATTGCCTCTGGAGTGATGTCTGCCACGGATCCGCTTCTGCAGGCCGTTCCTGCTGCTGTGATCCCGTCCGGTGGCGCCACCGCGGCTCCGGGTTCGCCCTGGCGACTGCTGCGCGGAGTGGTGTCGGTGCCAGTGCTGGTCGCCTTCGGGGTGTCCACCCTGCCGGCCCGGGCCCTGCCGGAGGCCTCGGTGGAGGTGATCCGCCTCGATCGCCGCGGCGTGCGGGCGATGCCCGGCATCGGTGCCGCCCTCGAGCGTGCCGGCCAGCAGACCGCCCAGGCGACCCCCGCCCAGGTTGCAGCCGGCACCCCCACGGCAGGGGCCCAGGACGTTGCAGCCGCCCCTGCGGGCCCTGCTGCGGATGAGCCCCGCGACAAGACCGTTCTCTCCGATTCCTCCGCCAGCATCCGCAGCGGCCTGAGCCAGACCTTCGATGGTCCGCTGCCCGCCAATCTGAGCGGCACGATCCGGCTGGTGCGGCTGCGTAAGGACGGCACCCCGGGGGATCTGTTCGAGGAGATTGCCGTTCCCAGCTCCCAGGTGACGATCAGTGACGACCGCCTGCAGCTGACGGTGCGCACCACCAAACCGATCAAGCCGGGGGAATCGGTGCTGATGCAACTGCCCTCCAGCTCTCCTGAAGGCCTCGCCTACAGCTATCCCAACTCCCTGGCCAGCACCCCCTACGTGTTCACGGTGCCTGCCGCTGGAGCGGCCGTGGCCGGTGCGGCGGCGGCTGGTGTCGCCGGTGCGGCCGCGACAGCCGCAGGCATCTCGATTCCGGTGCTGGCGATCGTCGGAGCCGTGGTCGTCGGCGTGGGGGTGGCCGCCGCCGCCGGCGCATTCAACGGTGGTGGCGGTGGCGGCGGCAGCAACCGCAGCTCGCAGTGATCCCGGGCGGCTCCCATCCGGCACCACCTCGCTGAACAGCCCCCTCGCTTCCGCTTCCATGAGCCGTTTCCGCCTCGCCCCGATGGGTCGTCGGTCGCAGCCGACCGCCGTTCTCACCCTGCTCTGCAGCCTAACCGGCGGCATCCTGCTCGCCGCCCCCAGCCCATCCCTGGCCGGAGCAACCACGGCTGCCCCCACGGCGGCATCCCCCTGCCCGCGCACCCAGGCCGGATCCCCGAGCCAGCAGGGTTCGATGGCACTGGGCGCCCCCCCGTCGGAGCTGCTGCTCGCCCAGGCTGCGACTCCATCCCTGGCTCAGGCCGGGGCCCAGGGTCAGGTATATCCCGCCTGCACGTACACCCCCGGCGCACCGATGCGCTGATCCCAGGCCAGGCCACGCCGGAGGCACCCCGCCAAGCCGAGTCCCCGCATCGCGACGCGGATCGGCCAGCTGCGCCTGCGGCTCCCACTGACCCAGGCGCTCAGGCCAGCAGGCTGAGGCGGCCGCGGTCGCCATCGAGCCGGGCCGCCACCCCCAGCGGCAGGGCGGCATTGCCGCTCACATGTCCCACCGGCAGCTGGCCGAGCACCGGGATGCCCAGATCGGCGGTGCGCTCCCGCAGCACCTGCTCAACGCTGAACCGCCGCACCGCGCTGCTCCCATCTCCTGGGGCCGCCAGGCTGCTGTCGTCTGCCTCACTCCCATCGCGGTCGCTGTCTTCGCAGGCACTGTCGTCGCAGGCACTGTCTTCGCAAGCACTGAACTGCCCGAAGCCGATGCCGGCCAGCTGCTGCAGGGCGCCGCAGAGGCGCCAGTGGGTGAGCATGCGCTCGAGGCGATAGGGGGCCTCGCCCACGTCCTCCAGCACCAGGATCGCGCCCTGCAGATCCGGCAGATGGGGGGTGCCGAGCAGGTGGGTGGCCACGGTGAGATTGGCCACCAGCAGCGGCCCCTGGGCCGTCCCCCCTCGCCAGGCTTCCCCCGCCAGGGGCGCCACCGGCTCGCCGAACAGCAGCGCCCGCAGCCGCTCCCGACTCCAGTCCGGTTCCGCCGCCAGGGTGGTGAGCATCGGGCCATGGATGGCTCCGGAACGCCCCTGCCGCACCCGATCGAACAGCAGGGAGGTGACATCGGAAAACCCGAGCAGCCAGCGCCCCACCGCCCGGGGTCGATGTTCGAGCAGGCGCGCTGCCCCCCAGCCGCCCCGCACACAGGCCAGCAGGGCCGGCTCCTCGCCATCTCCCCCGTCGGCCCCGATCGCCGGCACCAGATCCTGCAGGCGCTGCTGATCGCTGCCAGCCAGATAGCCCCAGTGGCGCCGGGCCAGGGCGCTGCCGTCCTGCTCGCCGTGCAGACCCCAGGAGGCGAGCACCGCCAGGCCGGCCTGCAGCCGCTCCGGTGTCTCGACGGCGGAACTGGCCGCCACCAGCTGCACCCGATCACCGGGGCGCAGGGGGGCAGGCAGGGAAAGCAGGGGAGCGGTCACAGCCGGGGAAGGATCAGGGCGAGCAGCAGCAGTGCCCCCAGGCGCACCTGGTGGGCGAAGTGACGGCCGTAGGCGCTGCGGGGCAGGGCCGATCGGCGCAGCAGGGCCGCCTCCCGCTGCATCGCCAGGGCGGCCAGGCCCCAGGGCAGCCAGAACAGCAGGCCGGCCACACCCTGCAGCCAGGCGGCGAACGCCAGGGCCAGAGCCGTGATCGCATAGCAGACCGCCACCGCCACCGGGGCCCGCTCCCCCAGGCTGAGGGCACTGCTGCGCACCCCCAGCCGTCGGTCGTCGTCGCGATCGCTCATCGCATAGACGGTGTCGAACCCGAAGGTCCAGCTCACAGCCGCCAGCCAGGTGAGCAGCAGCGGCGCACCGCCCAGGAAGCCACTGGCGGCCGCCCAGGGGATCAGCACCGCAAAACCCCAGCAAAGGGCGAGCAGCAGCTGGGGATAGGCGAACCAGCGCTTGGCCGAGGGGTAGAGCAGCACCGGCGGCAGCGTGGCCAGGGCGAGGGCCAGACAGAGGCCGCGGCGCTCCGCCGGTAAGGCCAGCACCACCGCCAGGGCCGCCAGCAGGCAGAGCGCCATCAGGATCCAGGCCGTGGCCACCGCCACCCGGCCATCGGCGAGGGGACGGTTGCGGGTGCGTTCCACCAGCGGATCGATGCGGCGATCCCAGAGGTCGTTGGCGATGCAACCGGCGGCGCTCACCGCCAGGCCACCGAGCACGATCCAGCCCACCAGCACCGCAGACGGCGGCGCCAGGGGCTGCAGCCACAGGGCCCAGCCGGCGGGGATCAGCAGGATCAGGCGGCCGCTGGGCTTATGCCAGCGCACCAGTTCCAGCCAGGCCTGCAGTCGCCGTGCCACAGAGGGCGGCGGATCGGAGCCGAGTGGAGCGGCCTCACCCTTGCCCCTGCTGTCACTCATCGGCCGCCCTGCATCCGGCGCAGGCTAGGGCCGCCTGATCATCGCCCCTTGGCCCCGGCGGTGACGATCGCGGGCGCAGCGCCGCGGCCGATGGCAAAGTGACGCCGCCCTGGCCCGAGACCGCCCATGGATCCGTCCGCCACGGAGTCCCGCAGCCCAGAGACCCGCAGTAAGGAGTCGGACCGCAACGCGTCGCCTCGCCAGGCGGAGCCGGCCGCGGCGCGCAGCGAGGCAACCGCAGCCGAAGCGGGGGCGGGGGTGGCCGGGGAGCGACGGGTGGCGGCGATCGACATCGGCACCAATTCGATCCACCTGCTGATCGCGGCGATCGATCCCGGGCTGCACAGCTTCCGGGTGCTGCTGGCGGAGAAATCCACCACCCGGCTCGGGGAACGGGATCCCGACAGCGGTGATCTGAGCGCCGAGTCGATCGAGCGCGCCTTCCGCACCCTGCGCCATTGCCGCGATCTGGCGGTCAGCCATGGGGTGGAGCAGATCGTCACCGCCGCCACCAGCGCCGTGCGCGAAGCGCCCAACGGCCGCGACTTTCTCAATGCCCTGCAGGAGCAGCTCGATCTGGAGGTGGATCTGGTCAGCGGCCCGGAGGAAGCGCGGCTGATCTACCTGGGGGTGCTCTCCGGCATGACCTTCGGGGACACGCCCCACTGGATCCTCGACATCGGTGGCGGTTCCACTGAGCTGGTGCTGGCCGATGGCCGCGACGGCCGCGCCTTCACCAGCACCCGCATCGGTGCGGTGCGGCTGCAGCGTGAGTTCTGCCAGCAGGATCCCCTGCCACCGGATCGCCGCCAGTTTCTGCAGGCCTACATCCAGGGCATCCTCGATCCGTCTGTCGCCGAGGTGCGCGCCGCGCTGCGACCCGGGGAGGTGCCGGTGCTGGTGGGCACCAGCGGCACCGCCATGGCCTTGGCAGCCCTGGCCGCCGCCGAGGACAGCAAACCGCCGCTGAAGCTGGGTGGCTATCGCCTCAGCCGCGAGCGCATCGATCAGCTGGTGGATCGGCTGGTGACGCTCACCCCGGAGCAGCGCCGCGGCCTGACCGCGATCAACGAACGCCGCGCCGAGATCATCGTGCCCGGCGCGCTGATCCTGCAGACGGCGATGGCGATGCTCGGCGCCCGTGAACTGGTGGTGTGCGAGCGGGCCCTGCGCGAGGGGCTGATCATCGACTGGATGCTGCGCAACGATCTGCTCGGCGATCGCTTCGCGTTCCAGAGCACGATCCGCGAGCGCACGGTGCGTCACCTGGCGCGCATCTACGGCGTTGAGCAGGCGCGGGCCGATCGGGTGGCGGATCTGGCCCTGAGCCTCTACGACCAGAGCCATGGCTTGCTGCATCAGGACGACGGCAGCGGCCGGCTGCTGCTGTGGGCGGCGGCGCAGCTGCATGCCTGCGGCCGCTACATCAACAGCGCCGCCTATCACAAACACACCTGGTATCTGATCCGCCACGGTGAACTGCTGGGCTATTCCGAGCTGGAACATCTGATGGTGGCGGCGATCGCCCGGTACCACCGCCGCGGCCTCCCGAAGAAACGGCATGAGTCGTGGCAGCTGATCGAGGGCCGCGAGGAGAAGCGCACCGTGGCCAACCTGGCCCTGCTGCTGCGGCTGGCGGCAGCCCTGGACCGGCGGCCTGCCACCGTGATCGCACGGCTGACCCTGCGCCCCGAGGGGCCCACCGGCGCCGCCAGCGGCTTCCGGGTTGTGCTGCATCCCTGCGACGCCTCCGCCCAGGAGGGGGATCCGGGCGGGGTGGATCTGAGCCTGGAGTGCTGGAGCCTGCGGTCGTGCGCTGAGGCGGTGCGCGAGGCCACGGGGCTGGAGCTGCGTGTGGAGAGCGCCGCCGAACTCAGGGCTGTGGGCGCAGGGCCCACCAGCGCACCTCACTGATCGGGCCAAGGGCGCGGCTGGGGCCCGTGCCGATGCGGCTGCGCACCAGATCGGGACGACCCGCCAGCACCTCCAGCCCCTGGCCGAGCGGGAACTGCTGCCGGCCGTTGAGCAGACCGCGGTAGAGGCTGGTGCCATCCGGGCGGCGCACCTCCACCCAGCTGGGCTCCGGACTGACCAGTTCCAGGGTCTCCGCGGTCGGCCCGCCCGGGGAGGCACTGGCGGCCGGGGGCTTGCCAGGGGCGAGCGGGGGCGCCGCTGAGCCAGCCGGCGTCTCGGTGCCGGTGCTGCGGGGATCCGGCTGCCGCAGGCGCCATCCCCCCCAGAGCAGAGCCAGCAGCAGGGTGGCACCAGCCCCGAAGCTGAACCAACGCGACCGACCGGGGCCGCGCACGGCGTCAGTGAGCACAGAGTCACTGCGCCCGGAGTCACTGCGGCTTGCGTTGGTACGGCTGGATGTGCTTCTGACGGTCTCTGGCGCAGGCTCCAGGCTGCGAGCGGCGGCGGCTGGAGCCTGTCCGGCTGGGGCGGCAGTCACGGCAGGGGCGATCCCAGCCGGGTCTGGTGGCGCAGGGGCGGTGCCGGAGGCGCGGGCTCCGGGCCGGCTGGTTCTGTCAGGAGTGGCCATCGGAACGGATCGCGCCGCCGTCCGACTGGGGCGTGGCGTCAGGCGTTCCAACTCGCCGGACCGCCGCAGGGCCTGCAGCGGTGCATCGATGTCGAGCTGCAGGGCGGTGGCCACACGCCGGATCTGGGCGATCACAAACACCGGCTCGGGCAACTGCTCGGTTTCGGCGTTCTCCAGCGCCTGCAGCTGCTCCACACCGATGCGCAGCCGTTCCGCCAGGGCCTCAGCGGCCAGGCCGCGCGCCTCCCGGGCCTGGCGCAGCTGGGCACCGACAGCCCCCAGGGCCGAGCCAGCGACCTGGGGCAGGGCGTCAGAGCCGGAGGGAAGAGGCGGCATCAGCGAGGCAAGGCAGGACAGGGCGAGCCTGCACCCTGAGTGGGGGCAGTATGGCGGCGGTGTCCGGTGCGGACCATCCCAGCGGTGGCGGCGAGACAGCAGACCTCAGCAGGCTCGAGCTCGAGCGTCATCACGACCCGGGCCGCCATGGTCTGCCGATCACCGCAGGATGCCCTCAGCAGCAACACGGGCCCGGCAGAACTGGGCTGGTGGAACCGCACGGCTTGGCACGCTCGGCACCGCGGCCAGAGGGGAGCCCTCAGAGCAGCGGGTGCCAGTGACACAGCGGCCCCTGGCCCGCTCCGATCGCCAGAGCATGGCGCAGGCCCGCCTCGACGTAGCGCTTGGCCGCCTGCACCGCCTGATGCAGGGGCAGCCCCTGGGCCCGGCCGGCGGTGATCGCAGCGCCCAGGGTGCAGCCGCTGCCGTGGGTGTGGGGGGTGGCGATGGTGGCGTGCTGCAGCCAGATCCCCTCCGCACCGGCCTGCTGCAGGAAATCACGACCGCGCAGCTCAGCCAGGCCACCACCTTTGATCAGCACCGCAGCGGGCCCCATCTCCAGCAGCCGGGTCGCCGCCTGTTCCACCTCGGCGGGGCTGGCGATCGGCAGGCCGCTGAGCAGGCGCGCCTCGTGCAGGTTGGGGGTGAGCAACTCGGCCAGGGGCAGCAGCAGGCGCCGATAGGCCTCGATCGCCTCGGCTTCCAGCAGCAGCGATCCGGCCCGCGACACCATCACCGGATCGATCAGGCGCGGCAGCTCCAGAGGGGCCAGGGCGGCGGCGGTGGCCTCGATCAGCGCCCGGTTGAGCAGCATGCCGGTCTTGAGGGCGGCAACGGGCAGATCGCTGAGCACCGCTTCGATCTGGGCGCTGAGCGATTCCGGCGGCAGGGCATCCACCCGGCTGACACCACAGGTGTTCTGGGCGGTGATGCAGGTGAGGGCGGAGCAACCGTGCACCTGCAGGGCCGTGAAGGTCTTGAGGTCGGCCTGGATGCCGGCACCGCCACCGGAATCACTGCCACCGATGGTGAGGGCGATCGGGATGGTCATGAACCTGTGCGGCAGAAGGCCAGGGTGTGATCGATGCGGTGGGCCCACTCGCCGGCCGCGAAGGCGCGGCGACCACCGTGGCCCGGCAGCAGCCAGCGCACATCGAGCCGGCGCAGGAGCTCCACCGAGGCCAGCTGCGAAGGCCAATCCCACCAGCAGTAGGTGCGTGAAGCCACCACAGCCTGGTGCTCCTCGTTCCACCAGAGGTGATCGCCGGAGAACAGGATCTGCCCGCCGAGCAGCGCCACCAGGGAGCCGGCTGTGTGGCCGGGGGTGGGGATCAGGCACAGATCGGGATCGAGCTGCACCTGCTGTGCTCCCTCGATCCGCCGTTCCGCTGCGGGGGCAGCCTCAGCATCGGCGGCATGAATCCAGCGGGGGCAGCCGAAACGAGCGGCCCAGCGGTCGTGATCGGCCACATCGTCGCGATGGGTGAGCACCAGCGCCGCCAGGCCCCCCAGGGCCGTGATCCGCCGCGCCAGCGGTGCATTGAAGCGGGGGCTATCGATCAGCACATTGCCCGCCGGGCGCACGATCAGATAGCTGGCCGCCCCGTAGCTGCGACGCGAAGCCCAGCCGCAGTAGTACACATCACCGGCCGGGTGGCGGGTGAGCAGGGCCGGGAAGCCATCGGCAGGGGTGTGGCGCACCAGGTCCGCCGGCGCCCCGATCGCCGCCACCGGGCAGGCCTGCAGGGCGAGCAGAGCCTGCGCCTGCTCCTGAGCTCCTTCCGGTTGGCGCTGCACGCGGGCCTGATCGCCACCGGGCGCGAAATGCTGCGGATCCCACTGCCAGCAGGTGCCGCAGTCGATGCAGCTGGCATCGACATAGAAATCGCCGGGGGCGTTGCTCGCCAGCCGCCGCGAAAGCCGGGCCATGGTGTCAGGAAGGAACGGCGGACGCTGAAAGTAGCGCTGACAACAGCGCTGAGCGCCGCAAGAACGAGCCCTACAGGCCTGCAGGCAGTCAGCCAGCAAACTCAAAGGCCACAGCTTGAACAGCCACCGCTTAAAAAGCCACTGCCTAACCAGCCCACCCCCTCGCCAAAGAGCGGCAACTGGAATCAATCAAATGGGCGATACTGGATTCGAACCAGTGACCCCTTCCGTGTGAAGGAAGTGCGCTACCGCTGTGCTAATCGCCCGAAGTGTGCATCGCCTGGTTGAAGCCTGATGCTTACTGACGGTCTGACGACCGAGGCAGCAGCGAGGCGGGCCGCGGAGATGGTGCCGCGTCAGGCACCGCTGGATCGTAGCCCACAGCTTTCCCGCACAGCTTCCCCAAGGGGCGGCCTTCCCCTGGCAGGCGCGAGCTGTGGCGCTGCCCCCAGCGTCACTCCGCCGGGCCAGGCTGGGCCCGTTCCCCACGCTCCGCTTCGCTTGCCGTTCTGGTCGCTGCTGGCCCTGGGGGCGGCGTGCTGCACCAGTGCCGCCGACCTGTTGCTGCGCTCGCTGCTGCTGCAGGGCCTGAGCGTGCGCCTGGCGATCGGGGCCGGCTGCTTTGCCACCACCCTGCTGGCGCTGCCGCTGCTGCTGCTGCACGCCCCGCCGATTCAGCCGACGGCGCTGCTGCAGGCCCTGCTGGCCACCGCCCTGGTGAACGGGGTGGCCTACTGGTGCTACGGCCGGGCGCTGGCCCGCGGCGAGTTCAGCCTGGTGCTGCCGCTGATCAACCTCTCGCCGCTGGTGCTGTTGCTCAGCGGCTGGCTGGTGCTGGGGGAACGTCCCGGGCCGATGGCGGTGTTCGGGGTGGGGCTGCTAGTGGCCGGCGCGTTGCTGCTCGGCCGCAGCGATGGGCTGCAACGCAACCTGCTGCGGGTGCCGGGAGGGCGGGAGATGCTGCTCACCGCCGTGCTGTGGGGCCTCGGCGCCAGCATCGACAAGCTGGGGGTGCGCGCCGGCGGCAGCCTGCTGTGGGTGGCGGGGCTGCACCTGGTGGTGGGTCTGCCGCTGCTGCTGGCCGCCCTGGCTGCCGGGGATCAGCACCGAAGCGCCCCACAGCCGGTGGCGGGGCTCCGCCGGGCCCTGTTCGCCGGTGCCGCCGGCCGGCTGCGGCTGCTGCAGGTGTTCGCCCTGGGCCTGTGCGTTCTGGTGGGCACGGGGCTGCAGATGGAGGCGCTGCGCCTGACAGCCGTAGTGCACGTGGTGGCGATCAAACGGCTCAGCACCCTGTTCGGAGCGCTGATCGGGGTGGGGCTGCTGCAGGAGCGCAGCAGTGGCCTGCGGCTGCCGGCGGCGGCGCTGATGTCCTGCGGGGCCCTGCTGGTGCTGCTGGCCAGCCGCCGCTGAGCGACTCCGCCTGAGCGGTGGCGGCTGAACAACAGCTGCTGAACAACGGCCGCTGGGTGATGGCCGGGGCTTTGTTGCCAGCGCTGGTCCGCCAGCACCGGCGCGCCATCGGTCAGCATGGGGGGTTCCTGACCACCCGGCCTGCATTGCCCGCCTCGACCGATCGCACCAGCACAGATCCCAGCCTGGATCCCACCTCCACCCCGGGCGCGGCGGTGAGCGGGGAGCAGCCGGCGGCGGACGGGCCGATCGATACCGAGGTGCTGATCGTCGGGGGTGGGGTGTGCGGCACAGCCCTGCTGTTCAGCCTGGCCCGCTACACCGATCTGGCCCACCTCACCCTGGTGGAGCGGCGCGATTGGCTGGCTCAGGTGAATTCCAGGGCCAGCAGCAACAGCCAGACGATTCACTGCGGCGATATCGAAACCAACTACAGCCTCGAGAAAGCGCTCACGGTGAAACGCACCGCCGACATGATCGGCCGTTATGCCGAACTGCTCGAGCCGGATGAAGCCAGCCGTTGCGTGTTCCGCACCCCCAAGATGGTGCTGGCAGTGGGGGAGCGGGAGTGCGCCTTCCTGCGGCAGCGGTTCCTCACCTTCTCGCCCCACTTCCCGGCGATGGAATGGCTGGAGCGTGAACAGATCACCGACTGGGAACCGGCGGTGGCCCTGGTCGATGGCGCGCCGCGGCCGGAAGCGATCGCCGCCATCGGCATCCGCCGCTCTCCGACGGCCGTGGATTACGAGGCCCTGAGTGAGTCCTTCGTGGGCCAGGCCCGCCTCGCCCTGGAAGGCAGCGGCCGCAGCCTGGCTCTGCGGCTGAACACCGAGGTGCGCCGCATCGTGGCGGAGGGGGAGGATCCCGCGGCACCACGCAGCTTCCGGGTCGAGATCGCAGACCACAACGGCCGCCGCTGGCTGCGGGCCCGCCACGTGGTGGTCAACGCCGGCGCCCACAGCCTGCTGATGGCGCAGCAGATGGGCTACGGCCTGCAGTATTCCTGCCTGCCGGTGGCCGGCAGTTTCTATTTCACCCCCGATCTATTGCGCGGCAAGGTGTACACCGTGCAGAACGATCGTCTGCCGTTTGCAGCCCTTCATGGCGATCCGGATGTGCGCTCAGCCGGCAAGACGCGCTTTGGGCCGACGGCATTGCTGCTGCCCTTGCTGGAGCGCTACCGACCTGCCTCCTTCTGGCAGTTCCTGCGGGTGCTGCGGCTCGATTTCAGCGTGCTGGCAGTGCTGTGGCAGCTGTTCGGTGATGCCACCATCCGCAACTACATCCTGCGCAATCTGCTGTTTGAGGTGCCCTGGCTGCGGCGGCGGCTGTTCCTCGCCGATGCCCGCAAAATCGTGCCTGGGCTGCAGCTGCAGGATCTGCGCTTCGCCGAGGGCTATGGCGGTGTGCGACCCCAGCTGATCGACAAGCTGAACC
>JBJTQH010000008.1:0-1994 GCA_046075505.1 Cyanobium sp. | reverse complement strand
TCAGGCCGCTGGCGGGAGATCCTCGAGGCGTTGGCGGGGCTGCGCGCTGAGCAGCTCAGCAATCGCCACCAGCCCTGTCCGGCCTGCGGGGGGCGGGACCGCTTCCGCTTTGACGACAGGGACGGCAACGGTTCCTGGTTCTGCAACCAGTGCGGCGGTAAGGACCACCTGGGTGGTGGCGGAACCGGCATGGACCTGCTGATGCGGGTACGCCGCTGGAGCTTCCGCCAGGCCTGTGAAGAAGTGGAGCGCTACCTGCGCCTGGAGTCAGGCGGGAGCGGGCGGCATCGGCCCCAGTTGGTGAGCACCGGCAACGGTTCCGGCGCCAAGCTCCCTGCCCCACCGGCCACCCCTGCCGCCACTGGCCTACCGGGCCATGGCAGCCGGTCCTGGCGCCAACCCGAGCAGCCCCCTGCCGATGCACCACCTCCAGCCCTGGAGCAGGGCGCCATCGCCCAGTGGTGCTACCGCGATGCAGCGGGGAACCCGCTGTTCTGGATCCAACGCCTCTGCCTGGGCGGCAAGGGCCGCAAGGCCTTCCTGCATCGGGTTTGGCTCGATGGCGGCTGGCATCGGCCCAGCCGCCGCGACTCCTTCTCCTGCGAATGGCCGGCACCCCGGCCGCTCTACGGCCTGCCGGACCTGAACCAACGCCCCGAGGCACCGGTGCTGGTGGTGGAGGGGGAGAGCACGGCCGATGCGGCAGGGGTGCTGTTTCCTGAGCACGTGGTGATCAGCTGGGCCAACGGCACCAACGCCATCGCCAAGGCCGACTGGCAGCCGTTGGTGGGGCGGGCGGTGACGCTCTGGCCCGATGCCGACGCGCCCGGTCGCAAGGCCATGGCGCGGCTGGCCGCCCTCTTGAGAGACCAGGGCTGCCGCGTGCAGCTGGTGGACCCGCCGGCCGAACTGCCGCAGGGCTGGGATCTGGCCAATGCCAACTGGAGCCCTGCGGAAGCGGCCGAGCACCTGCAGCAGTGGGTGCAGCTCATGCCTGCAGAGGAAGCAAGACCGGGAGGGGCTTCAGACCCGGCAGATCAGGAGCCCGCTTCCGGTGCCCCCCCTGCTGGCGGCAGCGGGGGGCCATTCCAGTGCCTCGGCTACGACGGCGAGGCCAGCTACTACCGCTCCTGTCGCACCGGGCAGGTGCTGCGCCTGGCCCGCTCGGCTCACACCGCCACCCACCTGATTGCCCTGGCGCCGCTGGCCCACTGGGAAACGCTTTACCCCAGCCGCACCGGCGTTAACTGGTCGGCGGTGGCCAGCGACCTCTACGAACGCTCGATCGCCGCCGGACTCTTCACCCCCGATCGCATCCGCGGCCGCGGCGCCTGGTGGGATGACGGCAGGCCGCTGCTGCACCTGGGCGATCGGCTCGTCACCCCCGATGGGGAGCACCTGATCACCAGTTCCTTTCGCTCACGCTACGTCTACCAGCGCATGCCACGGCTGGATGGGCCAGGCGATGTGGAGCCCCTCTCGGTGCAGGAGGCGGCGGTGATCGTGAGCATCGCCAACCGCTTCCACTGGGACGTGCCCGCCTCCGGCACCCTGCTGGTTGGCTGGGTAGTGCTCGGCCCGATCTGCGGTTCGCTGCGCTGGCGGCCCCATGTCTGGCTGACGGGCGGTGCGGGTTCCGGGAAGAGCGCGATCCTCGATCGCTACATCACTCCCCTGCTGGGGGACTTCGCCCTGTTGGTGAGCGGCTCGACCACGGAGGCCGCCCTGCGCCAGTCGATCTGCTCCGACGCCGTGCCGGTGGTATTCGACGAGGCGGAGAGCAACGAGCGGCCGGATCAGCAGCGGATGCAGGGGATCCTGTCGCTGGCACGGGTGGCCAGCAGCGAGAGCGGGGCCTCCCTGCTCAAGGGGTCCCCCAGCGGTGAGGTGAGCCGCTACCGGATGCGCTCGATGTTCCTGCTCAGCTCGATCGCCACTGCTCTCAAGCAGGGGGCGGATCGCAGCCGCTTCGCCCAGCTGACGCTGCGCAACCC
>JBJTQH010000007.1:0-44135 GCA_046075505.1 Cyanobium sp. | reverse complement strand
CTCGGTGGCTACTGCTTCCGCTTCAACAGGCGCTTCTCGCTGGCGGCGATGACTGAACGGATCGCCAATGCGGTCTGCTGCTGCATCCCTTGCACCGAACGGGATCTCAGGGTTGCGGAGGCTTATGGGTAATTAAGTCTGAGTTTGGAAAGCCCTGACCTGAGCCGCTCTGGCCAGATCAGGGCTTTTTTGATGAAGAGATCGAGCCTAAAGGTCAGCGATCAACGGGACAGGGAGCATCGACGCGCCTGATCCGGGCGCCGATCCCCCAAGCCAAGCCGGCTGAGATCAGAACAGATCGGCAGCGACGCTGCAGAACGGCGTATTGCTTTCGATCGAAGCCGGATCCTTCTCTCCAGGGGAAACGCTCACCGAGAGGGGCAGACGAGCCAGGGCTGCATCGGCACGGGGATCGGCGGCGACCATCTCGCGACGCTGCGCCCGAGCCGCTTCCCCCTTGCGCCTAGCCGCCAGACGCTTCACATCAATGGTCTTGTCAAACAACTGAACTCGCTCGATCCCAACAGCTGTGATCGTGTTATCAAAGCGCTCATTGTTGATGATGTCATTAGGGTCAAACAGAGGGTTTTCAATGCCGACCAGGAACGCCCCACTCCGGCAAGTCCCGATCTTCACGTCGCTCCTGAACTGAGAGAGAACCAATGTATCCACACCTTTGCGTCCATCGATGCTGTCATTACCACCGCGATAGATCAATTTATCATTGAAGCTTGTACCGAACCACGCATCAAATGTCCCGATGCCGGTGAGCTCGGATGGGTCCGTGACCGTAGTGGGGAGCTTGAACTTCATGGCTCGATGAGATTTCGATGGATCAGCGTTTAGTTGATACATCAATTTTAGCAAGGATGTGGCCCATTGCAAGCCCTGCCAGTCCTGATGTTGGTGGCTGAACAGGCGACCACGCCGCTATGCCTTGGCGGGGATCAACCTGCTGATCGCTGGCGACGCCCCTCAAAGCCCCAGGCAGCCCTGCACCGAAATGCGATAGCTGAAACCGGTGGCGCCTGGATCGCTGCTGGTGCCCACCTTGAAGTTCATCTGGCTGGCCTGCTTGCCGGCGATCGCAGGGAAGGGTCCGAACATGCGGCCGGTGCCGATCGGGGGGCTCATCGTTTCATCGACCACCTGCAAGGCCGAGCCATCGCTGAATTTCATCCAGGCCTGCACCGGATAACGGGCGGCCGCATCCGAGGAGATCGCCGTGAAAAAGAAGCGATAGCTGCTGTAAACCCGGTCCACCACAAAGTCGGTGTTCCAGTTGGGGCGCCCCAGCACCATCCCCACCGGCATGATTTTCGGCCGCCCCACCGACTTGCTCACCACCGGACCGCCGCTGCCACCGATCGGCATCAAAAACGTGCACACCGGCGCTGCCTGGGCCGGCAGCGACAGAGCCGCCAACCCGATCATCCCAACCGCACCACCACCCACAGCCAGCAGCGCCACCGCACGGGTGGGGGCGGCCGCAACCAGGCCCGCCAGAGCGAAGCCACTGCGGGAGCCCCCGCGGCCTGCGGCTCCGGCGCCTGAGCCACGCAGCAGACCAGGGGCCGTCCAGCAGGAACGACGCAGGACAGCAGGGAACATGAGCAAGCGGTGCTGTGCCGTTTCAGGCTAGGGATCTATCGCAGCGGCGCAGGGCCCGCTCACCGGTCGGCGTCATCCGGGGACAGGCCGGCCTGCGGATCGTTCAGCGTGGGCTGGCTGCCGCCAGAGCAGCAGGACCAGGGCTGCAGGAGCTGGGCAGCCGTGCAAGGGGAACAGCAACCGTGCCAAGGGCAACAGCAGCCGTGCCAGGGCAACAGCAGCCGTGCCCGGGCGGCAGGACCAGGGCGAACGATCAGATCGACACTCCGGTCGGCGACGGCCGCCCAGCGGGCGAACGCTCCTCGGGGCGTTGGGGCGCCGCGCCGGTGCGGAGGCGTTCGAGCAAGCGACGCAGGCCCTCCCGGTACTGGCGGCGCTCAGCCTGGACGGCGTTGCGTTCCTCGAGATGGCACTGCCGCAGGGCGGCATGGGCCGTGGCTGATGTCACGCACTGCTGCTGCCGCTGCAAAATCGCGATCCGTGTGCGCAGCGATTGCTGCGCCAGGGAGCGCAACCCCGGAAACAGCTGCTGCTGCTGGGCCGGGGTGAGGCTGCGGCGCCCGGTTGGGGCATTCGGCTCCGGGCTCGACTGAGCCAGGGCCAGACCGCCGCCCAGAAACAGCAGCAGCAGAGCGCCGCCCAGAAGTGGCAGGCGAGGCGGGGGCAAAGACATGGAACAGGCGCCAGCGGCGCTACAGGATGGAACTCACTGTGGCGCCGCCGGCACCCCGGCAGAAGGCACGGCAGCGGTGCTGCCGCACCGGTCTCAGCAGCTGGTGGCCAGACCGCCCAGCCCGCCCAGGGCCGCTCCCACCGGCACCGCCCAGGCGCGGTCCCTCGGCCGGGGGGCGAGGGCAGCCGACGCCAGGCCACCCAGGGCCGCACCCACCAGCACCCGCCCAGTACCGGGGCCGCAGCGGCGTGCCACCGCCACCGGGGCCGACGCCAGGCCATAGGACGCCGGCGGGGCGTAGCTATAGGCCGGCGCCGTGGGATAGCCATAACCGCTGGGTGCCCCATAGCCATAGGGCGTTGCGACCGGGTAACGGACCACCGGCGTGGCGACCTGAGGGGCGCTCATCCCATAACCGGCCGCCGGATACGGCGTACCATAGGTCTGGTAGCCGAAGGATGCCCCCGGGGCCGCAGGCCGCACCACGGTGCGATACACCATCTTGGTGGGGGCAGGGGCCGGATAGGCCAGGGCAGCGCTGGGCAGGCTCAGGGCCAGCAGGGCGAGGGGCAGCAGGGTGGTCTTCATGGCGATCAGGCCGCAGCCGTGCGATCGGACAGCTGCACTGTCGAGCGGCTCGCCGCTCCAGTTGCAACCCGGATGCCACCAAGATGTGACCAGATCTGACAGCCAGGCCGCCCGGGCCTGATCAGGCGTCGGCCAGCGGTCGGGAGCATCCCTGCAAGGCGATCCCGAAACGACGCCCATCGCGCCCATCTCCCTCCAGTCGCTCCAGGCCACCGCCATGGCTGCGGGCCACCCGCGCGGCGATCGCCAGCCCCAGTCCGCTGTGGCCCCGACCGCCGCGGGAGGGATCAAGGCGTTGAAACGGCATCAGCGCCTGGCTCCAGGCCTCAGCGGCGATGCCATCCCCCCCATCCCAGAGCACGATGCGGAAGCCTTCACCCGCCGGCTCAGCGGCCTGCAACTCCAGGCGCAGCGGCGGGGCACCGTACTGGAGGGCGTTATCCAGCAGATTCGACACCGCCCGGGCCAGGGCCACCGGCTGCACCACCCGCTGCAGCGGCTCCAGATCGAGCGCCAGGATCTGCGAATCGAGGTGACCGGTCTGTTCCGCCAGCAACTGATCGAGCGGCAGGGCCACGGCCACCTCGTGATCACTGCCGCCGGCGAACAGCAGAAACTGACCGGTGATCCGCTCGAGGGCCGCCAGATCGCTCTCCGCCTGGCTCAGGTCGCCGGCGGCCGCACCGGCCAGGCTCAGCCGCAGCCGCAGCCGGGTGATCGGACTCTTCAGGTCATGGGCGATGCCAGCCAGCATCACCGCCCGCTCCTGCTCCGCCGTCTGCAGCTGCAGCACCATCGCATTGAACCGCTCGGTGAGCTGCCGCACCGCCGTCGTCCCCCGGCTCGGCAGCGGCACCGGCGGCGGCAGCCCCTCGGCCACCCCTGCCAGGGCCTGGCGCAGATGCCGCAGAGGACGCTGCACCTCCAGCGCCAGATAGAGCAGCAAGGCCACCCCGCCCCCCAGCCCAGCCCCCAGCAGCAGCAGCCAGGGATCGGGAGGCCAGGGGCGCAGCGGCGGCATCGGCACCTGCAACCACACCGGCTCCAGCGGCGCCAGCAGCTCCACCCACACCCGGCGCGGTTCGCCCATCGCCGGCAGCACCTGCGGACAGGGCACCAGACGGCGGCAGAGCTGGCGCCGCAACAGGGCGGCCTCCGCCACCAGGCTGCGGTCCGGGGCCATCGCGGCCAGCGGTGCCTGCCCCACCCGCAGCGGCAGGCCGCTCAACCGGGCCAGGGCCGTCGGCGGCAGGCGATCGAGGGCCAGCTCGCTGAGCCGCACCTGAAACAACACCTCGTTCCCCAGCTGCGACAACCGATCGCGCTGCAGGCGCTCCGCCAGCAGCAGCTGCAGCTGCAGCGTGCCGAGCAGGGCCACACCCAGCCCCACCAGGCCATACCTAACGGCTGCGAGGCTGGCCATCGGGCACGAACACATAGCCATAGCCCCAGACCGTCTGGAGGTAGCGGGGGCGGGACGGATCCGGCTCCACCAGCCGGCGCAGCCGCGACACCTGCACATCCATGCTGCGGCTGTCGGTGCCCGACTCGGGGCCCCGGGCCAGTTCCACCAAGCGCTCGCGCGAGAGGGGGCGATGCGGATGCTGCACAAAGGCAGCCAGCAGGGCGAACTCGCCGGAGGTGAGCACGGTGAGGCGATCGCCCTGGCCGAGGGTGCGTGCGGCCCGATCGAACACCAGCGCACCGATCGTCAGCGTCTCCCCATCGGCCAGGGGCGTACCGGCCGGCAAAGAGACGCGGCGGCGCAGCACCGCCTCGATGCGTGCCGTGAGCTCCCGCGGCAGAAACGGCTTGGCCAGGTAGTCATCGGCGCCCTGCTCCAGGCCGATGATCCGATCGACGGCATCGCCGCGGGCGGTG
The DNA here is from genome assembly GCA_046075505.1 of Cyanobium sp. Lineage (GTDB taxonomy): Bacteria > Cyanobacteriota > Cyanobacteriia > PCC-6307 > Cyanobiaceae > Cyanobium. The sequence continues at coordinate 39,382 of JBJTQH010000007.1, read as the reverse complement.
AGCATCACCACCGGCAGGTCATCGCCGCCATCCCGCAGGCGCCGCAGCAGGGTGAGACCGTCGTCGCCCGGCAACATCAGATCGAGCACCAGCAGATCGGGGCGCTGGCCGGCCAGCCGGGCCAGCAGCTGTTCACCATTGGCCAGGCAGCGCACGTCGTAGCCCTGATCGATCAGATAGGTGCCCACCATGCGCCGGATCTCCGGGTCGTCATCCACCACCCAGATGCGCTGCCCTGCGGCCATCGGCCCCTCTGCGGAAAGATCTGGTCATAGCTTGCTGGCGATCCGGCAACAGGGGGGCCGGCCGGGCTCCATAGCCTTGACGACAGCTGCCCCGCCGCCGTGTTCCGCCCCCTGGTCACCGCCCTGCTGCTGCTTGCGGTTGCCGCTCCGGCGCCACCGGCCCGGGCCGGCGATGAGCGGCAGCACTACCAGGAACAGCTGCAGCAGCTGTTCCTACGCCTGGATCGCGACGCCGATGGGCGCCTGGATCGCCAGGAAGCGCGCGTCAATGCCTATCTGAAACGCCACTTCCAGCGGCTGGACCAGGGCGGCAAGGGGTATCTGCTGCCGTCGGATCTGCGTTGACCCCAGGCCGGCACCGCGCCGCCACGCCGCCGCGGCCTTGCAGGGCGACATCGGAAGAGAAACGAAAACATCCAGGAATACCACAGGTAACAGCTGCGTTTGCAGGGAAGCGGTTTTTACAGGGAAGCGGTTAACGATGTGTGTCTGGCACGAGCGCCCCTGAGGATGCATCACTAGGGTCGATTCGACGCCCCTACTTTTTGATCAATGTCAGCAGGTCACGATCACAGCAGCAGCGACAATCATTCGCACGGAGTCGGTGGGAAGACAGATCGCAAAAGCACGTATAACAACAACCCCACCCAGCCCGCCTACTACCCGACGCCCGACTTCAACGAGCAGGAGCGTTACGACCTGGACGCCTCCTTCAATCTGGCGCCCCAGTTCCCCTGGCCCCGTGGCCTGGGCCTGCCGGTTGTCAGAAACTTCGATTTCAAGACATTCATCAAAACCGGGCCAGGCAACAACACAGAAACCTGGTCTTCCACAGAGCGGCTCGACCTGCCTCTGTACTTTGAAATTCCCAACAGCCGCACCAAAGGCTCCTATCAATGGGACTCCTTCCCAGCCGGTGAAGCGCAGCAGTTCCTCGTCTTCAGTGTCGACGCAGAGACGATCAACCAACGCAGCGAGGCCGACGGCGGCAGGCCCCTCAATGGCAACAGTGGCGATGCGGTGGTGCTCGATGCCCTGTCCAGTTCCGACACGGGCCGGCCGTTCACGATCACGCTGACCGTCACTCCCTATAATGCCGGCCCGATTCCCCATATCCACTGGGCTGAGGATGAGCTGTTCATCCTGCTGCAGGGGGAAATGGATTCCTGGATCGGCGACCCCTTCGGTGAACCGGCAGAAATCAACGAATATCCGGCAGGAAATATCCCCGACTCCCAGAAAGACGACGCTGTCACCATTGACCAGATTGAGAACTTCTACTACGCGCACCTGACCGCCGGCCAGACTGCCTTTCTCCCCAGAGGCTACGCGCACGCCTATCGCAATGCCAGCCCCAGCGGCGATCCGCTCGTCTTCCTGACCGTCTGGTCGCGCTCGCCCGGCTATCCATCCGGCGGCATCGAGGAGTTCTTCACCCTCAGCAACCCGGTGATCGGTCGCTTCTACGACACCTCAGATCAGGCCGCCGCCTACGGCAATCTATACAACAAAAATGTCGGCAGCGAGGAAGGCATCTCCAATCAACAGCGCTTTGTTGATTACATGAACACCTTCCCGGATTACTTTGTTGCCATGAGCCGCAATTTCGGCGCGTTCGTGGGCAACGGAGCCGGCGACGTCAATGGTGGCGGCAACTGGAATCCCGCCATCCCCGAAGACCGGCAGACGCCGATCCCCAATCCACCGCCCGCCTACTGGGATCCCAGCTCAGACACCCCCTGGCTGGCCGATCCAGCTGGTAAAAACACCAGCGAATACTACATCCCCCCAGCACCCAATGCGCCCTCGCCGGCGGTCAATTTCAGCACGCCTTTCGACCCGAAGATCATTCAATATATTGGTTGCAGCTATGAGCCCGGCAAAAACAAAGACATCTCAGAAAAACAGTTTCATCAGCTCGTCAACGCGCTCAATCAGCTGATCATCGCCACGGCAGGCAGCGAGGTCAGCCTGATCCTCAAGCCGGAGTCGGACGTTTCCGACCAGGCGCAGAAGATCATCCAGACGGTCTGGCAACGCTATTCCGATCTGGCCCAGCTCAAATCCTCACGCCAGTTCCGGCAGCTGGTCAGGCAGCTCAGGAGCGCTGGCAGCATCGAGGTGAACAATCAATCCGTCGATTCCGATCTGCTGGCCGAAGCAGCTCAGACCCTGATCGGCAAATTTGAGATGGCCTCGCCAGAGAGCCTGCAACAGGGCCTGGCACTGGCCGAAGCACTCAAGCAGCACACAGACAAGGAGGCGGGCTGTGTGTCGTTCAATTACTACATTCCCAAAGGCGAACCCCTGACACTGGCCTTCGTTGAAGAGTATGAAAGCGGCGCCGCCTTGGTTGAACACCTGACCGCCGAATACACCACGGAGTTCTTTGCCGATTTCGCCCCTCTTGTACAGGGGGGACTCCTGACCAATGGCGATGTGACGATTTATCCAATCAACACCGCCGAGTCACAGTTTTATCAATCGCAGCACCAGGGAACCGAGTTGTTCGCCTCCCTGCTCGACTCGATGCCGGCCCTGCAGCTGACGATGCAGGATCAGGATCGCGATGGCGTGCTGACGATCAGCAACGGCACCCAGACAGCCGGGGTCGGCGGCTATGCCACAGCCACCCTGCAACGGGCCAATCCGGGCGACCAGGATCGCACCTACGGCGTGATTCAGGTGGATGGCGCCGACGGCCAGATCGCTGATCTCCGCCTCGAGGCCACCCCAAGCCAGGCCTGGCGCCAGGCCGCCGCCGACCGGAGCACACTCCTGTTCACCAGCAGCCCCGACTCGGCGGCGGTCGCCAGCGATCTGGCTTCCCGTGCCTTTGCAATCGGCAGCGAATCCCATCTGGTGTTCTTCGTCACCGCACAGTCGGCCCGGGAGGTGCGCCGGGATGGTCTCGATGCCTCGGCCCGCTTGTCGACCCAGACAGGACTGGGGGTGAAGGGGGATCAGATCCTGTTCAAGGCGATGTCGATCGGCCTGGACACACCGGTGCAGGGTATCCAACAGGCCAGTTCAGAGCTGCAACAGCACGGCCACCCAGTGCTGGATACGCGTGAACAACCGCGGCGACAGCTGCTGATCACAGGCGAGATGATCAGCGACTCGTCTTCCTCCGGCGGCGAGGGCGATGGGCACAGCCATCACGTGCACGCCACACACTTTGGCCTCTATGCGGTGACCAACAGGAAAGGCGCTGTTCTCGATCCGATCACCCAGCAGACCATCAGCCCAGGCCAGACGAAGGCCTATGGGCGCGCCCTGGAGGCGATCGAAGCCCAGGGGGGCTGTACAGCGCCTCCGCTGGTCGTCTGCGTGTCGACGGCGGCCAGCTCTGGATGCCGTTTGTGGCCTCCGAGGATCAGATCTACACCCCTGCCACTAGCCCTGTGTCGATTTCAGGTACGAATGCGTTTGACTTCCGCCTCGAGGGCCATCCCACAACGGTGGATTTCTCGATTGAGAAGAGCGGCAGGCTGCCACTGCTGGCCTGAGGAGCATCCTCGCCGCGGGGGCTGGCCGGCCTCGAGGTGAATCCCCGGGGCCCTGGGCGGATCCAGCCCGCCAGGACCCCGGGCCTGACGCCTCAGGGAAGGCGCTGCAAACTGCTCAGAGCAGCGTAATCAATCTGCAGAGAGCCGCTCAACCGGGGCTCCACCCAGGCCCACCAGCCATTGAAATGGGTGGTCTGGAGATGGGCCTGAAACACCTCAAAACTGGGCCACACCTCATCAAAAACATAGGTGCCAACAACCTCAATATCGGCATTACAGGAATAGAAAACAACTCCATCATGGCGGCGCGTCAGCTCCGCCAGCTCTGCCGTGCGGCGCAGGAACTCCGCTCTCTCCTCGTCGGAGAGCGACAGCGGCAAGCGACCGATCACCCGGATCGACAGATCGCTCGCCACGGGATCTGTCGACCCGGAATCCATCGCAGCGGAACCCGTCGCAGCGGAATCGGATGCGCCGTGAGTCATGGCCATGAGGGGAGAAACCTCCCGAAGGCTAAAGGGATCAACTCGATGCGGCTCACGGCCGGCAGCCCTTCCCCAGCCGCTGGCACTGGTGACCATGGCCATCATGTGGATTCGCCAACCACCTGGTTGTCAGCCCAGGCAGGGCGGATTAGCGTTTCTCTGTGCAAAGAAGTGCAGGCGGCTGATCCTCCGGTTGACCTGAACCTTCCAGCAGAACTCTGACCCTCAGGGACACGCCATGACCGATGCTGCCGCCCCCTCCGAGGCAAGCCTCCCCAGCCCGCCACGCAATGCCGTCCTCGATGATCAGGATCTGCGCGATTCCCTTGATGGCGTTCATCCCGCCTTCGGGGACCTCTGCACCCGCATTGCAGGCGAAGCCTGGGGCAAGCCGCTGATCGATCAGGCCACCAAAGCGATGGTGGCGATTGCGATCGATGTGGTCAATCAGGGATTGTCAGTCGAATCGCCCTTTGAACCGCACATCCGTATGGCGCTCAAGCAGGGTGTCACCTTTGAGCAGATTGAAGAATTGCTGCTGTTCGTCTGCGTCTACGCAGGCTTCAACAAAGCGGCACCATCGTTTGTGCGGCTGGCCCAGATCCGGGCCATCATCGAAAGCGAAGGCTGAACCTCTGCCACTCCCCCGGAGCAGCTGGGCTTGCAACGGGGCGTCTGCCCCCAACAGGCCCACCCCTTCACGCCCACACCTCAGCCAGCAGGGCCGTCAGCCGGGTCAGGGCGTCAGCTGGGCCCGATCGCTCACCACCCGCACCCGTTTGGTGGTGCTCACCACGCCGCGGGGATGGACCAGCAGCACAGCCCAGGTCTGGCTGCCCGGGGTGAAGGGGGCGCGCACCGTGCGGAACACACCGCCGCCGCCCAGAGGCACCACGTCCATCGCCGGGCTCTCCAGGCTGGCCAGCTGCTGGGGGGTGAGCGACTGGATGCCACCGACCACCAGGGCGCCATCGAGCGGCTCATCGAAGATGACATCGACGTCGTAGCGCTGGCCGGTGAGCACCGCATCGGGAATCAGCACGCTCACCGGTAGGTTGCTCTCGCCGCTGCGCAGGATCGTCTGCTCCCGCAGCAGGGTCTGACCGCTGATCCGCTCACCGTTGCTGCTCAGCTCCAGCCACTGATCGGCGCTGAGCCGGAAGAGGGCACTCCCTTCCCTGCGGGTGCCGCTGACCCGCAGATTCACCGTCGGCCGCCCTGAGGCGGTGGGACTGCCGGCGCTGAGCTGCCAGCGGGCATCGGGGAACGCCTGGCGCAGGGCGCTCCAGCGCCGCTGCAGCAGAGCCACATCAAGACCGGGCCCCTCCGCCAGCAGAGCCCTGAGGGCCCCGGAATCCTGGCCATTCAGGACCGCCTCCAGCGCCTGCAGCTGCGACGGGCTGGGGGAGGCCGCCCGCCCGATCGCCGGGTCCGCCAACCAGGCCGCCAGCGCCAGACCGGCGGCCGCCACACGGCTGGGCCAGAGGCGGCGATGGCGGCGCACCGACACGGATGCAACCCCCGAGGTCGGATCGCTGGAGAACGGTCGGCGGAGGCGGCGCATCAGAGGGGGAAAGGCGGGATGGGGAGTCGGCGGAAAAACGTGGGGCGGCAGCAGCCCGGAGGAAGGGGCAACGACGCGGCTTTTAAGTTAGGCGCGCCTGTCCCCATCGCCACTGCCGGCCTGCCCATGCCGACGCTACTGATCGCCGCCAGCGGCACCGGGGGCCACCTGTTCCCCGCACTGGCGGTGGCCGATGCCCTGCCCCCCGGCTGGCGGGTCTGCTGGCTGGGGGTTCCCGACCGGCTCGAGACCCGGCTGGTGCCCTCCCGCTATCCGCTCCACACCGTGCGGGCCGGTGGCCTGCAGGGCCGCGGTCTGCGCCGCCTGCTCAATCTGCTGCAGCTGCTGCTGGCCACCCGCACCGTGCGCCACCTGATCCGACGCGAACGGATCGATGCGGTGTTCAGCAGCGGCGGCTACATCGCAGCACCAGCGATCCTGGCGGCCCGCTGGAGCGGCGTGCCGGTGGTGCTGCACGAAAGCAACGCCATCCCTGGCAAGGTGACCCGCCTGCTGGGGCGGTTCTGCAGCCTGGTGGCCGTGGGTCTGCCCCAGGCCGCGGCCCGCCTGCCCCAGGCCAGCCCCCTGGTCACCGGCACGCCGGTGCGGCAGGCCTTCCTGGATCCGGCGCCGCTGCCCGACTGGGTGCCTGCGGGCGAGGGTCCCCTGCTGCTGGTGATGGGCGGCAGCCAGGGAGCGGTCGGCCTCAACCGCATGGTGCGCCCCCTGGCGCCGCGGTTGCTGGAAGCCGGCTGTCGCCTCGTGCATCTCACCGGCAGCAACGATCCCGAGGCCGGATCGCTGCAGCATCCGCGCCTGGTGGAGCGCCCGTTCAGCGATGAGTTGCCCGCCCTGCTGCAGCACGCCGATCTGGCGATCAGCCGTGCCGGTGCCGGCAGCCTCAGCGAACTGGCGGTGTGCGGCACCCCCACGATCCTGGTGCCCTTCCCCCAGGCGGCCGATCGCCATCAGGATGCCAATGCGGCAGCGGCGGCGGAGCTGGGAGCCGCCGTGATCGTCTGGCAGCACCCACCGGAGGAGGAGGCGCTGGGGGCCGCGGTGTGGCGCCTGCTGGGGCCGCGGCTGCGGGGCGTGGCGCCCGATCTGGATCCTCTGCAGGAGCTCCGCGCCGGGATGGAGCGGCTGGCGGTGCGCGATGCCGAGCAGCAACTGGTGGAGCGCCTGCTGGCCCTGGTGGAGACCCGAAGGGCCGCCGGCCGCTGACCAAGTGACTGCTGACCAGTGACCGGTGACCGGTGACTGCAGCCTGGTCGAGAGCGGCCTGGACAGGGTTGCCGGCCGGCCGGCCGCGCCCCGACAGCCCCCACGCCCGCGGCAACGGGCCCCAGGCTGCCCTGAGGCGAGTCGCGCCCCCGAGCCTGCGCCAGGGCCATGGCGCTTGCCAGCCTCCCGCTCCCAGCCCACCAGCGACACACCCGGATCGGCCCTGGCCTGCGGGCCCCGCCGCCGGCGCGGACGGCTCAGGGGCCGGGCCACTCCTGCGCCAGAGCCCGCAGCAGGCGCCGATGGCCGCTGCGGTCCTGCAGGCTGAGCCGCAGCCAGCTGCCATCGAGCCCCGCGAAGGAGCGGCAATCGCGCAACAGGATGCGATGCCGCTGCGCCAACGCCTGACGCAACGGTTCCAGGGAGCGGGGCTGACCCGCCGACCCGCCGCGCAACAGCAGAAAACTGGTGGCGGAGGGCCGCACCTGCAGCCCCGGGAACGCCGCCAGCTGCCGCTGCAGCCAGGGGCTTTCGCGAGCCACCCAGGTCTGCACGCGGCGGATCCAGGCCTCGTCCTGCAGCACGGCGGCACCGAGACCGGCGGCCAGGCCGTTCACCGGCCAGGGATCACGCCAGCCGGCCCAGCGCTGCAACCGCGCCGGATCACCGAGGGCGTAGCCGAGCCGCAGACCGGCCACCGCCAGCAGCTTGGTGAGGCTGCGGATCACCACGAGCTGGGGATGCTGCGCCAGCAGCGGGATCAGCGACTGCCGTTCGCCATCGGGCACCAGCGGCAGGAAGGCTTCATCAACGATCACCAGCGGGTGCCGGGCCAGCAGCGGCTCCAGGGAGGCACGGCTCCACAGCTGACCGGTGGGATTGTGGGGATTGGTGATCCAGAGCACCGGGGCCGGCCCCGGCTCGTCCAGCAGGGCCGCGGCCGGCGGCCAGGGACTCGGCCCCGCCTCGCTCCAGTGCAACGGCAGCGGTGTGGTCGCGATGGCGCCATCCCAGCAACGCAGGGCGCGGTCGTAGTCGGCGAAACCGGGAACGGGCAGCAGGCTGAGGCCACAGGCGGCGGCATCCCGGGCCGCCCAGGTGAACAGTTCGGCGGCGCCGTTGCCGGGCAGCACAGCGGCCGGATCGAGGCCGTGGGCCGCCGCCAGGGCCTGGCGCAGGGCCTCATAGCCGCGGTCGGGGTAGTCGCGCAGAGCGGTGCCCTCCAGCAGCAGGCGCAGCAGGGCCAGCCGCAACCGCGGCGGCGGCCCGAACGGCACCAGCGAGGCACTGGCCTCCAGCAGCTGCGCCGGCCGGCAGCCCAGGGCCCGGGCCATCCCCCTGCGGTTGCCGCCATGGCGCTCGGGCCCGGCGGAAGCGGTGGCGGGATCGGCCTGTGGGTGGGTGGGAGGCGACGCCATGGCGGCTGTGTAACACGGCCCCGCAACCGAACGAGGCGGCGCGACCACCGGAAGACAGGGCCCGCAGCCCCCGGCGAGCCGGAGGGTTTTTAAGGGCTGACTGGAATAGAGTGAGGAAAACCGATGCGGCTGGGTCCTATGGAGCCCTCCTTGTTTACCAATTCCTTCTCGGATGCCTCTCCCCTGGGGGGCGTGGTGGAGGGACTCAACAACGCCGCCCAGCCCCTGGCCGCCCCCACCAGATCCACAGCCGCGCTTCCACCGGAGGTGGTCCCCGGCGAACTTCTGGTGCAGTTCCGGCCCTCGATCGGCGTCAGTGCCCGCCGCGATGTGCGGAGCCTGCTGGGGGGCAGCCGGCTGGAGGCGATTCAGACACCGCTGATGCAGCGGGTCAGGGTCGGCATTCTGGAAAGGATCGCCCTGCCGGACGGAAAGGCGAGCACGCTGCAGGCCGCGATCGAGGCGATCAGCCGCCATCCCAATGTGGCCTATGCCGAGCCGAACTACATCTATCGCCCGGCCGCCGTCAGCAACGACCCCTATTACACGAACGGCAGCCTCTGGGGCATGTATGGCGATGACTCGCCCACGGCCAGCGGTCCCAGCGGCACCACCAACCAGTTCGGCAGCCAGGCTGAAAAAGCCTGGAACGACAACATCACCGGCTCCTCCAACGTGGTGGTGGGGATCATCGACGAAGGCATTCAGGTCACCCACCCCGATTTAGCCAACAACATCTGGGTCAACCCGTACGACCCCGTCGATGGCGTCGACAACGACGGCAATGGTTATATCGATGACGTCAACGGCTGGGATTTTGTAAGCAACGATAATTCCGTCTATGACGCCGGCCAGGATGTGCACGGCACCCACGTCGCCGGCACGATCGGTGGCGATGGCGGCAACGGCCAGGGGGTCGCTGGCGTCAACTGGGACGTGAACATGATCTCTGCCAAGTTCCTTGGCACCAATGGCGGCACCACCTCCAATGTGATCAAGGCTGTCGACTACCTCACAGATCTCAAGAATCGGCACGGCATCAATCTGGTGGCCTCCAACAACTCCTGGGGAGGCGGCGGCTACTCACAAGGCCTGCACGATGCAATCATCCGCGCTGCCAAGAAGGACATTCTGTTCATCGCCGCCGCCGGCAACTCAACGTCCAACAACGACACAACCGCCTCCTATCCCTCCAACTACAACACCACCGTCGGCACCTCAACGCAATCGGCGGCCAGCTACGACGGCGTGATCGCCGTGGCCTCGATCACAAGCACCGGTGCCATCTCCAGCTTCTCCAGCTTCGGCGCCACCACGGTCGACATCGGTGCACCGGGCTCCAGCATCAATTCCACGGTTCCGACCAACACCTACGCCAATTACAACGGCACCTCAATGGCCACGCCCCACGTGACCGGCGCTGCCGCCCTGTTCGCCTCGGTCTTCCCCGCTGGGGTTCCCGCCCAGACAATTCGTTCGGCCCTGCTCAGCAGCGCGACACCCACCACCTCTCTCGCTGGCAAGACCGTCAGCGGTGGGCGCCTGAATGTGTATGCCGCCCTCGCCCAGGCCGATGACCTGGCGATCGAGAAGAAAGTGTATTCCACCACGGCCAGTGTGAATCTGCTCGTGAATCATCGCGCCGCCAATCTCAGCGCATCCACGATCGATACGATCAGTGTCAGCATCAGCAGCACCAGCGAGTCCACACCCGAAACCGTGGTGCTGAGCGAGACCGGTGCCAACACGGGCAGCTTCAGTGGCTCCATTCAGCTCGATGCTGCAACGCCGGTGGCGGATGGCAAACTGCAGGTGGTTCACGCCGACCAGATCACCGCCACCTATGCCGCCCTGAACCGGACAGCCACCGCTGCTGTCGATGGCCAGGCGCCCCTGATTTCGGCCGTGTCGGCAACGGCGAAATCGTCCAGCGGCCAGATCGCCTGGACCACCGATGAGGCGGCCTCCACCGAAGTGCTGTACGGCACCAGTGCCGGCGCCCTCAACAGCACAGTCACGGTGCCCGGCATGCTCACGGCCCACACGGCCACGATCCGGGGCCTCAGCCCGCTGACCACCTACTACTACCAGGTGCGCTCGCAGGATGCGGCCGGCAATATCAGCACCGATCCCACGGTGTACAGCTTCACCACCACAGCTCTGGCCCCGATCCTGTTTGTGGACGACGACCTGGGCGCCGCCTATGAGCGCTTCTACGAAGCGGCGCTGAATGCCAACGGATATGCCTTCGAAACATGGAATACCTCAGAACTCGGAGCGACTCCGAACGCTCAGGATCTGTCCCCGTTTAAAGCGGTGATCTGGAACACGGGCTACGACTATTCCAGCCCCGGCGCTGGCCTCACCGCCCCCGAGCAGACAGCGATCGCCAGCTATCTCGACGCCGGAGGTCGTATTTACGTCTCCGGTCAAGACATTCTCTACAACACAGTCGGCTCCTCATTCCAGAGCAATTATCTGAAAGTTGCCTCGTACACCAATGATGTCAGGACGACGAACCACACCGAGACCGGGGTCGCCAATAACCCCATTTCCAATGGGCAGAGCCTGTCGGTGGCCGCACCCAGTGATTTCCCGGCCATCTACGTGGATGCCGTGACACCGGCGACCGGCGCGCAGGGCACTTTCCAGCATGGCGTCACCACCAGCACATCGATTCACTCCTCTGTGAACTATCGCGGCGACTACGCCAGCGGCGGCTTCGGGATGGTGTTCACCACCTTCCCCTTTGAAGCCGTGAGCAGCTCCGCCGCCGATCCGAACAATCAGAAGGTGCTGCTGGGTCGCATCCTGGATTACCTCGGGGTGCCCCGCGCCAGCGTCAACACCGGAGCTCTCAGCAGCAATACCACCACCGAGGCCGGCGGCAGCGCCAGTTTCACCCTCTCCCTGGGGCTGGCCCCCAGCCAGAAGGTCACAATTCCGCTGTCGGTCTCTGATGCCAGCGAGGCATCACTCAGCACCGCCACCGTGCAGTTCACCCCCAGCGACTGGTCCACCCCTCAGACGGTGACCGTGACTGGATTGGATGATGCTATCGATGATGGCAACATCAGCTATTCCGTTCTGCTTGGCGCTCTGCAGTCGAGCGATCCTTCTTACAACGGGCTCAATCCGGCCGATCTCACCCTGAGCAACACGGACAACGACACCGCCGGCATCACGGTCAGCGCCCCCTCGGGCACAAGCACGAGCGAATCCGGCGACGCGATCAACTTCACCGTTGTGCTCACCTCCGAGCCGGTGGCCAATGTCACGCTTCCGCTCAGCTCCAGCAACAGCGCCGAGGGCACGATCAGCCCCAGCTCGCTGCTGTTCACACCAGCCAACTGGAACACGCCGCAGACGGTGACCGTCACCGGTGTTGATGATCTCGTTTATGACGGCACCAAGACCTATACAGCCGTGATCGGCGTAGCCAGCTCGAGTGATTCCACTTACAACGGTCGCAATCCCGCCGACATCACCCTGAGCAATCTCGACAACGATCCTGCGCCGTCGACCAAGTTCTTCGTGGTGAATGACAACTCACCGGATCGCACCTTTGAATATGCATCTGATGGCCTCTTGGTGGAGAATTATGCCCTCGCTTCCACCAATACTGCCCCGCGCGGCATCGCTACCAACGCGGATGGATCGATCACCTGGGTGCTCGATGCCAATCGGCGCGTCTTTGTCTATGACAACTCCGGCACGGCCCTCGGGAACTGGGTGCCGGGTGGGCTTCCGAACAGCATCACCCTGGAGGGTATCGCCACCGATGGCACCCACATTTGGATCGTCGATGCCCGCGCTGATCGGGTGTATTACTACGCCAACGCAGCATCCCTGCTCAGCGGTAGCCCGACTGTCACGGGCAGCACCGCACTGGCATCGGGCAACAGTATCTCCAAGGATCTTGTTTTCGGTCGGGATGCCAGCAGCAATGGCTATCTGTGGGTCGTCAATGACGCAAGCACAGACAGCGTGTTCCGCTATGCTGTCAATGCCGGCACCGGCGCGATCTCACCGCTGAACAACTGGGTTCTGGGCAGCAGTGTCAAGGCGCCCACCGGCGTTGCGCTGGATCCCGCCACCACCTCCGGCGATCTCTGGGTGGTCAACAACGGCAGTCCCAAGCAGATCTTCCGGTATGCGAATGGCCGTAATGTCACCACCAGCAGCGCCCCCGCCGCCAGCCTGGTGTTCACGCTCAACAGCGCCAACGGCAATCCCCAGGGTCTGGCCGATCCGCCGGCCTCTCCCACCATTCCGAACGTGCCTGGCCTCCCCGAGCTGCCTCAGACCGGAGTCAACGCCGATCTGATCCGCACCGTCGGTCCCCTCGCCAACACCAGCCCCCGGCGCGTGGAAGCCTGGCTGGACGAGGTGGAAAGCCTGGTGCGCCGCTCCTACCCCGGGACCGCCACGTCGATCGTGCGCTCGGTGCTGAAGGAGGCCCTCGCAGCCCAGCGTCGCCTGCTGCGCCGCAAGGAACGCCGTGGCGAGCGATGTGGGCTGGCTGAAGACCTATGCCTCAGCCGTCGCTGAGACGCCGCTCCCCCCCTGGAAAGCGCTCCTGGGCCAGCCCACAGCCCCTGTGCTGAAGGCTGGCCCGTGCCCTGATCGGCAGCCCCCTGCCCCACTCCTCTGCCCCGGCTGGTACCCCGGTTCCGGCGGCACTCCCTCCCGGAGCGATCGCTGTCGCAGCCCTGCCGCATCCGGCAGCCCGGTTGCCACGCGTCTCCGCAACGGCAGGGCTGCACCTCCCATGGACCATCGCCTTGCCCGCCTCCGCCCTCGCCCCTGTGATCCGCTCCATCAGCCAGGTGCTGCTGGGCAAGGAGCATGCCGTGCGACTGGCTCTCACCTGCCTGCTCGGCCGCGGCCATCTGCTGATCGAAGATCTGCCCGGCGTCGGCAAAACCACCCTGGCTGAAGCCCTGGCCCGCAGCTTCGCGCTGGCGTTCAAGCGGGTCAGCTTCACCAGCGATCTGCTGCCGGCCGATCTCACCGGGATCAATGTGTTCGACCCCGGAGGCCAGTTCCGCTTCCAGCCCGGCCCCCTGTTCAGCCAGGTGCTGCTGGCCGATGAGATCAACCGCGCCAGCCCCCGCACCCAGAGCGCCCTGCTGGAAGCGATGGCCTCAGGACATGTCAGTGTCGATGGGGTCAGCCACCCTCTGCCGCAGCCGTTTGTGGTGATCGCCACCCAGAACGGCCTCGATCAGGGCGGCACCGCCCCCCTGCCGGAATCGCAACTCGACCGTTTCCTGATGCGCCTCAGCCTCGGCTTCCCGGATCGTCGTGCCGAAGCCGCCCTGCTGCGCGGCGAGGGGCTGCAGCCGGAGGCCCTCACGCCGCTGTTGACGCCCGACGATCTGATCCGACTGCAGGGCCAGGCCGAGGCAGTGCACACCAGCGAAGCCCTGATCGGCTATGTGCTGGATCTGCTCGAGCGCAGCCGCAGCGGCAGCCTGCGCGGTCTGCCCCTCTCCCCACGGGCGGGCCTGGGCCTGCTGAGCGCAGCACGGGCCTGGGCCCTGCTCGATGGCCGCGACCATGTGGTGCCCGACGACGTGCAGGCGGTGCTGCCGGCGATCGCCGAGCACCGGCTCGATGCCGGACAGATCAGCGGGGAACCCGGCGAGCTCAGCCGGCAGCTGCTGCTGCAGGTCGATGGACTTCGGTAAGCCGGAACACGGTCCCACCCTGCGACTGGGACTGCGCAATCTGTACATCGTTCCCACCCGTTTCGGCTGGTCCTGGCTGGCGGGGCTGATGCTGTTGCAGCTGGTGGGCATCCAGATGCAGAGCAACGGCCCGCTGCTGCTCAGTTACCTGATGCTCGGCCTGTTCCTGCTCGCCCTGCATCTCACCCACTTCAACCTGCAGGGCCTGGAGCTGACGGTGGCGGATCCTCAGCCCGGTTTCGCCGGCCTGCCTCTGGTCTATCCCCTGATCCTGCGCAGCCCCGGGCGCTGCGAGGGGCTGCGACTGCGCTTCACGGGCGCGGCACCAGGAGCGAGCCGGGTGCTGGAACCGGGGGAGCATCGCCTGGCCGTGCCCTGGACACCGTCGCGGCGCGGTCTGCACCCACCCACCCTGCTGCAGCTGGAGACCACCGCCCCCCTGGGGCTGTTTGTGTGCTGGGCGCGCTGGCAGCCGACGGTGCCCCAGCTGGTCTACCCAGCCCGCCGAGCCGGCCCGGTGAGGCTGCTGGGCCAGACCCCCCACGACACCGACCCGCCCCAGGTCGATCTCCGCCCTGATGGCGAAGGCAGCGAAGAGTGGCGCGATCTCCATCCCCATCGGCCCCAGGACAGCGCCAGTCGGGTGGCCTGGAAGCTGCTGGCCCAGGGTCGGGGCCGCTATGCCAAGCGTTTTGCCGATCCGTCCGAGCAGGCACCGCTGCTGGCCCCCGATCCCTCCCTGCCGTTCGAGCAGGCGCTGGAGCATCTCAGCGAGCGCATCTGGAGACTGCACGCCCAGGGCTGCCGCTATGGGCTGCTGCTCAACGGCGAACGCATCGCGGCGGGCCGCGGCCCGGCCCAGCGCGATCGCACCCTGGCGGCCCTGGCCCACTGCCGCTGAGATGGGGCTGAACCGGCTGCGATCCAGGCTCCCCCTGCACCTCTCGGCAGCGGCGATGCTGCAGTGGCTGGCGATGCTGCTGCTGGCTCTGGCCCTCACCGGCCTGCAACCCACCCAGCTGTTCGGTGGTCTGGCGATCGGGCTGGGGGTGCTCACCACCCTCAAGCTGCTGGAAGCCCGACGGCTGGCGGAGCGCCGCACCGTCGCCCTGTTGCAACTGGTCTGCTCCGGCCTGGTGGCCGCGCAGCGCCCCGAGCTGGCGGCCAGCCTGCTGCAGCTGACGGCCTCGCTGCTGGCTCTGGCCGGCTTGCTGGCTCTGGAGCTGGGGGAGGGCCTGGGCTGGCGGGTGCTGCTGCGCCGCAGTCTGCAGGTGCTGGCCGCCGCCCTGCCGGTGGCGCTGCTGCTGTTTCTGCTGGTGCCGCGCCTGGCGCCATTCAGCACCCTGCCGCTGCAGGGGGGCTCAGCGGCGGTGATCGGCCTGAGCGAAGACCTTGACCCCGGCAGCATCGCCTCCCTGGCCGCGCTGGAGACCCCGGCCGCCCGCGTGGCCTTCCCGAGCGGGAGCCCACCACCTCCGGAGCAGCGCTACTGGCGGGTGCTGGTGCACGATCGCTTCGATGGCCGCAGCTGGAGGCGCTCGACGCCACCGCTCGGTTCGCAGCTGGATCGGCGCGACAACCGGGCGCTGCCGCCAACGGCGGGGGGAGCGGATCAGCTGTGGCTGGCGGCGCCGGGGCAGCTGGAGGCGGTGCCCTGGGATGGATCAACGCAACCGATCAGCCGCGATCTGCTGCTCGATCTGCGTGGCGAGCTGTTGCATCGCGGCCCGCGAGATCAGCGCCGGGTTTATGGCCTGCGCCAGGGTCCGCGCCCGCCGATCTGGCAGGGGCGACCGCCCACGGCCGCCGATCTGTCCCTGCCGGACGGCCGCAATCCACGCCTGGAACGCCTGGGGCGGCAATGGGGCCAGCTTGCCGATCCCGAGCAGAAGCTGCAGGCCGCTCGCCGCTGGTTTCGCAGCCAGCCGTTCCGCTACAGCCTCCAGCCCGGCACCCTGCCGCCGCAGGCCCCTCTCGATGCCTTCCTGTTCGAAACCCGCCTCGGCTTCTGCGGCCACTACGCCAGCAGTTTCTCGGCCCTGATGCGGGCCGCGGGGGTGCCGGCCCGGGTGGTGAGCGGCTATCGCGGCGGGCGCTGGGTGGTGCCGCTGGGCGGCAACGGCTATCTCGATCTGCGCCAGTCTGATGCCCACGCCTGGAGCGAGATCTGGCTGCCCGACCGCGGCTGGCTGGCCGTGGATCCCACCGCCTGGATCGGTGCCGTCGCCGCGCCGGCCCCCAGCCACTGGGGACCGCTGGACTGGCTGCGACAGCAGTGGTGGGGCCTCGATCTCGCCTGGACCGGCTGGTGGCTGGGATTCGATCGCGACCGCCAGGCGGCGCTGCTGCAGCACTGGCTGGGGCCGCTGCTGCCCTGGCTGGGGGGCATCGTGCTGCTGGCGCTGGGGCTCAGCCTGCTGGTGGGGCTGACCCTGCTGCGGATCGTGCAACAGCGGGGCGAACTGGATGGCAACCGCCGGCAGTTGCTGAGGCTGCTGCGCCAGCTGGGCCGCCTGGGCCTCCGGCCTGAGCCCGGCGACACGCTGCCCGGCTTCGCAGCACGGGTGATGGCGCAGCGACCTGATCTGACACCGGAGCTGGAGCGGTTTGTGGCCCTGTACCAACAGCAGCGCTACGCACCGGCGACCTGCGGGCGGGGTTCGCTGCGCGAGCTGAGCCGCCAGCGACGCGCCCTGGAACGGCGCTTGCAGCGGCGGCCGGGCTGACGGCCACGCTGCGCCCGGCACGAGCAGCGCGACGGTGCCCCAGCGGATGGGTCGCGGTGCATCAGGCAAACAGGGCGGACACCGGACTCACCCTCAGAGGGGGCAGAGCACCGCTGGGATCCTTGAGGCGGATGAGCAGATCCTGGCTGCCGAGGTCGGCGTGAATCAGGGACGCCCGCTGCAGCGACTTGCCTGGAGGGCGACGGCCGCCGGAGCGCGATACAACTATCGGGTGGATGCGCCGGTGCAGGGCCATGGCTGGAGCCGAACTCACCCCGCCGTTGGCGGTCTCTGTCTGCGCCCCCCGGCTGCCCGCGCTGTTGCCGCTGGGCCTGTCCACCGCACCGATGCGCATGCTGGTCGCCCTCGGCAGCCTGTTCACCCTGCTGCTGGCCCCTCCGGTCCAGGCCGCGGCGATGGAGCCGCTGCTGCAACTGCTGGAGCAGCGCTCCTGCCGGGAGTGCCAGCTGCAGGATGCCGATCTGGTGCAGGCCGATCTGCGCGATACCGATCTGCGCCGTGCCCGGCTGCAGCGGGCCAATCTCAGTGGTGCACGCCTCGATGGCGCCCGGTTGGAGGGAGCCGACCTGAGCTTCACCAGCCTGCAGGGGGCCTCGCTGCGCGGCGCCGATCTGCGTGGCGCCCGCCTGGAGGGCACCGATCTGCGCAGCAGCGACCTCAGCGGTGCCCAGCTGGATCCCGCCGCCCTGGCCCGCAGTCACTGGCAGGGGGCCCGCGGCGTGCCGACCGGCAGCCTCAGCTATGCGGCTCTGCACAATGCCGGGGTCGACGCCTTCCGCCGCGGTCAGTTGCAGGAGGCCGAACAGTGGTTTGGTGCCGCCCTGGCTCGCGAGCCCCAGGCGGCGATCACCTGGGTGGCCCGCGCGATCACGCGTCTGGAGGCCGGCAGCAAGCAGGCCGCCAGCCAGGACCTGGGCTATGCCGCCAGCCTGTATCAGGCACAGGGCGAGGAGGCTGCAGCCCGGCAGCTGATCGCAGCCAGCAGCGATGTGCTGGTCGCCCCCCCTGAGGCCCGAGGGGGCAATGGCGCCGGCTCCCATGTTCTCCAGGGGGCGTTCTCAGCCCTGCAGGGGCTGGCGCCCCTGGCCTTGAAGGTCCTGGCAGGCTTCTGAATGGTCCAGCCCACGCCACCGCGGAGGCGAGCTCCCGAGCCCCGGGGCGTGGCGCTCGGGGCCGACGGGAGAATGCAGCCGCAATCCTCTAATACAGACCGCTGCCTTGATTGCTGCCGTAGACGAACTGGCGGGCATCTGGGGTGCTGGGGCGATAGCCATAGCCATAACCCCCATCCTCAGAATCATTGAGGATACGCGGTGTCACCATAATCACCAGCTCTCGCTTCTCGCGCGTGCCACCACTGCTGCGGAAGAACTGACCGATCAATGGCACATCGCCAAGTATCGGCCACTTGCTCACCACCTGGCGATCGCTATCGGAGATCACACCGGTGAGGATCAGGGTCTGCCCGTCGCGCACCCGCACACTGCCCGTATCCAGCCTTCTGACTGCCAGGATATCGATCAGACCGCAGTTTGCAATGTTCAGCTGCTTGGTGGTTGCCGAGATCTGCGGCGACATCGTGAAAGTGACAAAACCATTATCATCGATCTTGGCGACACGGGCACCGAAGGTGAGGCCGGCGACCCCAAAAGAAGGCTGGCAGGAGTTGCCAGTCTGATTCTGTCCCTGAACGATGGTGTAATTGGTGATCACCTGCTCACCCACGGTGACGAAGGATTCATTGGCACGCGTGCGGCCGATCTTGGCGGATGTCGTCGTGCCTTCATCCTGGGAGACGCTGGTGACCGCATCCTCGCCTCCTGCAAGCTCCTGCTGATTTTCACTGAGAATGAGGGTGGGGCTGGCCAGCACCTTCGTGGAGCTCGATGTGATGACCGACTGCACAAAATCAAAGAAATTATCCTGGGGATACAGCCAGCCTGGATTCGGCCTACGCACGCCATTGCGAGTGACGCTGCGATTGGAACCTCCCTGGCGATCCCGGTTACGGGTTCGCGCAGCATTACGGTCGTCGTTGAAGTCGCGGCTCGGGGGCGAACCCGAGGAGGCCGAGTTGTTGACCGAGGAATCCCTACTGTTGTTTCGCGTGGATCCCCGGGAGTCATCCTGCGTGGTGGTGGTCGTCACCTGATCCTGTGGCCCCCCAGTGAAATTGGCGACATTGGGCGGCAGATACTGGCCGAAAGCCGCCACCAGGCGCCCCTGATCGTTGACGATGAAGTTGTTGCCATAACGGAATGCAAAGCTGTTTTCCGTGACGGCCTCATTACCCAGCGAGACATCGAGAATCTTCACAGAAAGAGCCACCTGACGCTGACGCAGATCCAGCTGACGCAGATAGTTTTCCGCCACGGCAACCACCCGTGGATCCCCGACCAGCGTGATGGTGCCCAGACGGGTATCGGTGGTTCCGAGCAAGCCCTTGAGTGGCCCCTGAGTGGAGCCATAGGATTCGATCGTGGTGGTCGTGCTCGATTGCGTCGTGGCGGCGGTGGGGGCGCCAGCGACGGTATTGTTCTGATTGGCGCCTTCCGAAACGGCCGTGGTGATCGTGTTCACCTTGGTCACCGTCGCGCCGAGATTAGCCAGGTAATCGGCAGCGGCATTAGCCGACACCTGGTTGAGGCGATACACTTTCGAGAGGGTGGCACCGAACGTTTTGCTGAGCACATTCGGGCCGGCCATGATCATATTACCCTCGCGTTTTCCCTGCAGTCCGGCGGCGAGGAGAGCGGAATTGAAGGCGCGACTGTAGTTCTCGTTGCGGAAGGAAATCGAGATCGGCCGACCGCCGGCTCCACCAGCGGTGCCAGCAGCGCCACCCGCCGCTGCCGGAGCCGCCCCGGCAGCACTGCTCTCATCAACCAACACAAATCCATAACCGCCCAGCTGGCTCAGCGCCATCAG
Organism: Cyanobium sp.; assembly: GCA_046075505.1. Taxonomy (GTDB): domain Bacteria; phylum Cyanobacteriota; class Cyanobacteriia; order PCC-6307; family Cyanobiaceae; genus Cyanobium. Next base: position 19,569 of record JBJTQH010000007.1, on the reverse strand, counting down.
CACATCACGAGCCGGGGCGTTGCGCAGGGTCATCGTCACCGACGGCCCGCTGATGTTCAGATAGCTGGGATTGGCCAGCATCATCGTGCCCACGGCCATATCACCCACCGGCGGTGCCACCGCCCTGGGTTGCAGAGGTGGGGCATAGCTGGGCTGGGGCACCGCCCCCGGCTGCCTCAGATCCAGTCGCGACGTGCCCAGGGCGGTCTGACGGGGTGCCGGGAAACTGAGGATCAGCGACTGGCCATCGGCACTCACCACCGGTTTCTGCAGCGACAGGCCCGGCATGGGGGTGACCTGAATCTCATAGGAGGTGCCCGAACCGCTCAGATCGACCCGCTGCAGGCCAGCCTCCGGCAGCGCCAGGCTCTGGGGGCCACGCCGCAGTCCATTGACCTGGGGGGTGCTCAGCCGTCCCTCCCAGGTGGCGCCCTTGATCCGCTGCTGCAGCTGGGGCGTCGTGCCCACCCCTTCGATCACCAGCTCCACCGCATCGGGCAGACGGCGCAGCTTCAGCTCCAGGCTGCCGCCCGGCGCCGGCCGCACGGGGACACTGCCGCTGGCCGCACCGGATGCCTCGGCGGCGGCTGGAGAGGGCGACAGCATCTGGGCCTGAACGCTCGGCAGCGGACCCGCCCCAGCCAGAGTGACCAGGGCCATCCCAGGGATCAGCCGGCTCAGGCGGTACTGCCGCGTCGTGCTGCCCACGCGTTCTCGATCTCAGGTCGGGCGCATGCTATCCAGTGCAACCGTGGGGATCCAGCGGGCCGCAACGGTTCAGGGGGTGGCTGCCGGACTGCCGGCGGCCCCTTGGGGCTGGCCCCCTGGGGGCTGACCGGCTGGCGAGCCCTGGCCCACCGCCGGAGCCTGCCCGGCCGGCGCGCCGGTGGTGGCCCCGGCCTGGGGGGCGGCCTGGCCGGTCTGGGGGGGCTGGCCGTAGAGGGTGAGGTTGATCTTCATGGTCACCTCCGCCGCCGGCCCGCTGCCCGGAGCCGGTGCGGCGGCGGCCGTCGCCCCTTCGAGGCGCAGATTGCTTGGGATCACGAGCACGCTGAGGGACTCCAGGCGCCGCAGGAAGGCCAGCAGCTCGGGATAGTGACCCCGCGCCGAGATCAACATCGCCTGCGGCTGCAGCCCGGCCAGTTGCAGGGCATTGGGAGCCTCCGCCTTCTGCTGGCCGGCGGGCGGCGGCGGCGGCGCCTGAGCCGGGGCCGGCGTTGGAGGTGCGGCGGCCTGGGGCTCAACCAGATCGAGCTGCACACCGGCCAGTTTCGCTTCCCGATCGAGCACAGCCAGAATGGTGGAGATGTTGCCGCTGCCGGCGATCAGACGGAACAGCTTGTCCTTCTGCTGCAGCGCTTTCTCCTCCTGCTGATCCTGGGCGCGCAGCTGCTGGCGCATCAACGACACCTCACTGCGCAGCACCTCCAGCTCCCCCAACCGCTGGCTGTCCTTCTGCAGGGTCTGCCACAGGGGCATGAGCACCGCGAAAGCGAACATCAGCGTGGCCACACCGATGGCGCCGACCGGCACGCTGAACCAGAGCCGCTGCAGCGTGCGCGGCGACAGGATCTGGGCGTTCTGCTGCAGATTGGTCATGGCATCAGCCCTCCCTTCTGCATCAGCTCCAGACGGCGCGCCATGCCCCTGGAGCCGAGCTGCTGCAACACCTGCTGCAGTTTCGCCGGGGCGATCTCGGCGAAGCGGCCGCTGATCTCAAAGTGCACCGGCACCGGCCGGGCGGGTCCAGTGCTGCCGTTCGGGCCATTCGTGCTGGGGGCCGTGGTGGCGTTCTCACTGCGGCGTTCCAGCTTGCTGAGGGTGATCCCGAGCGGATCCAGCAGCGGCGAACGGCTCATCTCCAGCTGCATGGCATTGATCCGCGCAAAAGCCAGCGGATCTTCCGCCAAACCCTTGACCAGCAGCGCGTTGGCCGCAGCCTCGGCACTGACCAGCTGCACCCCTTCCGGCGTGCGCAGCTGCAGTTCGCTCAGCACTGCGGAACTGGGACGCACCGTGCTCAGGGCAACGGCCAGCTGACGGTTCACCTCGGTGATCGTCGCCAGCCGTTTACCGCGTCTGGCCAGCTCGGCCCGCAATCCCTGGGCTTCCGTATCCACCTGATTCAGTTGCCCCATCTGGGTTTTCACCAGCTGGTGGCGCAGAGACACCAGAGCGGTGAAGCCGAGCACCACCCCCAGAAAGCCGGCGCCGATGGCACTGCCCTGCAGCAGCAGGCGCCGCCGCGATGCCAGCACCGGCGCCATCGCATGCTGACCGATCTCCTGACGCCGCTCGCGCAGCAGATCGAACACCGGCTGCGCCTCACTGGCAGCACGGGCCCGGCGGGGCCTCAGTTCCACCGTCAGGCTGCGCAGATCAGCCAGGCTGGGAAGGCGCACGCTTTTCATCGCCAGTCCTCGCGCACAGCCAGCCCCTTGAGCAGCAGGGATCCGTAGGGAGATGGGGAGAGAATCTCGGCCTGCACCGCCAGGGCGTGCTCGAGAGCCTGCTGCTCCGCCAGCGGCTGGGACTGCAACAGGCGCAGATGGCGCAGGCCCGGCTCCTGACGGTGGTAAAAGGCCAGGCAGTTCTGCAGTTCAGGGATCAGCAACTCGCCCTCAAGCGGCAGGGTCCGCTCGAACACCGGCATCCCCTGGTGGAACAGCCAGAGCAGGCAGTCGCTTTCCTCGGGCACCAACAGGGCCAGCAGTTCGTCATCGTCGCTGTCGACCAGCTGTTCCTCGATGGCCCCCATCAGGCACCCCTGGGCCGGGGCGAGGCGATCGAGCTTCACGCCCGCCAGGCGGAACACCTCGATCCAGCCATCCACGAGGCGGCGCGAAGCGGCCACCATCAGCATCAGACCAGGATGGCCGGGCAGTGGCTGCAGATCGATGTAGGCCTCCGACAACGCGAAAGGCAGATTCAGGGGCGGTTCCAGCTGGCGCAACGCATCCACCGGATCGTTGGGCGGCTCCTCAAACGGATGCACCAGCACCCGCCAGTGGGCCGCTTCAAAGGGGAGCACCGCCAGCACATAAGACTCGAGCTGCTTTTCACTCAGCAGCAGATCCCCCATCAGATCGCCGAGGGATTCCTTTTCCAGGGGCATCCCCTCCCGGCAGGTGAGGGCCGGCAGAGGGGCCATCAGGCTGAGGGGCTGGGGTTGATCGTCGCGGAGGATCTGGCCGCGAACACCGCTGTCGCGCAGCTCAATCAGGACAAGACTGGGAAACATCTGGGCCGTGAGCGGCCTCAGACGGTCCTGCACATCATCCAGCAGCCCAGAGAAGGTCAAGCCCAACACGCATGCGGCGTCAGGCTACCCGCGATTCAGCGCCAGGGAAGGCCGCAGCCGACCGCTTCGCCGATCGTGCGCAGGCCATGGCGATCCAGCTGTTCGCTCAGGCCCTGCAGGATGCGGGGCACCAGGACAGGCCCCTCGTAGATCCAGCCCGTATACACCTGCACCAGGGAGGCCCCGGCCGCAATCCGCTCCCAGGCCGCCTCAGCCGAATCGATCCCCCCCACCCCGATCAGGGGCAGAGCCGGACCGGCCGTGGCCCGCAGCCGCCGCAACACCTGCAGGGCCCGCTGCCGCAACGGGCGTCCGCTCAGGCCACCGGCTTCCTCCGCCAGGCTGCGGCCGCTGTGGCTGAGGCATCGCTGTTCCAGGCCGAGGCGATGCTGGCTGGTGTTCACCGCGATCACCCCGGCCAATCCCTCTTCATAGGCGAGGCGGGCGATGGCATCGATGGCATCGTCCTCCAGGTCCGGGGCGATCTTCACCAGCAGCGGCGGGCAGGCCGGCAGCCGTCGCAGCCGCTCCACCAGCCTGCGCATCTGCCCCTCCTCCTGGAGATCGCGCAGGCCGGGGGTGTTGGGGGAGCTGACATTGATCACGGCGTAATCGGCCAACGGGGCCAGCAGCGCCAGCGAGGAGGCGTAGTCGTCCGGGGCCATCTCCAGGGACACCCGCCGCGACTTGCCGATGTTCAGACCGAGCACCACCGGCCGCTGGCCCACCGGTGCCAGGCGCTGCTGCTCGAGCGTGCGCCGGAAGGCCTGGGCACCGTCGTTGTTGAACCCCATCCGGTTCAGGGCGGCCCGCTCCGCCGCCAGACGGAACAGACGCGGACGGGGATTGCCCTCCTGCGCATGCCAGGTGATGGTGCCGAGCTCAGCGAAGCCGAACCCGAAGCGATCCCACAGGCCCGCCGCCACACCGTTCTTGTCGAACCCGGCCGCCAGCCCCAGCGGATTGGCGAAGCGGCAGCCGAACAGGGTCTGCTGCAGACGTGAATCACGATGCTGCAGTTCGCGGCCCAGGGCCGCCAGGGAGTCGCGCAGCAGAGGCCAGTGGCGCCGCAGGCTCACCTGGGCCAGGGTTCCCAGGGTGAGCTGACTGAGCTGTTCGGCATCGGCACCTTCATCCTGCTGCAGCAGCGGCGCCACAAACCGCTGGTAGAGAGCAGCCGTACGCCGGTTGCTGGCGCGATCAGCGCCGGGGTCGTCTGAATCCATCACCACCCGCCTCACGGCCGAGTCTCCAATCCTCCCGCGTCGCGTTCCAGACGCCAGCGGCCACGACCGTGGGGCAGCACCCGCCAGTCCCGCCAGATCCAGGGGTCGTGGCGCTGCTCCAGTTGCCGCAACGGCATCTCCACCAGCTGGGCCAGTTCCAGCAGCGTGAGGGAATAGCCACCACCGGCCAACCGCTCCGCCAGTTCCAGCCGGCTGAGCAGCTCCAGCAACGGGCGCGGTGCCGGTTCCATCGCCGGCGCTGCCGATCCAGCCGGCGATTCGGAGGGGGCGGCAGCGGCAGCGGGCCGATCGGCAAGGCCCCGGGCCTGCTGCACCACCTCCCCGGCCGCCAGCTGCGGCAGCTGACCACGGGAGAAGGCCACGGCGATCGCGTCGCAGCGCTCGTTGTCGGCATCACCGCTGTGGCCACGCACATGCACCAGCGGCACATCGGCCAGACGGGCCCGCTCCAGCCGTTCCCACAGATCGCGGTTGAGCACCGGCGAACCGGAGGCGGTGCGCCACCCCTTGCGCTTCCAACCCGGCAGCCACTTCTGCAGGCCATCGATCAGATAGCGGCTGTCGGTGCGCAGGCGCAGATCGGGATGGCGCGGCAACGCGCGCAGAGCCTCCAACACAGCCAGGGCGGCGCTGAGCTCCATGCGGTTGTTGGTGGTGTTCGGCTCCGCCCCACCCAGCTCCTGCACCGATCCATCGTCAAAGCGCAACAGAGCTCCCCAGCCACCGGGTCCCGGGTTGCCGCTGCAGGCCCCATCGCAGGCGGCGGCGATGACGCATCTGCCCTTGTCTGCCATTGCATCTGGGGATGGAACCGGTTGAATGGACGCCCTGATCCGGCCTGGCCGGACCCGTGGAGACGGCACCATGCCACGAAACTACCTGCGCTCAGGCAGCCGGCCCAGTCGCCGTGGGCCCGGGCTGACGGCCGCCATCGCCCGCAGCGGCGCCCTGCTGCCGACGGGCGCCGCCCTCAGCCTGCTGCTCTCCACAACCGGGAACCAGGCGCGGGGTGCCGCCCTGTTTGCCGCCCGACCGCTGGAGCTGTCCCGCTTTGCGGTGCTGGCCCGCCCGGTGGGGCGCGACGACTGGAACCTGCTGGTGCTCGAGCAGCTGGCGGCCAGTCCGGCCTGCTGGCAACAGCGACCCGATGGGTTGGTGGATCCCAGCCTGAACCGGTTCAACTTCACCGGCATCTGCAATCGCTACCTCGACAGCAATGGCTATTCCCTGCGGGTGGGGGAGCAGGATCTGGCCAACAGCCACCGGCTGCGCATCGTGCAGGTGGGAGAGGAGCTGCGGCTGATGGCCTCGACCCTGAGCAGTGCCACCGACCTGACGGTGGCCCGCGGCCGGGTGCCGCTGCGGGATCGTGACGCCTTCGTCGGGCTGAGCCTGGAACCGGGCTGGAGCCTGCAGCGCCGCGTCTACGAAGGGCGGGAGCTGAGTCATCTGTACTTCGCCAACGGCGAGAGCCTGCCGGTGCTGCTGGCCCGCCTGCAGGCACCGACGGGCAGCTCCCGCCAACGCCCCGCGCCCTCGCCCCCCCGCCTGCCGGAGCGGCTTGGCGACCCCGGCAGCACACCGCTGGCGGCTGTGCCGGCACGCACCCCGCAGGCGCAGCCTGGCCAGCCGATTCGGCTGCAGGTGATTCCGTTCCGCGAGTGAGCGGGGGGGGCTGCAGCGAGGGACAGTTGAGGCTCCGACCGCGCAGCTCCCCGCCACGGTCACCACCCCTTAAGATATGGAAGTGTGAGGAGTGAGGATCAACAAACGGGGTCGAAACGAGGACAGACTCCCTGCTGTTGTTCCGGATTTTCGAGCCCTGCCTTTGGCGGGGCTTTTTATTGGCCGCCTCCGCCTGGTGTTGCAGAGGCTGCAATGGCCCCTGCCCGGGCGCAGAGAGCGACCGGGCGCGGGCGCCTTGGGGCAAGCCCCTGCAGGAGCCTGACCCTCAGCGGAGCGGTGGGAACAACGGAGGCACCGCCGCATCAGAGCCGGCAGGCTCAGACCATCGCACTGTGATCCAGGCTGTGATGCATGCTGTGATCCATGCCGCCAGGTCCGGATTGAGGGCCGATCTGATGGTGAGTCTCGTTCGGATCGGCGATCACCGGAGGCTTGCCGAAGGCGCGGTGGAGGGTGGTGGAGATCATCGGTGAATAGGTGGGAGATTCCACATTGAGACCGTTGGCCAGAGGGGAGGAGGGGCCCATCGGATAGATGTAATCGCCCCTGATCTCACGGTTGAGCGTATCGATCGCCTGCCTGAGAGATCGGGGATCGGCATCGATCGAGCGATAGGCGGTACGCAACAGACGCTGCACCTTGCTGGAGGCACCGAGATACATCAGGATGTCGCCATCGACATTCATGTTATTGACCAGCTGCTGATCCAGGTACATGCCGAAGGTTTCAATGTTGGATAGCGCCTGCGGAGAAATCGGCTTTTCCTGACGGAAGGAGTCGCCGATCATGCGATAGGTGCTACGCCGCTCCAGATCCGTGACGCCCTGGTAGGCATACGTCAGCTTGCCCGTGCTGTGGTTGTAGTAGGTATCAGCAATGGCATCGACGCTGATCCGATTCGCCGGATCAAAATCGCCTTGATAGGTGATCACCTTACGGATGTAGGCGAGGCTCTTACCGTCGCGGCAGATTCGCTCACTGAAGCGATGCAGCTCGGCCGGGCTCGGCAGGCGTTGCAGGGTGGTGACATAGACACCGATGACAGCACGTGCGGCCTCGCGGTAGGCGGCATCGCTGCTCTGGCCCGGCACGCGATCAAAGCTGGACTGGGCGGTGTAGGTCAGCATGTCGCGGTTGTCACCGCGCTGTGCCAGCAACACCGGATTGGCGTAATAACCACTGAAGGTGGCCTCGAGTTCCAGAGGCTGGCGATAGGCGGTGATCGGATCAGCGCCATCATTGGGCAGCCGTTCGCTGGCCGAGAAACGATCGGCCAGCAGCCAGTCGAAACCGAGCGTCGCGGGCAGGATACCCACAGGCTGGCTGAGCAGCACCTGCTCATCGGCGCTGGCATAGCCTTCGTACTTGGCTGCGTCGTAGTAGGGATTGTCGCTGAGGCTGGAATGGGCGACATACATCGCCGCACGCAGTGTCGCCGCCTGCACGATCGCTGTTGGCGCGTGCTTCTCGTACATATATAACGTCTCAAGGCCAAGATTCTGGAAGGAGGAAAAGCCACTACTCAGGCCGATCTCGCCCTGTAGCCCCGATTGGAACAGGGAGAGAACGGTGCCATTACGAGAGGAGCGCACCTCGATCGGATTGCCGGCCTTCTCAGAACCAATGAAAGCAAAGTCAGTGAAGTTGTCCGCATCAAAATCTCCCAACGTGAACCGTGTTTCACGCTTGTCGGCCCATTCCGGCCGGGAGTCAAATGCGGAGAGATCACCGGCAAACTGAAATCCAGAAGGCGTATTGGTGAACACAGTCAACAGATTGCCACCTCCCTTGCCAGCGCCGATGCAGATGTCGTTGAGGCCATCGCCGGTGACGTCGGCCACATCCAGATGCACGCCGTGGCGCCAGGCCGATGGCATCGCGCCGTGCTGATGCCCTCCAGCCGCATGATCCATGGCTCCTTGATCCGTGAAGGCATGGAAGGAGGTGATCAGCGACCGATCGAGGCCGCTGTACACAGAAATAAGATCGCTGCCGCCATCGCCCTCGCCGACAACAATGTCTACACAACCATCTTTATTGATGTCACCAAAGGCAATGCGCTGAGAAACATCGCGACGGGCCGGCAACGTGAAGGACTCAAAGGTGGCGGCATTCTGAAAACGGATGGGCTCTCCGGGAGCGAACTCCTTTTTAAAGGCGAGCCAGGAGCGCTCCATATTATCGATGATCTTGACAATCACAGCCTGGCCAGAATCCTCGTGCGGCAGGATGTGGCAGTGCTGCAGAAAGCCCCCGGTAAAATTATCAAAGGTGGTGGCTGTAGTGATCCGCCCGGGCTCCCATTCATTGTAGGCAGCCGGAGCCGGATAACGATTTGTACTGGGTGAAGAAAACGACTGGGTCTTGATCATGGCAGCCGGCAGCGCCACCGTGTCCATGCGATTGGTAGAGCCGTAGTAGTCCTCACCATTGTTGATGGCATTCGGATCCACTTCAAGCAGCTGATCAATGATCGGGTAAAGGCGCGTCACCGAATTAGGATTCGCCACGATCTGCTGATTCAGCACGCGCAACAGGGCGGTTCCCACCGTGACATTCGGGCCGGTTTCGGCCACCTTGTTCACGGCATAAAGGCCTACCGTGGCAAGATTATCCAGTCTCCTCACCACAGCCGGCCCCTCACTGCCACTGCGCAGCTCCTGCAACATCACGAGAGGAAACTGTTCGATGCCAAGCTCCGCCAGCTTGGTTGACCATGCGACAGTTGTTAAAGCGTTGTAGATGTTATCACGTGTCAGCGTGTAATAGGCACCATCTGCAACCTGCGTGAAAGGATTGCGGCTCTGATCGATCTCTTTGGTGTAAAAGCGCTGAAACTCCGGCGCATAGCGTCTGGAACCGGACAGCACTCTGGCCAGATCCGATTCACTGTGGTCCGCCTTCAGATAAGCGACGGCGCGCTGCAATTCCCTGGGATTCGGGAATCGACCGAGGTAGGCAATGAACAGTTGCAAAGCCGAGCGAGCCTCCGGCGAGTCCTGCACCGGCTCAGCCGTTCGAAATCGCCGTGTCGGGCCGGGCAGAGGATCGACAACCTGGAAGTGATTCTGATGCGGATGGAAGGGATGCTGCTCCGACGCCCAGTTTTCATGATGCCAGTACTCAAGTGTATCGAGCTGGACGATCAAAGCCGGGTTGTAAGGAAGAATGTTGTCGTTGATCAGGAATGGCGTGGGATAGCCGCCATAGCGATTCTGCTCGCCATTCTCCAGAATCTGACTGGTGTCATAAATGACTCCATTGATTTTGGTGTAGCGATTCGGCCCCTCCACAAACAGATCGCCCGACCAGGTGATGCGCCGCTCCCGCAGCGGCTCGAAGGCTTCCAGGTCCAGACCGAGGCTCGGATAGGGAACCTCGGGCTCCACCTCGCTGGGCAACAATCCGGGCTTGGCCGCCGTCTCACCCTCGACCACCAGCGTGCCCAGCTCGATATTGGGCCAGATCCAGCCGCCCGCCCGCAGACCGGCACCGGTCCAGGCCTCCGAGATGATCTTATACTCACCGGGATGGCGGAAATAGGCTAGTGTTTCATAGCGGCGTGCCGGGCTCAGAAACAGATTGTTCTTCAGATCCGGCGAGGGCAGATTGGTAACCACATCGCCAACCGGATCCTCCAGTTGCAGCCCATTGAGAATGGTGTTGTTAATGCCTGTGTAAGCCTGCTGGATGTCACGGGATGGATAGCCGTCTTTGCCATAGATATACAGATCAACGCTGCGCCCCCAGGTGCTCTTGTCTTTGATGTCAAACGTGACGTCGGGGAGCGTTCGGACAATTTTGATATTGTAGTAACTGTTACTGGCGTAGTTGATGAAGGAAAAGGAGTTCCATTCACCGGTCGTAAAGCCGCCGCGGGTCGGCTGATACTCGCCGTTGAGCAGCTGAATGTTGCGGGCCGTTTCTTCGGGGGTAAACTGGCTGGTCTGCACCTCGAACTGGGCCGTGTCCTGATTATAGAAGACGTTGTAGTTTTTGATGCCGATGAAGTTACGCGCTGCATTTCTGAACTTCGGCACATAGCGCAGCGAGTCGCCGATCTGCAGATTACCGAAGGCACCCCCATACACCTGGCCATTGGCGGAGGAGTGAAAGTGAGGATGCCACCAGGCCAGACCCTCGTGGTGGGAGACAGGCAGCTTGATGGAATTGACAAACTGTTTCTGACTATCGCGGCGATTCTCAATATCTACATTATCGCCATAGCCCTTGGGGGAGCTGTTGCTGCCATGGAAATGCATGTTGGTGGAGCCCGCTCCACCCCCCTCCATAAAAGCCACCCCACCTGTGACAACCTCCGGATATTTATCGATATCGATCAGTAACTTGGTCGTCAGCTTAAGCTTCTCGCCCGGGTTGAGCTGAATCATCGCCCCCGGACTGACCGCCTCCAACGTTCCGCTTTTGGCATCAAGATGATCGAACGAATAAAGGTAAACCGGGGAGTAGGTCGCCCTATTCTGATTTCTCGGATCTTCAAAGGAGTGGAGGAGATCCGGGGTGCCTTCCGGCACCGGATAGCCCAGCACCGAGCGCACATAGTCTCCCAGTCCTTCGATGTAATAGGGACCAGAGCCGAAGTAGGTTGTGTATGCGACGACACCATTGCGCTGGCCATCATCATCGCCGGGCCCGCCGTCGTAGACGTAGTACTCCGAGAAGAAGGGCCCCCGCAGCCGGGAGGGAATCGGGCCGGATCCTGCCGCCATGGGAAGCCAGTGTCTGGGCCCATTGTGGCTAATGGGACGAAGCGATGTGCCGGCAGGCAAAATTTGTTGCTGTTGCCAGCCCATGCCTGAACAGGGTGCAGCACGGGCCACAGCCAGCCCTGGCGGCGGATCGGGGCGGTGGGCGGCGCTTGTGCTGGGATCTGCAGTCGTCAGGTGATGCTGATACCCTGCAGCCACGTTTGGGATGGCCGTGTGGCGCCGCTGCTGTCGTGCTCCGGCCTGGCACGGTCGGCTGGCCCTGCTGCAACTGCGGCGGAGCGCTCGCACGGCACCATCGCCGCCCCTGGCGTACGGCCACCCGCCTGCCCTCCCCGGCGATGCCCGCAGGCGCTGCCCGACTCGGCTCTTCTTCGCACGGTCCGTCATGTCTTTGACTTCCCATCGGTCGATGCCCCCCGGCCGCCTGCTGCAAACCTTCGCGGGCAGCGTCGCGCTGGTGATCGCCGCCGCCCCGCTCAGCATGCCCACGCCGCTGCGGGCGGAGGAAATCGTGACCGTGGAGCCGATTCAGCGCATCCGCCGATCCATCCTCGTCGATCGGCCCTGTGCCGTGGTCTGGCCCTATCTGAACGACTTCAGTGGGATCGGGAACTGGTATAAGGCGTTCCGTTCCGTGCGCTATCACTCGGGCCCGAGAGGCCAGGTGGGGGAAATCAGGGAGATCGTACGCGCCAGCAATGGCCAGCTGGTGCGGGAAAAGCTTATCTACCTTGATCCCGAGTCGCTGGAGCTGGCCTATTCCCACGTGCTCAACCCACCCGCACGCGACATTGTGACCCTGGTCTCGTTGCAGCCGGTGGCCCAGGCGCAGTGCCAGGTGAGCTGGTCAAACACATTCCGACTCAAGCCGGGTCAGCAACCAGCCCAGGTTTCGGGATTCTTCACAAAAGCCTATGGCAATGTCCTGCAGGGGCTCAAGACCTACGTCGAAGCGCAGACCCCGGAACCGCCTGTGCGATAAGGATTCAGGAGCCGCTTGTGCGTTCTTCACAACGCTGCAACCGTCAACGGTTCTGAGGCGTTACGATGCGCGCGACTTCTGAGTCTGAACAATGAAGGGCGCTGGACTGGCGGCTCTGGGTATCAGCCTGATCGCCGGCGCCACAGGCGCTCTGCCGGCGTCAGACCAGTCCAGTGACCCCCGATCCTCCACCGGATCGATCACGACACGCCTGCAGATGCTGGGTTGTCGCCCTCCGGCAGGTGCCGCGGCGGCAACCCTGGAGTCGATCCGCAGCCAGATCCGGCGTTGCATCGAGAATCCCGCCATCCCCTCCCAGGCGTGGGATGAACTCACCGCGCTGGAGCTGCAACTGTTAAGCCAGTTCAGCCAACCGGGCCAATCCCTCAGCACGGCCGAGCTGACCCCTGTGCTGGCCTCCTTCCAGCGCCAGATCGAGCAGCTGCGCCAGAACCTGCAGGCCTTGCAGCAGGAGAAGCAGCAAGCCGATCAGGCCTCGCAGCAGCGGGAGCAGGCCTTGAATGACACGATTGCCACGCTCCGCTCCCAGGTGGCCGATCTTCAGGCGCAGCGCCCCCCTGCTGCGACGGTCGCCAGCGGTGCCTTACCCCCGACAACGGCGGCGCCGGCAGGGACAGCAGCCAGCACCGGCACTGGGGCAGCCCCTGCCGCTCCGGCTGCACAGGAGCCACCCAAGTTCCGGCCGACTCTGGTGATCAATGGCAGCGTCAACATGGTTGTGGGTGGAGTCACCGGCCCCTCCACCAGTCTCTCCAGCAATTACTGGAACAGTCGTGTCAGGAGTTCCAATCGTCAGTTCTCCAACGAAGCAGCTGAGTTCTCCCCCAATCTTGTCACCGGGGCCACCAACAAGGCAGGTGGTGCTGCCTACGCGTACTACCGCAGCGGCCAAAGCAACCTCTTCTTCCCACCCAATGGTCTGCAGCCCGTCGGCAACGACGTGGCACGCAACTACGCCATGGCGGCCAGCTGGACCGGCGGCAAAGTGAGGTTCGATTCCTTGTCGCGCGGCGGCAATTTAATCATCACGGATCCATCGGATCCCAATTACGACAACGACAATCCCCGCACCCTCGACAAGGCCGGGTCCACGCTCAGCGTCAATCTGCGCGGCCAACCCGTGATTCCCAACACCGGCCTTGGTGGCCTCAAGAATCCCGCCGTCACGTTTGAGCCGGTGAATGCTGGCGACTTCAATCTCAAGAATCTTGGCGAAGACATCACCTTCTCCAACATCCCTCTAGGCAGGCAGGACGTTCAGAACCTGATCGATCTCGGCAACCGCGCCAGGGAATTGAAGTTGGGAGATACCGTCCAGGAAACGCGGCGATACATCACTCGCGCTGGCGATAGCATCAGCTCAATTGCCTTCAACAACGGCACCACCGCCAGCCGCCTGCTGGAAGACAATCCCAAACTGGACCCGTCCACAGCTGCCAATGCCGTGCTGAAACAGGGCACGGCGATCCGCGTGCCGGTTGTCGGCTGCGTCCATCTCTGCCAAGGTTTGAACACCGTCTCCAATGGAGGCTTGGTGAGCAACACCGCCTTCTACGACGACCTGCTGAACATCGCCATCGCCGAGTACGGCTCGCTCAGCACCCGCCAGCAGCAGAGCAGTCGGGTGCAGGCGGCTGCCCAGTCGTTCATCCGCGATCTGGTGTCCACCACCCGCGACGACGACAACCAGCTGTCCAACGAAGACTTCAACTTCCAGAGAAGCTATACGTTTAACAATGATGTCAAGGTCAATTTCACCACCAGCTTCCTCGGGAGCGACCTGCTGAACATCACCTTGCGTTACCGCAACTTCGTTCCTTATGGCGAGCGCGGCCTGTTCCCGGCCCTGAACCTTGCCTATGGGTTCGGATCAATCAACGACACCAGCGTCAGCTTCGATCGCCTCTGGTGGAAGATCCCTGTGGGCAAGAAATCCTCGATCTGGCTGGGCACACGCTACAAAGATTATTCCTTCCTGCCGCTGCGATACGGAACCTTCTATCCGGTTGAACAGCAGAACTACTTCTTTGCCAGCGGAGCCGGGCTAGCCGATTATGTGGGCGCTGGGGTGGGCGTCACCCTCAACAACATTGCCAAGAATGTTCTGGGCGGCAACATTTCGTTCGGTGGTGGTTACATTGCCAATCCGCAGGATGCCGTCAACCCGGTTTCCAATGACTTCCAGCAGCGCGGCATCGCGGGGCGCGACACCCGCTTCCGCGTGCCGCTGCAGCTGGGTTATCTCAGCAAAGATGGCAGCATGATGGCAACACTGAACTATATCTTCAATCGCGGTGACACCCTCAATTCCTTCGTAGGCACCAATCTGAGCGCCAACCCATTCTTCTATGATATTGACGAGTTCTCGCAATTGGGCGCCACCTTCGCCTGGCGTTTTACCGATAACGTATCCATCAATCTTGTCTACAATCATTTCACCTACACCGCACGCTACGACGCCACTGTCTTTGGCGTTCCCATGGTAAAAGCTGGCGATATCGCCAAAGCCCAGAGCTGGATGGCCGCCCTAGTGGTGGATGATCTGTTTGTTGATAATTCACAAATGGGCCTGGCCATTGGCCAGGTGCCAGCGATCTATGCCAACCAATCCGCCTGGGGAACTGAATCGTGGCCCTTTGCCTTTGAAGCCTGGTATAACTTCCCCCTCTCGGATCGGATCTCCCTGCAACCGGCCTTCTTCCTGGTCACCAACCACGATGGCTATAGCAATGGCGGCACAGACTGGGGTAGCACGTTCCGGATTTACTTTAATTTCTAAGTGGAACCCTGCAGATTTGCCCCGCAAGAAAGGGGCAGCCCCTGAAAGGCTGCCCTACATGTAGAATCTAGGCTTGAAACAAAAGCCTAGTTCTTTTCAATTTCGGCCACGAACAGATCCAGCAATTCCTCCGTATAAGCCGGATGCTTGCCTGTGATCAGATCACCATCAACCACCGTGCCAACGGTGCCATCGTCGCCATACTGGACATCGGCACCAGCATTTTCCACGTCACAGATGATGTTGTGCGCGCAGGTGACCCTCTTGCCTTCCAGTAGCTTGCGATCGGCGCACAGGAGCCAGAGAGAATGGCAGATGGTGCCAATCTTGATGCCAGGATTGGCGACAATCCGACGCAGCAGCTCGACTGCAGGAGCATCATTCGGCTTGCCCTTGGCCGGCTTCACAGTGTAACGCAGCCGATCAGTGGCATAGGCACCAATCAGCAGAAACCCCTTGTAGTCCTTGGGATCGATCTCATTGACTTCCTTTTCGACAACGCATTTCTCCTCGATGAAGCCGTTGTCTGGATTGGAGCCAAATGTGAGGCTGGGCTGATCCCAAAGGTGGGAGACATACTCGACATCGTAGCCCATTTCCGGCAGCTTACTATTGAATAGCCGGAACTCGGTCATGTCGAAGTGGTCTTCGATCAACACACCGATCTTGCCCTTGCGATTTGTGGCGCTGGCGGCAATGTACATGATGGCGGGGAAAGAGGGAAAGCTGATAGGGCCCAAATACAGCCGGAACGCCAAACCCAGGTGGGCCTGGCGTCACTCCAGCTGCGATGACGGATCAGAGCTTGATCAGTTCAAGCAGATCCTGTGAGGCGAAGACATCGCGCACAAAGGTGAGCTGTTCGCTCTTGTAGTAACAAGCGCCACGATGACCGCGGCGCACCCAGCAAACACTTCCCTTGGCAATCGTTTCGCCGGTGGCATCATCCAGACATTGCCACTCAAAGTGGACGAAATCAGCATGGAACTGAACAATCGGCCAGCACATGGTGACACCGGGCTGGGAGATGATGGCCCACCAGTGCTTTTCGCGCTGTTGCTGTTCCTCGACGCCGTGGTACGGACCGTCACCGCAATGGTAGACAAGATCCTTGCGGTATTCCTGTGTGAGAATATCGCCACGGCCCTGGCGCAGCGCCTCGCAGTGGGTGGGCCACCACTCCATATTCTCCTTCTGAACCTGCTCGCTGGTGTAATTGGAATCGATTGCCGGCAGCGGGCCTTCTTCCTTGAGGCTGATGAATTTCTCGGCCAGAGCAATCAGCTCGGCGCGCTTCTCCTCGCTGACGAGCCCGGGGCGGGAGTAATCGGCGCTGAGCTCGGTGTAGTAATTGCGGCGACCCATGCGGTGTGTCGATGAGGACGGTTGAAGCTTAGCCCCGCGTTGCAATAGCCCAGCCCCGGTTCACCTTCTTTTCCATGCCTGCTGTCAGCAAAAGCGCGCAGATCACGCCACCAGAAGCGCCCCACACTGGCGGCGTGATCCAGACCACAGGCTCAGCTGATGTCGGTTTTCAGAATCGTGGCCATGGAGCGCTCGGCAAAGGCAGCGATCGTGAGCGCGGGGTTGGCAGCGGCTGTGGCCACGGGGATGAAGGCTCCATCAACCACATACAGGCCCTTGTAGCCCTGAACCCTGCCGAACAGATCGCAGGCCTTGCCCATCGCCGCACCACCGCAGGGGTGAGCGGTGGAACCAGCGGAGACCTTCACCGACTGGCGGGCCCGCTCGGCATTCTGGGCCGGCGTGACGGCCGCAGCGATCTTGTTGAGGGTGTACTCCATGCCATCCTCCGTGAGCTTCTGCCCTTTGGTGCGGACCGGCCAGTGCAGACGCGGCTGATCGTTGACCTCATCGTAATCCCAGTGACCACTATCTTCCGGGATCGACATACCGAGGAAGATCATCGAATCCTCGCTGTTGTCAGGCTGCGGGAAAGCGATCACCGTCTGTGGGCCGAAAGGATTGTTCTCGTAATCCAAGCCGACGATATGAGCTGGCCCTCCGGAGCTGCTGCCGGCAGGACGGCCGATCTTGATGACGCCAAACGTGTCACCATTGTTGCCCCAGTGCTTGCCGATCTCACTGTTCAGCTTCGGTAGCGTGCCCTTGTGCCGGGCCTTCACCAGGAGCGCTGACGTGCCCATCGAGCCGGCGCCCATAAACAGATAATCGCAATCCACCGTATGACGAGAGAGGGTGTTGCCACTCTCATCAATGCTGTCGTAAGCGACCTGGAAACCGCTGCCGTTTTCCTTGATGCTGGTGACGTTGCTGCGCTCCTGAATCACAACCCGGCCGGTATCCTCGGCATATTTCAGATAGTTCTTGTCAAGGCTGTTCTTGTAGCCGCTGTTGCCGCCATACCAGATCTCACCCGCGGTGGCGGAGGCTTCCAGCAGGCCGCGCAGCTCGCGGCGCACCACATGCCAATCGCTGGCTGTATTGATCCGCTGGGTGGGAATGCCGGCGCGGGTGGCAAACTCCTGGAACAGGCGCGCGCCCAGATAGGGAGAGGAGGCGAGCACATCATCAGGGATCGGCCCCGCATCCATCAGCTCCACCACCCGCGGGAAGAACTCGCGATCCATCTCCTCATAACTCACCGCGCGCGGGAAGCAGCGGTAGAAGTTCGACGGCGAGGGCTGCAGCAGCACCGTGTTGTACACCAGCGATCCACCACCGACACCGGAAGAGCTCCAGACGGTGATGCCATCCTCGTTCCAGCGCTCCACCAGACCGATGTAGCGGTTCAGCGGATCCTTGGGACCATCGGTCACCAGCAGATCGGTTTCCGATAACCACAGCGCCCGCCCATCCGGTTGGCGGGAGGTGGCGAACGGCCCCTTGCCGTTCTGCGGTTTCCAGCGGCGACCCCGTTCCAACACCAGGGTATCGATTCCCTTCTGGCCGAGGCGATAGGCGGCAACCGCCCCCCCGAAACCGCTGCCGATCACCAGAGCCCGCACCCGCTGCCGGGCCGGGATCTCCGCCGCCCGGCCCGTGGTCGCCTGGCTGGCGGCTCGGCCCTGGTTGGATCCAGCTGCCCGGGCCTTGCCCAGACCCGTGGCGGCCAGGGAGGCCAGACCGGCGAGGAGAACATGTCGACGCGTCGTCATGGCAGGAGGCAATACAGTGAGAAAGGGGCTCAGGGGTGATCAGCTCCAGAGCGAGGGCCCTGCTGGGCCCTGCTATCAGAAGCGCTCGGATTCAGAAGGCCTGACGCAGGTTGATCAGGTACACCTTGTCGGCCGAGGTGACAAGGATCTGGCGGTTGTCTTTGCCACCCGGGGCCAGATTGGCCACGTGGTCATGGAACGGGATCTCACATACCCGTTTGCCTTCGACGGTATACACCCCGATCCCGCCCGGGCCCGTGGCCCAGATGCGGCCCTTGCCATCCACCCGCAGACCATCGCTGGCCTGAGCAGCCGGATGTCCCGCTGCGATCTGCTCAAATTTGAACAACGGCTTGGCCGGCAGGGGACGCCCCTGGAAGTCGTTGAGATTGATCGTATAGATGGTGTTGGTGGTGGTTTCACTGACGTACAGCGTGCTGCCGTTGGGGCTGAGGCCCACGCCGTTCGGCACCTGGATCTGATCGCTGATCAAGGTGAGGTTGCCGTTGCGCCAACGGAACACGCCACGGAAGGGGAGCTCGGGCTTGGCCTTGGCCGGGCCATAGCCATCAATCCCGAAAATCGGATCAGAGAAATAGACGTCGCCGTTGGCCGCCACCACCACATCATTCGGGCTGTTCAGCTTCTTGCCCTGAAAGGTGGAAGCGAGCACCTGATAACCCGTGCCATCCGCATTCACCCGTCCCAGGGTGCGATCGTGCTGCGCCACGATGAAGCTGCCATCGGCCAGCAGGGCATGGCCATTGGGGTAGCCGGCCTGGCGACGCAGGGGAGTGAGCTGACCAGCAGGGGTGATCGCATATTCGGTCTCAGCCATCAGATCACTGAAGATCCAGCGCTGGCCGCGCGGATCCCAGGCCGGCCCCTCGGTCCATTTGAAACCGGTCTTGAGAGGCTTGACAGCGGTGATCAGATCCGGACAGGGGACAGCCCCCGCGGCGGCGGCGTGGGCGGGCAGCGGCACTGCGCTTCCAGCCAGACCGACCAGAGCGGCAAGGCTGAGGAAAGCTCGGCGAATGGATCCGTGGCGGGTCATGGCGGTTGGCCCTGCAGGGCTCTGGAGACTCAGGCTCAGACCGGTGGTCACGGAGGACTCCGCCACCCTGGACTGAGGCACGCCTCAAGGTAGGAATGCAGAGAGATTCTGCCGCGAATGTCATGGTTCGTCATTCCGTGTCGCCTGCGGTGCCGCGACCGTCGGTCCATGGCTGTGGATGCGGTGGTTGGCAATGCGTGTGGCAGCAGACCCTCGGCCTGCCAGGTGGCTCCAGGCACCTACCTCACCCCGACGCCCCCATCCCTGGCAGCAGGGCCGCGACCCGAGCGTCCCGTTGTCGCGAATCGCAGCGCCGGGCAACGGGGCCCCGAGGGCACGACACAACGTCCTCAAAGCCAGACCGATTCAGACAACGCCGGACTTGATTACCCAGCTCGCTCCGCGAACGGCAAGCCACGGGGGCTAGGCTGGTACGCAAATGCCAGTCTGGTCATGGCTCGTAGCGCGATCCAGTTCCAGAAAGGTCTCTCCCTGCCTGAGTTCCAGCGGCTCTACGGCACTGAGGAGCAATGTGAGGCAGCCCTGGAGAAGGCGCGCTGGCCTGATGGGTTCCGCTGTCCCCGCTGCAATGGCCATGAGCATGGGCTGGTCTATGGCCGGCGGCT
>JBJTQH010000006.1:0-6437 GCA_046075505.1 Cyanobium sp. | reverse complement strand
AGGGTTTCCAGGAAGCGGGCCTCCTCGCGGGCCAGCTCGGCCAGGATCACCTCGCGGCGCTCGATCAGCTGGGGGTAGGCCTCCTGCATCAGGGCGATCGACGCCTCGCCCATGGCGCTCAGGAACGGCCTGTCGATGCCGAGCAGCCGGCCATGGCGCACGACCCGCCGCAGCAGGCGTCGCAGGATATAGCCACGGCCCAGGTTGCTGGCGGTGACCCCATCGCAGATCAGCTGGGTGATGGCACGGCTGTGGTCGCCGATCACCTTCAGGCTGGTTTTGCCCTTGTCCTCGAGCTGGCGGTACTCCACACCCGCCAGACCTGCCGCCGCTTCAATCAGCGGATAGATCAGATCGGTTTCGTAATTGTTTGGCACCTCCTGCAGGATCTGGGCCATCCGCTCAAGGCCCATGCCGGTGTCGATGTTGCGGTTGGCCAGCGGCGTGAGGCTGCCCTCAGCGTCGCGGTTGTACTGCATGAACACGAGGTTATAGAACTCGATGAAGCGCGAGTCGTCTTCGAGATCGATGCCATCATCACCCAGTTCCGGCTTGAAGTCGTAGTAGATCTCCGAGCAGGGGCCGCAGGGTCCGGTGGGGCCGGAGGCCCAGAAGTTATCGGCCTCGTCCATGCGGATGATGCGCTTCGGGTTCACCCCCACCACGTCGCGCCAGATCGCCTCAGCCTCCTCATCCTCGCGGAATACACTCACCACCAGGTTCTTCGGCGACAGGCCGAACACCTCGGTACTCAACTGCCAGGCCCACTGGATCGCCTGCTCCTTGAAGTAGTCGCCAAAGGAGAAGTTGCCGAGCATTTCAAAGAACGTATGGTGCCGCGCCGTGCGCCCCACGTTCTCGATGTCGTTGGTGCGGATGCACTTCTGGCTGCTGGTGGCCCGCGCCGCCGGCCGCGGCTGCTGCCCGAGAAACACCGGCTTGAACGGCAGCATGCCGGCGATGGTGAGCAGCACCGTCGGGTCCTCGGGAATCAAGGAGGCGCTGGCCATCCGTTTGTGATCCCGCTGGCCGTAGAAGTCGAGGAAGGCCCGGCGGATCTCGGCACCGCTGCGGGGGCGACGGGCGCTGACGGCGGAAGGGGCGGGCATGGGGCGGCGCAGGAACGGCTCAGGCGGCCATGATCGCGCACGCCCCCGGGCCAGCCGGGCCAGCGGAACAGCCACGGCCTGGAACGTCGCCATGAGGGCGATCAGCCCTGAGATCAGACGGCGCCATCAAGGGCGGCCGATCGATCGCTTCCCGCATCACGATCGCGTCGATCAGCGCCACTCAGATTGGGGGTATCTCCGCCACCATCGCCATGCCGCAACAGATGAAGAGGTGACCATAAAATACCCGACTCGAAAGGCATGATTCGAAAGTCGCAATCCCAGAGAGTGTGCGATTCGGGATTGCGTGATTCGAAAATGCATGGTTCGAAAGCATGCGATTCGAAAGTGCGTGGTTCGAAATGTGTGAATCTGCCGTGTGTGCAGCGGCAGGATGCGGATCGGGAGCCTATGGAGCGGGCCAGGCCCCCGGGAATCAGCGCAGGGCCGCCGGCAGCCGGCTGCGATAGGCGCGGAACAGGCTGGCCGCCAGCTCCTGCAGCTCCGCATCAAGCGGCAGCGCGCCCTGGCCATCGCCGACCTGCGGGGCCGCCGGAAACACCTCCTGCCAGCCCTGCTCCCAGACGCGGCGCGCAAAGCGGTCGTTGCTGGCTCCCAGCTGCCGCTGCAGCCGCTCCCGCAACGGCTGCTGCCAACCGCTGAAGCGATCCTCCACCCAGCCCTGGCGGCGCGCCAGCCGGCGGATCCGCTCCACCAGCCGATTCAGACCGTGGTCGGCGATCAACCGCTGCCGCGGCAGCGACAGACCATCGAGGTTCTGGTTGAGCAGAAAGGCCAGGCCCAGCCCGCGGCGCCCCAGCTGTTCATTCGCCTGGTCGGCGGGAGCCTGGCGCCAGTCGCCCTCCGCCAGACCGAGCACCTGCAGCAGCTGCGGGAACGGATCGCAGCGACGGGGCCGAAAGGGCAGAAAGCTGCTGCGGGGCGCCCCGGCCGCCAGCAGCGGCGCAAAACGCCGGTCGTAGTCGAGCGCCAGGGGGGCCATCCGCATCCAGCGCCGCCGGGCCGGGCTGCGCGGGCGTCGGCCGGCCAGCTGGGCGCGCACATAGGCCGCAAAGGTGGGGCCGCCATACAGACGGGCCAGCCCGTGGGCATAGAAGGAATCGAGCAGCTCCGCCTGGGGCCGCACAAAGCTGATCACGTGCAGGGCAAAGCCGGAGCGACGGCTGACGGCCGCCAGGCCGCCGAGGGCTTCGGGATCGCTGAGCAGCGGCGCGAAGTGCTCGGCGCTGAGCAGCACCTGGCCGCTCCAGTGCCGCTGCCGCAGCAGCAGCAGCTCCAGCACCTCCAGCCGGCCGGCCTGCAGCTGCCGCGCCAGGTGGCGATGGGAGGCCTCACGCCAGGGGGTGGGGTAGCGCAGGCCCCGGGCCTCCAGGCGGCGGCGGTTGGCCTGCAGCCGCGCCTGCAGGTACGTGCTGGCCGTCTTGTGCGGGCCGGCATGCAGGTACAGGATCCGCGCCGGGGGCTGGTGCAACGGTGCGGACGACATGGACACTGGGGCGCACCGCGTGCCGCCATGATCGCCTGGATCCGCACCGCCCCTGCAGGGCCCGCCGGCACGGCCACAGCTCCCGGGCCTGCTGCCGCGGCCGGCCGCCCCTGGGCTGCGGCATGAACGACCCCCTGGCCGCTGCGCCCTCCCGCCAGCAGCTGCGGCTGCGCTCGATCGCCTGGGCCCTCACCGCCGGCCTGGCCGCCCTGCTTCTGGGGCTGCCCCTGGGGCTGGAAGCGGCGCTGCGGGCCGGCGGCTGCGGGCTGTTCTACGGCCTGCTGGCCTTCCACCTGCAGCGGGTCGATCCCGACGACAGCCATCTGCAGGCGGGGCTGGTGGGGGCGGTGTGCGGCATCCACAGCCTCGGCCTGCCCCCCGGCGCACCCTGGCCGGAGGCGCTGCCACTGCCGGCGGCGCTGCGCACGGTCGCGCCGGCTGTGATGATGGAGCTGATCCGTGCGTGGCTGCCCCTGGTCGGCGCCGCCCTGCTGTTGCATGGATCGCGCCTGGTGGCGCAACGCGTTCCGTCGGCCCGCCGGCCCTGATGTCCCTGGGATGAGCCTGCTGCATGCCACCTGGCTGTTCCCCCCCGATGGCCCCGGGGGACGCCTGCTGTTGTGGGCCGATACCTGGCGGGCCGTGGAGCCGGTGCAGCCGGAGGCCGGCATCGCCGCCCCCCATCCCTTCAGCCTCGACGAAGACGATCTGGCCACCTGGCTCGACGACCACGGCCTCTGGTCGGAGGCGCTGCGACCAGCCCGCGCCTCCCTCACCCTGCCCAGCCGCACCCAGGTGCAACGGGGCCGCCGCAGCCATGCCGCCGCCGCCTGGAGCGGTCTGCCCCTGCAGGCCGGTGAACCCGTGCCACGCGACACGCTGTGGTGGCCCTGGCGGGTCGATGGGCTGGCCCTGGAGCCCGGTGCGGCGGCCGAGTGGCTCAGCGCCCTGCCCCTCTCCGGCAGCCAGCCCGACCTGGCCGAGGATCTGCGCTGGTGGACCCATGTGCAGCGCTGGGCCCTGAGCCTGATCAGCCGCGGCCGCTGGCTGCCGCAGGTGGAGGAGGGCCGCGCCCGCTGGCTGCCGCTGCTCAACCGCGAAAGCGACCGGCGCCGCCTGGAGGAGCTGGCGATACGTCTGCCTCAGGTGGCCTGCTGCGCCCTGGCGGTGGAACCCTATGGCGAAGCCCCCCAGTCCTGCCGGCGTCCCGGCAGCGGTCGGCTGCGGGTGGCCAGCCTGCTGGAAGCGCTGCTCGATGGCCAGCTGCGCGCCGGCTTCCGCCCCCAGGGCGAAGCGCTCGATCCGCTGCTGGAGGCCTGGCAGAAGGCGCTCGGGCCCGGCCAGGGCCGGCTCAGCCTCGATGAGGAAGCGCTCGAACGCCTGCAGATCGCCACCCATCACTGGCGCGAGGCGGTGGCAGGCCGGGTGGCGCCGGCGCGGGCCTGTCTGGAGCTGTTCACACCACCGGCGGATGAGGAGCTGTGGGAGCTGCGCTTCTCGCTGCAGGCCGAAGCCGATCCGGCCCTGCGGCTGCCGGCCGGCAGCGTCTGGGCGCGGGGCGATGCACCGCTGCAGCTCGGCGAAGTGGAGGTGCTGCAGCCGGGTGA
This sequence comes from Cyanobium sp., assembly GCA_046075505.1. GTDB lineage: Bacteria > Cyanobacteriota > Cyanobacteriia > PCC-6307 > Cyanobiaceae > Cyanobium. Next base: position 2,214 of record JBJTQH010000006.1, on the reverse strand, counting down.
ACTGCTGCTTGAAGGTCTGGGCCGGGCCCTGCAGGACTTCGAACCGCTGGGCCGGGGGCTGGAGAAGGCCGCCCCGGAAGCGATGCAGCTCAGCCCGGCGGAGGCCTTCGTGCTGGTGCGCACCGCCGCCTCCCGGCTGCGGGATGTGGGGGTGGGGGTGGTGCTGCCACCCAGCCTCAGCGGTGGTCTGGCCAGCCGTCTGGGCCTGGCGATCGAGGCGGAACTGCCCAGCCGCTCGCGGGGTTTCAGCCTGGGCGAAAGCCTGGAGGCACGCCTGGAGCTGATGATCGGCGGCGTCACCCTGACGCTGAAGGATCTCGAGCGCCTTTCGGCCAAACGCAGCCCGCTGGTGCAGCACAAGGGCGCCTGGATCGAGCTGCGCCCCACCGATCTGCGCCATGCCGAACGCTTCTGCGCCGCCGCACCGGGTCTGAGCCTCGATGATGCGCTACGGCTCACCGCCACCGAAGGCGAAACGCTGATGCGGCTGCCGGTGCATCAGTTCATCGCCGGCCCACGGCTTCAGGCGGTGCTGGAGCAATACCACCAGCAGAAGGCCCCCGATCCGCTGCCGGCACCGCCGGGCTTCGCCGGTCAGCTGCGGCCTTACCAGGAGCGCGGCCTGGGCTGGCTGGCCTTCCTGCATCGCTTCGATCAGGGGGCCTGCCTGGCTGATGACATGGGTCTGGGCAAGACGATCCAGCTGCTGGCCTTCCTGCAGCACCTGAAGGCGGAACAGGAACTGCGGCGACCGGTGCTGCTGGTGGCGCCCACCTCGGTGCTCACCAACTGGAAACGGGAGGCGGCGGCCTTCACGCCGGAGGTGGTGGTGCGCGAGCACTACGGCCCGCGTCGTCCCGCCAGCGAAGCGGCCCTGCGCCAGGCGCTCGACGGGGTGGATCTGGTGCTCACCAGCTATGGCCTGCTGCAACGGGACAGCGAACTGCTGGAGACGATCAACTGGCAGGGGGTGGTGATCGATGAAGCGCAGGCGATCAAGAATCCAGCCGCCAAGCAATCGATGGCCGCCCGCGATCTGGGCCGTCCCGGCCGGGAGGGACGCTTCCGCATCGCCCTCACCGGCACGCCGGTGGAAAACCGGGTGAGTGAACTGTGGGCGCTGATGGATTTCCTGAATCCGCGTGTGCTTGGCGATGAACCATTCTTCCGTCAGCGCTATCGCCTGCCGATCGAACGTTATGGCGACATGAGCTCCCTGCGCGACCTCAAGGCCCGCGTCGGGCCGTTCATCCTGCGGCGCCTCAAGACCGATCAATCGATTATCTCCGACCTGCCCGAGAAGGTGGAGCTGAAGGAGTGGGTGGGGCTGTCGGCGGAACAGGTGAAGCTTTATCGCCGCACCGTGGATGAGAGCCTCGAGGCGATCGCCCGCGCACCGCTGGGGCAGAAGCACGGCCAGGTGCTGGCACTGCTCACCCGCCTCAAGCAGATCTGCAATCATCCCGCCCTGGCGCTCAAACAGGAGCCGGCGAATGGCGATGCAACCTTCTACAAGGAGTTCGCCGCACGCAGCGCCAAGGTGCAGCGGCTCGAAGAGATCCTCGAGGAGTTGATCGAGGCGGGCGATCGGGCGCTGCTGTTCACTCAGTTCGCCGAATGGGGGCACCTGCTCAAGGCGCACCTCGAGCGCAAATGGCGCCAGGAGGTGCCGTTCCTCTACGGCAACACCAGCAAGTCCGAACGCCAGGCGATGGTGGATCGCTTCCAGGACGACCCGCGCGGCCCGCAGCTGTTCCTGCTCTCGCTCAAGGCCGGCGGCGTGGGCCTCAACCTCACCCGCGCCAGCCACGTGTTCCACATCGACCGCTGGTGGAACCCCGCCGTGGAGAACCAGGCCACCGACCGCGCCTATCGCATCGGCCAGCAGAACCGCGTGCTGGTGCACAAGTTCATCACCAGCGGCTCCGTGGAGGAGCGCATCGACCGCATGATCAAGGAGAAATCCAAGCTGGCCGAAGACATCGTCGGCTCCGGCGAAGACTGGCTCGGCGGCATGGACGTGCGCCAGCTCAAGGACCTGGTGACCCTCAGCGAGGACTGACGCCATGACCATCACCCCCGGCAACCACAACGCCATCACCACCCAGCTGGGCGATCAGGGCCTGGGCCAGCAGCCCTGGTGGGTGGAGCAGTGGATGGAGCTGATCAACGGCTACCGCTTCAAGAAGCGGCTGGAGCGCGCCTGGGAGTACG
>JBJTQH010000005.1:0-6502 GCA_046075505.1 Cyanobium sp. | reverse complement strand
GCCGATCCCGATTCGGGCGCTCGAACCCTGCATCCCAAGCCGCAGGAGCAGAGAGAAAAAGGCGGAAACCTGGTTCTCAAGGATTGAGCTGCCACCGCGATTACCGCTCCATCAGACGCCGCAACTAGCGGTCTCGTGAGTGGGATGTGTCGGTCAGTCAGGGCGTGACCTCCTGGATGGTGGAGTGGTGGGTCGAGAAAGCCGGTGACTGGATTTGAACCTGCGACCTACTGATTACGAATCAGTTGCTCTACCGCTGAGCTACACCGGCAACCAGGCGAACGTAGCATCCAGACCCCCCTCTGCCAGCGATCGCCCGCGCCGATGCCCGCCTCTGTCCCTCCGGATCGCTCCGGATCGTCGTCTTCCGCTTCTGGCAAGGGGAGTGTCTCACGCCTGGATCCGGCTCTGCGCCAGCGTCTGCTTGAGGAATCCCGCACCCCCTGGCGAGGTCTGCGGCGAGCCCTGTGGCTGGCTCTGACGGCCTCGGCCGCCCTGGGACTGGCCACGATGGCGATGCGCTGGTCCGCCGGTGGTGTGGTCGCCCCTGATGATCTGTTGATTCAGTGCGTGGCCCTGTTGATCTGCGGTGGGCTGCTGGCGGTGGATCGGCGTCGTGACGAGAGCCGCTGAGCGCTGCCCCGGGCCGCCGCAGCCTTGTCCTCCTGTTGCCGCTGCCCAGCTGGGGGCCGTTCTTCAGCGGCTCGCCGCCGATCGGAGGCGGATCGGCAGCTGGGGCCCATTCAGGTCTCCGCCTCCGGGGGCTCTGCCAGCGGTGCTGGCGAGGCGGCATCGGCGGCGGCATCCGTTTGGGGCTCTGCGGCGGCATCGATGGCTGCGTTGGCGCGGGCATCCGTGGTGGCGGCCCTGGGCCTGGCCCCTGGGGAGCTGCCGGCAGGGGGGGGAGCGCCGTTGCTGAGTGGATCGAGCAGCAGCAGAGGCAGTCCGAGGCTGAGCCGCTGCTCCTCCAGCTCTGACAGGCTGAGGGGACGGACGGCCTCGAGATCCTGGTCGGTGCGGCTCAGCAGCCAGAAGGCCTGCAGCAGCTGCTGCCATTGCCACACCATCACCGCCAGCAGGGCGGAAGCGAGCAGCAGTTCCACCAGCCTGGGCGTCTCGGCCAGGGGGGAAATCGGAGTGGCGATCGCCGCATGCTCATCCAGCCACCAGAGCAGCGGCAGGGTCAATGCGCTGCCGATGGCCAAGGCGATTCGTAAGCCCGGGTTGTCCTGCAGCCGACTGAGCTTCTGTTGCAGGGGGCGACGGGCCCGCAGCGGCGTCTGCAGCAGCAGCAGCGACCAGACATCTGCAGGGCGATGCCACAACACCAGCGCCGGAACCACGCCCCCCAGAGCCCAGCACAGCAACCGTTCCAGAGCCGGTACGGGCCCGGGATCACCGCCGGCGAGAACCAGCAGTAGCAGCAGGGCCTCCAGGGGCAAGGCTCCCCCACCGATCAGCTGGACCCAGAGCAGTGGTTCGCTGCGGGCTGGCATGGCCTGCGGGGGAGAAACGGCGGAGGGGATCAGCTGCTGAGGGTGCGGCGCTGGGTGATGAGGCGATAGGCCTCGATCCGATCCCCGTCCTTCCAGGAATTGAAGCGGTCGCAGCCGATGCCGCACTCGAAACCGGTGGCCACCTCCTTGACGTCATCCTTGTTGCGGCGCAAGGAGTCGAGATCGCCTTCGTAGACCTTCTCCTTGCCGCGATGGACGCGGATCTTGCAGTTGCGCTGCAGCTTGCCACTGGTGACGTAGCAGCCGGCCACAGCGTTCTTGCCGATCGTGAACACCGCCCGCACCTCGGCCTCTCCGAGGGGATCCTCCACCAGCTCGGGTTCCAGCAGGCCTTCCATGGCCATCTGGATGTCTTCGAGCAGTTTGTAGATCACCTCGTAATCGCGCACATCGACGCCGGTGGCATCGGCGGCCCGTCGGGCTCCCGGTGCCATCGAGGTGTTGAAGCCGATGATCACCGCCCCGGAGGCGGCGGCCAGATCGACATCGGTTTCTGTGATCTCGCCCGGGGCGGAGAGCAGCACGCGCACCTGCACCTCCTCCTGGGGCAACTGCTCGAGCGCGCCGAGGATCGCCTCGACACTGCCCTGCACATCGGCCTTGAGGATGAGGTTGAGCTCCTTGAGTTCGCCCTCGCTGGCCTGACCCGACATCGAGGCCAGGGAGACGCGGCGGGAGGCCATCTGCTGGGCCAGACGGGTGGCGCGGGCTTCGGAGGCGCGATCGCCGACGACGGCACGGGCCGATTTCTCATCGGCATAGACCTCGAATTCGTCACCGGCCGTGGGCACCTCGCTGAAGCCGAGAGCCTCGACGGCGGCCGATGGGCCTGCCTCCTTGACCCGCTTGCCGGTGTCGTCGACCATGGCGCGTACCTTGCCCAGGATCGGGCCGGCGGCGAGCACATTGCCGGCGCGCAGGGTGCCGTTCTGGATCAGCAGGGTGGCCACCGGCCCCTTGGCCTTGTCGAGGTGGGCTTCGATCACGGTGCCGCGGGCCATCCGGTCAGGGTTGGCCTTGAGATCCTCGACATCGCTCACCAGCAGGATCATCTCCAGCAGCTGGTCGATGTTCTCGCCCTTGATGGCACTCACCGGCACCATCACGGTGCTGCCGCCCCAGTCCTCCGGCACCAGCTCGAGGCCGGAGAGTTCCTGTTTCACCCGATCGGGCTGTGCACCCTCCTTGTCGATCTTGTTGATCGCCACCACGATCGGCACCTCGGCGGCACGGGCATGGCTGATCGCCTCCAGGGTCTGGGGGCACACGCCGTCATCGGCGGCAACCACCAGCACGGCGATGTCGGTGACCTTGGTGCCGCGGGCCCGCATCGCGGTGAAGGCCTCGTGGCCCGGGGTGTCCAGGAAGGTGATGCGGCTGGTGGATCCGCCATGGGGCACCTCCACCTGATAAGCGCCGATGTGCTGGGTGATGCCCCCGGCTTCGCCGGCAGCGACGCGGGTCTTGCGGATCGCATCCAGCAGGCTGGTCTTGCCGTGGTCGACGTGACCCATGACGGTGACGACCGGTGGGCGGCGGATCAGGTGCTGCAGATCGCTCTCCTCGATCATCTCCACCGTCTTGGCGGCAGCGGCCTGCACGTCGTCCTCGAGTACCGGCACCCCGAACTCGTCGGAGACGGTCTCGATCGTCGGCAGGTCGAGGGTCTGGGTGACCGTGGCGATGATCCCCTTGAAGAACAGGGATTTGATGATCTCCGAGCTTTCGACCCCGAGGCGGTCGGCCAGCTCCTGCACCGTGAGGTTGCCCTCGGGCACCACCAGCATCTCGGGGCGCTGGGCCTTGAGTTCCCGTGCCGCCCGCAGTTCCATCGCGCGGCGGCGCTGGCGCTGACGGGTGGTTTCCTTGCGGCGCTTGCGCACAGCCACCGAGGGCTTGCTGCTGCCGGCTGCGCTCGGCTTGGGCTTCGCGGGGCGGGCCAGGCTGGCCTGGAGCACCACCGCCTCCTGCTCGCCGGCGTAGCCGCCGGTTTCCGCGGTGAGCGCATCATCGTTCTCGCCGATGATGTGCACCTTCTGCCGCTGCTTCTGCGGCGTGCGGCTGCGCAGCGCCTCCAGCTTGGCGCTGTCATCCCAGTCGGGGCGACGGGCGCGGGTGGGACCGGTGGGTGCCTGGGGCGGGCGGAAACCGGGGCGCCGCGGCGCGGTGGCCGTGGGGCGCACGACGGCTTCCCCTTCGCGGGCCGGGGTGTCGGCGCCAGCTTCGGTGGGACGCCGCGGTGGTGCGGCCATCGGCCGGCCCACAGGCTTCTGCAGTTGCATCAGCTCGCCCGGGGCCATCGGCTTGCGCATGCCGCTGGGCATGCCGGGACGCCCCGGAGCGGCGGGACGACCGGCCGTCGGGGTACCCGGGCCGGCGGCATCGCGGCGGATCGGCTTGCCGACCAGCTCCAGAGGCGTGGCCCCCGGACGTCCACCGCTGGCGGCGGGCCGGGATGAGGGGGCTGCCGGGCGCCCGGGAGGGGTGGGGCGTCCGGGCGGCTGGGCGCTGGGGCGCTGGGGCCGGGAGACCGGTGGGGTCGGCCGGCTGCTGCCGCCGCTGGCGGCGGCGGGGCTTGCTGCGGGCTGGGGACGCCCCACCAGCTGGGGTCGGCCGGCCGGGGCGCCCGGGCGGGGAGCGGCGGGACGGGCCGGCGAACCACCGCGCTGGGGTGCCTGGGGCAGGCGCGTGATCGTGGGGCCACCGGCTCGGGCGGGAGGCTGGCCCGGTGCGGCGGCGCTGCGGGGAGCGGCCGGCCGGGCGGGAGCCGCGGGGGGGCGAGCCGGAACGGCCGGACGGGCTGCCGCCGGGGGGCGGGGCGGCGGCGGCACCGGCGCGGCGGGGGCTTCTTCGGCCCGGGCAGGGGTGACCCGTGGTTTGGCCGGGGCCGCACCCGGGCGTGCCGGCGGTGCGGCCGGGCGCGCCGGGGCTGCTGCAGGGCGTTCGGGCGCGGCTGCGGGGCGAGCAGCCGGCTTCGCCGGCGGCGCGGTGATGGCCTGGCCCGCTGCTGCTGCGGAGCCGGCCGGCGCCTGCTGAGCAACAGCCGTTTGCTGAGCAACAGCGGTTTGCTGAGCAACAGCCTTGGGCTGGATCACCACCGGCGGGCGGGCGGGAGGTTGTGGGCGGGGTTCGCTGCTGGCGCGGGCCGGTGCGGTGCCAGGCCGGGCCGGGCTGGGGCGCTTGCTGCCGGCTGCGGCTGGAGGGGCCGCGCTCGGGCGGTTCGGCTCCGAGCTGGCGGCGCGGCCACCTGCGGGGGGCAGCGGCCGCGCTGGCGCCGCCAGCGGGCGAGCCGGCGGCGCAGGAGCTGCCGGGGTTCCCGCCTGTGGCGGGGTGGGCCGGGCCGGAGCCGCGGGGCGGGATGGCTGGCCTTCGGCCGCCGGGCTGCCGTCGCCGCTGGCCTTCTTCACCGAAAGAATCGTCCGACCGGCCGGTGGCTGGGCCGTGGCGGCGGGGCTGGAGCTGACCAGGGCTGCACGGATGCGGGCGGCTTCGTCATCGCTGATCGAGCTGCTGTGGCTCCGCACCGCGATGGACAGCTTTTCGGCGGCGTCGAGCACGTCCTTGTTGTCCAGTCCCAGATCCCGGGACAGCTCGTAAATTCTGACTTTGCCGCTGCTGGTCATTCAGGTCTCCAATGGGGCGGGGCTGCGGCTCACCTCCTCCCGGAACCCACGAAGGAGCGCCGGTCGGGGCACCGTCCATGCCACCGGGCCGCCCGCACACGACGGCCAACGATCATCTTGCCTCAGCGCATGCGCCACCGCCGTTGCTGAGCCGGGCGCGGAAGGTGTCGAAAACCGAGTCGGGTACGGGGCAGCGCAGGCCCTTCTGCAGCCGTTTGCGGCGGCGGGCCTCCTCTAGGCAGGCGAGGGTCGGGCACAGGTAGGCCGAGCGACCCATGCCGGTATCGAGCACCAGCTTGGCCCGGTCCTCGCGCACCACCCGCCAGAGCCCGCGCCGGTCCTGCACGGTGCGGCAGGCGACGCAGCGTCGCAGGACCGGTCGAGGCGTGCTGCTCACCGGGAGGCGTCCGCTGTCGCGTCATCGTCCTCGGGTTCGCCGGGTTCGCCGGCATCCGCGCCGCCGGCTTCGGCAGCGGTGTCGCTTTCATCACCTTCGGCCTCGCTCGCCGCGGCCTCTGGGGCGCGATCGTCGGCCTCCTCTGCATCCAGCTCGAGGCCCTCCTCCTCGTCTTCGGGCAGGGGATAGAGCTCTCGCAGGCGCGCATCCTCCTCGGCCCGAGCCGCCTGCTCGGCGGCCAGCCGCGCCTCGGCCTCCGCTTGCAGGGCTTCCTCCTCCTGGCGTTGGGCGATCAGGGCCGCCACCGTTCTGTCTTCGCTGGCCTGATCGTATTCGCCGGCATTCTTGATGTCGATCTTCCAGCCGGTGAGGCGGGCGGCCAGGCGCACGTTCTGCCCCTCGCGGCCGATCGCCAGGCTGAGCTGATCGGGCGGCACCAGCACGTGGGCGTGATGGCCCTCTGGATCCACCAGCCGCACCATCTCCACCCGTGCCGGGCTGAGCGAATTGGCGATGTACTGACCCGGATCGGCCGACCAGCGGATCACGTCGATCTTCTCGCCGCGCAGCTCGTTCACCACCTGCTGGATGCGTGAACCACGGGCGCCGATGCAGGCCCCCACCGGATCCACCTCCCGCTCGACGCTGTCGACAGCCACCTTGGTGCGCGGACCGACGGAACGGGAGGGGGGATTGGCCTCGCGCGCCACCGCCACGATCCGCACGGAACCCTCCTGAATTTCAGGCACCTCGTTCTCGAAGAGGTACACCACCAGCCCGGCGTTGGCCCGGCTCACAAACAACTGGGGACCCCGCCTCGGCACCTCGCTCACCTCCTTTGGGAAGACCTTTAATGTGGCATTGGCACGGTAGTTTTCGTTCGGCAGCTGATCGCGGCGCGGCAGCTCGGCCTCCACTTCGGGCCGGCCGATCCCCGAACTCACCCCCATGATCACTGACTGCCG
>JBJTQH010000004.1:0-39660 GCA_046075505.1 Cyanobium sp. | reverse complement strand
GCCTCGAGCAGCTGCTGCCAGCCGATCGTCTGGGCGCGGATGAAGCCGCGCTCGAAATCGGTGTGGATCACACCGGCGGCCTGGGGGGCGCTCATGCCGGCGCGGATTGTCCAGGCGCGCGTTTCCTTCTCGCCGGTGGTGAAGTAGGTGCGCAGGCCCAGCAGCGTGTAGGTGGCGCGGATCAGGCTCTGCAGGCCGCCCTCCTCCACACCCAGCCCCGCCAGGAACTCGCCGCGCTCCTCCTCGGGCAGCTCGATCAGTTCGGCCTCCACCTGGGCCGAGATCCGCACCGTCGCCGCGCCTTCCTTGGCGGCCAGGCCCTCCACCGCCGTGCAGAAGGCGTTGCCCTCCGCGAGGTCGTCCTCGCTGACGTTGGTGGCGTAGATGATCGGCTTGGCGGTGAGCAGGCCCAGCGGCTTCACGAACACCGCTTCCTCATCCGTGAGCGTCACGCTGCGGGCGGCACCGCCCTGCTCCAGCACCGCCTGGATGCGCTCCAGCGCGGCGTCCTCGGCCTGGGCTTCCTTGCTGGTGCGCACCTGCTTCTTGAGACGCTCGCGCCGCTTCTCCACCTGGGAGAGATCGGCCAGGCCCAGCTCCAGGTTGATCACCTCAGCGTCGCGCAGCGGATCCACCGAGCCCGACACGTGGATCACGTCGTCGTCCTCGAAGCAGCGCACCACGTGCACGATGGCGTCGACCTCGCGGATGTTGGCCAGGAACTTGTTGCCCAGGCCTTCGCCCTGGCTGGCCCCCTTCACCAGGCCGGCGATGTCGACGAACTCCACCCGCGTCGGGATGATCTCCTTGCTGCGGCTCAGGGCGCTGAGCTGCTGCAGGCGCGGATCGGGCACCGCCACCACGCCGGTGTTCGGTTCGATCGTGCAGAAGGGGAAGTTGGCGGCCTGGGCCTGGGCGTTGGCCACCAGGGCGTTGAACAGGGTCGACTTGCCCACGTTGGGCAGCCCGACGATTCCGGCTTTGAGCATGGCCGGAATCTAGGGGGCACCCGATCGGGCCCACTCAGGGCGCTGACCGGCGACAATTTGTAACAGCATCGGATCGAGCCATCACCGCCCTGTCCCCCCTGCGTCCCTCCCCTCCCGATCCGGCCGCCACCGCCGGTTCGCCGCCCGATCCGGCTGCGGCCACTCCTCCTGTGGCCTCGCCGGTCCCCGTGCGGCTGCTGCCCCGGCGCCGGCGTCGCCGCCCCCTCTGGATCGGCCTGCTGGTGGCGGCGGTGCTGCTCGCCAGCCTGGGCCTGTGGCAGCGCCAGCGGGCTGCTGTGCGCCGCGACATCACGCCGTTCACCGTGGTGGCGCGCTCCGGTGAGCTGCCCGGCGTGATCTCCGCCAGCGGTGAACTGGATGCGGAGCTGCGGGTCAACGTCAGCCCCAAGCGCCAGGGGGTGCTGGAGGCCCTGGTGGTGGAGGAGGGAGATCGGGTGCAGGCCGGCCAGGCCCTGGGCCGGATGGACAGCGGCAACCTGCGCGATCGGCTCCAGGAGCTGCAGGCGAATCTGCGCTCGGCCGAGGCCGAACTGGCCCGCAGCCGCAGTGAGCTGCGGTTCAACGAACCCCTTTATCGCCAGGGCGCGATCAGCCGCAGCGACATCACCCGTTTCCGCGCCGACGAGCAGGTGAAGGCGATGGCGGTGCGGGCGGCGGCTGAGCGGCTGTCGCAGCTGCAGGTGGAGCGGGAGGAGCTGGTGGTGCGCGCCCCGTTCACCGGTGTGATCAGCCAGCGTTACGCCGATCCCGGTGCCTTCGTCACCCCCACCACCAGTGCCTCGAGCACCCTGGGGGCCACCAGTTCCTCGATCGTGGAGGTGGCGCGCGGCCTTGAGGTGGTGGCCAAGGTGCCTGAGAGCGACATCGGCCGGCTGCGGCTCGGGATGCCGGCCACGGTGCGGGTCGATTCATTCCCCGATCGTCGCTTCCCAGCGCGGGTGCGGCAGATCGCACCGCGTGCGGTCAAAACCAATAACGTCACGTCCTTTGAGGTGAAGCTGGCCCTGGTGGAGCCGGCGCCGGAACTGCGCATCGGCATGAGCGCCGACGTCGACTTCCGCACCGGTGTGCTGCAGGCCCGCACCCTGGTGCCCACCGTGGCGATCGTCACCGAAGAGGGGCGCCCGGGCGTGCTGGTGGTGGGCCGCGATCAGCAGCCCACGTTCCGACCGGTGGAACTGGGCGCCAGCAGCGGTCGCGACACCCAGATCCTGAGCGGCCTCGATCCCGACAGCCGCGTGTTCATCGATCTGCCCCCCTGGGCGAAGAAGCGCAAGGAGAAGAGCTGAGCGCGGCTGGCCTGCCGTCCGGCGGGCCGCTGGTGCCGTCTTGCCATCCGGTGCGCTTCCATCCGCTGCTCGCCCATCCGGTGGCTACCGGTGAGATGGCTGCCGGTGAGGTGGAGGTTCAGGCCTGCAGCGGGTCGGCGCCTTCAGGTTGCGGCGCTCAGCGCTCCTGCACCCCCAGGAATCGCCGCGCTGCCGCCACGATCCGCTCGCTGGCGTGACCGTCGCCGAAGGGGTTGTGGGCGCGGGCCATGGCCTGATAGGCCTCGGGATCCTCCAGCAGTCGCGAGGCTTCGCGCACGATCGCGCTGCTGTCGGTGCCGATCAGCTGCGCTGTGCCGGCCTCCACCGCCTCGGGGCGCTCGGTGGTGCGTCGCAGCACCAGCACCGGCTTGCCCAGGGCCGGAGCCTCCTCCTGCAGGCCGCCGGAATCGGTGAGCACCAGCGTGGCGCCCCGCATCGCCGCCACCAGCTGGTCGTAGTCGAGCGGTTCGGTGAGGAAGGCGCGCGGGTGGTCGCCCAGCAGGGCCTGCAGCGGCTCGCGCACGGTGGGGTTGCGGTGCAGCGGCAGCAGCAGGGCCGTATCGGGAAAGCGCTGCAGCAGCTCCAGGAAGCCGGCACCGATCTGCTGGAGCCGATCGCCCCAGTTCTCGCGGCGATGCACCGTGGCCAGGATCACCCGCTGGCGCTGCCAGTCGAGGCCGGGCAGCTCATAGGCCGGCGCCTGCGCCGCCATCAGCAGCAACGCATCGATCACCGTGTTGCCGGTGGTGAGGATCTCACCCACCACCCCGGAGGCGCGGCAGTTGGCGGCGGAGCGCTCGGTGGGGGCGAAGTGCAGCTGGGCCAGCTGGGAGATCAGGCGCCGGTTGGCCTCCTCCGGGAAGGGATCGAGCAGGTTGTAGGTGCGCAGGCCCGCCTCCACATGCCCCACCGGGATCTGTTCGTAGAAGGCGGCCAGGGCGGCAGCAAAGGCGGTGGTGGTGTCGCCCTGCACCAGCACCAGAGCGGGGCGATGCTCGCCGAACTCCCGCCTCAGGCCTTCCAGTGCCGTGCAGGTGATGTGGGTGAGGGTCTGCTGCGGCGCCATCAGCGCCAGGTCGTGATCGGCTGTCAGGCCGAACAGCTGCATCACCTGGCTCACCATCTCGCGGTGCTGGCCGGTGAGCACCACGCGACAGCGGAAGCCGGTGTCCTGCTTGAAGGCGCGGATCACCGGTGCGAGCTTGATCGCCTCCGGCCGGGTGCCCAGCACGATCGTGACCAGTGGCGTATCGGCGCGGATGGCGCCGCCGGCGGCGGCAGGGGCTGAATCCACCGGAGAGGGGAGCAGAGAGGGAGCGGAGGGCAGGCGACGCCGAGCAGGAGCAGCGCGAACGGCTTGCGCCGGGCTGATCCTAGGCACGGATCCCAGGGGCACGGATGGTCCCAGAGGCACCGATTTCAGGCTGGTCCGGGCTGCGCGCCGGCAGGACTACCCCCGGATTCTGATGATGGTGCCAGCATTGGGGCCCCCAGAGCACCCCCGGCCACCATGGCGGAACTGCCCTTCGGACCCGTCGGCACCGCAGCGCCTCCTCCGCCTCCGCCCCAGCCGCCGCCGGCCATCGCCGTGGCGCCGGAGGTGCTGCCCGGCCAGTCGGCCGCCGCGCCCGGCGAGGAGGGTGGCCCCCAGACCCTGCGCGAGATCGTGGCGCTGGCCCATGAGCGCAAATATTCCGACATCCACATCGGCGTCGGCGAGCAGCCCTGCTTCCGCGATCGCGGCGACATCAACCGCACCGACTGGCCGGTGACCGACAGCATCCGCTTCCGCGACTGGGTGCGGGAGATGCTGTCGCCCAATGAGATCGATTCCTTCCTGCGCGACAAGGAATACGACGGCGCCTACGACTTCGGCTTCGTGCGCGTGCGCATCAATCTGCTCGATTCGCTGCGCGGTCCGGCGATGGTGCTGCGCCTGATCCCGCAGAAGATCATGACGATGCAGGAGCTGGATCTGCCGCCGATTCTGGGGCAGCTGGCGGAGCGCCCCAAGGGGATGCTGCTGGTCACCGGCCCAACGGGCTCGGGCAAGAGCACGACGCTGGCGGCGATGATCGATCACATCAATCGCACAATGAAACGCCATATCCTCACGATTGAGAATCCGATCGAATTCGTGCATCAGAGCCGCATGTCCCTGATTCGCCAGCGGGAGGTGCACCAGCACACGCGCCTGTTCGCCAATGCCCTGCGCGCTGCCCTGCGCGAAGATCCCGATGTGATCCTGATCGGTGAGATCCGCGATCAGGAAACACTCAGCACGGCGATTGAGGCCTCCCAGACCGGCCACCTGGTGTTCGGCACCCTGCATACCAATTCGGCCGTGCGCACGGTGGAGCGCATCCTCGGCATGTTCAAGCCCGATGAGCAGGAGCAGATCCGCCGCGCCGTCTCCGAAACGCTGCTGGCGGTGGTGTCCCAGGGGCTGGTGAAGACCACCGATGGCAAGCGCTGCGGCTATCACGATCTGTTCGTGAACACCGATGCCTGCCGCGATTACATCCAGCGCGGTGCCCTCGATGAGATCGAGGAGATCATGGTGCGCAGCACCTTCGATGGCATGCAGACCAGCAATCAGGCCCTGGCGGCCCTGGTCGAAGCCGGGCGCGTCGCCGCCGACGATGCCCTGGCGCAGAGCAGCAAGCCCGGCGAACTGGCGCAGCGGCTGCGGGGGCGCGTCTGATCGCCGGCGGGGCGGCCACCACTTTCAGGCATGCACCGTCAGGCGTGCAGCCCCGAGGCCCAGCGGGCCAGCAGCAGCACCCCCAGCCCCACCGAGAGGCCGAGCATCGCCAGGCGGCCGTTCCAGATCTCGGCCTGGGGCGTGAAACCGCGCCGCCAGGCGTTGAGCTCCTCCTGGGAGACCAGTTCGGGCTCGGAGGAGGGCGGCAGATCGTTCGCCTGGGTCATGGTGCGGCGGTGCGGGTGAGCGGGTGCGGCGGTGCCGGAGACAGGCGCAGGGGTGGCACGGGGCCGCCGCTGCGGTAGGCCCGGGAGAGGAACTCTCCGGAGAACGGGCCGGAAGGCTGGCGCAACCCTAACGACTTTCAGAAGCAGGCCCGGTCGTCGTAGAGACGATCCGCCTCTTCCAGTGGCAGCCGCGCCGCCACCCCCAGATCGAGCGGGCTGCGGCAGCCGGCCTGCAACCGGCGCTCCGCCGCCAGGGCGATCATCGCGGCGTTGTCGGTGCACCAGGCCAGGGGGGCCACCTGGCTGCGCAGGCCATCGCGCTGGCAGCGGGCCGCCAGCAGGGTGCGCAGGCGTCGGTTGGCCGCCGCGCCGCCTACCAGCACCAGATCGCTGAGGCCCTGATCCACGGCACAGCGACAGCTGCGCTCCACCAGCACCTCCGCCACCACCTGCTCGAAGCTGGCGGCCAGATCGGCCAGGGGAAACGGCTCCGGCTGCTGGCGCAGGGCCTCCACCTGGCGCAGCATCGCCGTCTTGAGGCCGCTGAAGCTGAAGTCGTAGGGATGGAAGCCGCCCTCGGGCCGCGACACCCGCCCCTTGGGCAGCCGGAAGCGGCCTGGATCCCCCGCGGCAGCGGCCGCCTGAATCGCCGGTCCGCCCGGGTAGCCCAGGCCCAGCAACCGCGCCACCTTGTCGAAGCATTCGCCGGCGGCATCGTCGTGGCTGCGGCCCAGGCGGCGGTACACGCCGGCGGCCTCCACCCGCACCAGTTCGGTGTGGCCGCCGCTCACCAGTAGCACCAGGTGCGGCCCCGCCGGCAGGGCGCCCGCCAGGGCGGCCGAACACAGATGCCCCTCCAGGTGATGGATGCCCAGAAACGGCAGCCCATGCAGGCGCGCCAGGGTGCGGGCCGTCACCGAGGCCACCAGCAAGGCCCCCACCAGCCCCGGGGCCACCGTGGCCGCCACGGCATCGAGGCTGGCCAGGGCCACGCCGCTCTCGGCCTGCACCTGGGCGATCAGGCCCGGCAGGGCCTCGAGGTGCCGCCGGGAGGCGATCTCCGGCACCACGCCACCCCAGCGGGCGTGCTCCTCGACCTGGGAGGCGATGGCGCTGGCGAGCACCCGGCCGTCGCGCACAATCGCCGCGGCGGACTCGTCACAACTTGTTTCGAGGGCAAGAACGGTGGACATGGCCCTGGAACGGCCCCCTTACTGTCCGCTAGTGACATCCTGCCCTTGCGGCAGCCCTCCATACCGGCCTCCCTCCATGCGCCGTCTTTTCGCCGTTCTTCTCTCCGCCTTTCTGATCTTCGGCTTCGCCTCGACGGCCCATGCCGAGATCGGTGGGCTCACCCCCTGCTCAGAGAGCGCCCGCTTCCAGCAGCGTGCCGCCACGGCCAGCACCCCCCAGGCCAAGGCCCGCTTCGAGATGTATAGCCAGGCCCTCTGCGGCACCGATGGCCTGCCCCACCTGATCGTGGACGGCCGCTGGAGCCATGCCGGTGACTTCATCATCCCGGGCATTGCGTTCCTCTATATCGCCGGTTGCATCGGCTGGGCCGGCCGCGGCTACCTGCAGGCCGTCGCCGGTCGCAAGGACGCCACGATGCATGAGATCCAGATCGATCTGCCTGTGGCGCTGAAGGCCACCATCGCTTCCGCCACCTGGCCCCTGGCTGCCTTCAAGGAGCTCACCAGCGGCAAGCTCACCGAATCCGACAGCAAGATCACTGTCTCGCCGCGCTGATCGCTGACGCCTCGCCGCCTTTCCTGATGCGGCGAACGCCTGCTCCTCACCCCTCACTGATTCCATGAAGAAGTTCCTCACCACCGCTCCGGTGTTCGCCGCCATCTGGTTCACGATCACCGCCGGCATCATGATCGAGTTCAACCGTTTCTATCCCGATCTCCTGTTCCACCCCCTCTGAAGAACGGCGCGGAACATCCAAGGCTGATCACCATCAGCAAATGGCCCCGACAGGGGCCTTTTTGATGGCCAGCTGCTCTTGAGTACCAGGATTGGTTGGGGCAGGCCTGGCGGACTCAGGCCTTGAGGCCCATCAGCTGCTCCAGCTGCGCCAGGGCGGTCTGGAGATCGCCGTTCACCAGGCGGGCATCGAACTCGGCGGCTGCCGCCAGCTCCTGCTGCGCCCGCTGCAGCCGCCGGCTGATCGCCTCCTCGCTGTCGGTGCCGCGGCCGCGGATGCGACGTTCCAGCTCCTCGAAGGAGGGCGGCTCCAGGAACACCTGAAAGGCGGAGGGGAAACTGCGTCGCACCTGGCGGGCGCCTTCCAGTTCGATCTCCAGCAGCACCGGCCGGCCGGCTGCCAGCTGTTGTTCCACCGGCTGCCGCGGCGTGCCGTAGAGGTTGCCGGCGAACTCGGCCCACTCCAGCAGCCCCGCCGCCGCCACCCGCTCCTCGAAGGCCGGCCGCGACAGGAAGAAATAGCTGCGGCCCTCGTCCTCCCCCGGCCGGGGCGCCCGGGTCGTGGCCGACACCGACAGCCAGATGCGGGGATGGCGTTCCAGCAGTAGCTGCACCAGGGTGCCCTTGCCGACGCCGCTCGGTCCGGTGAGCACGGTCAGCTGGGCGCGTTTGGCCGCGGCGGTGGCCGTGGCTTCGTCTGCGGCTGGACCCGGCGGCAGCGGATCCCCGGCGGAGGAGGGCGACGGCGCGCTGGTCATGGTGAGGCTGGGTGTGGAGGAGGGCGGCCTGCTGGTGGCCTGAAGGCTGCGGCTGCACAGTAAGCAGGGAGGTTCAGGGGCACGACCGCGGGCCTGTCATGGACCTGTTCGCGGCCGCCCGCCTGGGGCCGCCACTACGCGCCGCTGGCCTGTCGCCATGGAGGTGTGTGTTCCGGGCCGGCGGGCCCGGGGGGGAGGCGCCCCGTCTTCAGCGGCAGGCCCGAGCTGGCTTCGGGGCCGCCGGCGCCATCGTGCGGCCGCCGCGCCGTGCCGGCGTCGCCCGACCTGACAGATTCAGGCCCAACGACCATGCCGCAGGACGCCTGCGTAGCAGCAGGCGCTGGCCCTGGGGCATCCCCCCAGCAAGGGCCCCGCCCTGCTCAACGCCTTCGCTGAACGGCACAGCCCACTCCGCTCCACTCCACTCCAAGGCTCAGCTCCGCCTGCCCGTTCAGGCGCGCTGCAGAGCATGCCCAGCTGATCAGCAGAACAGCTCATCAGCAGAACACCTGACCAGCAGAACAGCCACCAGCAGAACAGCCGAGCGACAGAACACCTGACCAGCCGATCACCTGAGCCGCCGACCAGCCGAGCCGCCGACCAGAACACCATGCAGAACCCGCTGTCCGCCGCGGCGTCCCTCCTCCCGGCGCCCCCCGTCCCTGGCCCGCCGCCACGGGCCGATGGCCCCCCACCAAGGCCCGGTGGGGGCGGCGCGCCCCAGCTGCAGCCCCTCGACCTCACCAGCCTGCGGGCGGTGCTGAGCGAGCTGGCGCCGCGGCTGCTGCCCAGTCGCTTCGAGAAGGCGCAGCAGAGCGATCCCTGCAGCGTGCAGCTGGCCCTGCGCGGCCTGCAGGGCACCACCTGGCTGGTCCTCAGCTGGCAGGCGGAGGCGGCGCGGCTGCATGCGATCCCGGCACCGCCGCGCCAGGGGGAGGGCAGCACCCTGGCGCAGCAACTGCAGCACGGGCTGCGCGGTCTGGCGCTGGTGGCCCTGCAGCAGCCGCGCTGGGAGCGGGTGGCGGAGCTGCAGTTCGCGCCCCGGCCCGGTGCGGCGGTGGAGCGGACCCTGCTGCTGGAGCTGATGGGGCGTCACAGCAATCTGTTCCTGCTCGATGCCGATCGCCAGGTGATCGCCCTCGGCCGCCAGGTGCGCAGCGCCCAGTCGCGGTTGCGGCCGATCGGCACTGGTGATCCCTATGGGCCGCCTCCACCCCAGGCGGGGGAGCCCCCCAGCCGCCAGGAGTCCGAGCTCAGCTGGCGGCGGCGCCTCAGCCTGGTGCCGCTGCCCCTCGCCAAGGCGCTGCTGAGCGCTTATCAGGGCACCAGCCCGGCCCTGGTGCGCCAGCTGTTGCCTGAGGCCGGCTGGGCTTCGCTGCCGGTGCAGGAGTTGCAGGAGCCCCAGTGGAGCCAGCTGTGGCACCGCTGGCAGCAGTGGCTGGAGGCCCTCGAGGCCGGGCGCTTCCAGCTGCAGTGGATGGCGCCCGGCCAGTACCGCTGCTGGCAGGAGCTCCCTGCGCCGGTCGGCGCTTCCCTGTCGCTTGTCCCCCTGCCCGACAGCACCCGGCCGGCAGCGGCCGCCTCCGCGATGTCAGGTGATGCAGAGCCTGCACCATCGCGACCAGCCGCTCCGGCCTCAGCCGCCCAGGTGTTTGCCGCTGCGCTGCCTGTGGCTGGGTCGCCTGCGGCTGGGTTGCCTGCGGTTAGGCCGTCGTTGGCTGAGGTGTCGCCCAGCCCGGGCCTGGTGCCGGCCCCGCTGGATCCTGGGGCTGCAGCCGCTGATCCGCTGGCGATCAACCGGGGCCTGGCGGTTTATTACAACGGCCTGCTGGAGCAGCGGCAGCGGCAGCAGCGGCGCCAGAGCCTCGAGCAACGGTTGCGGGCTGCCCTGCAGCGGGAGCAGGAGCAGTGGCAGCAGCAGCAGGCCCTGCTCGATGCCGTACCGGCCAGTGATGCGCTGCAGCGTCAGGCCGATGCCCTGCTCTGTCTGCCCCGCCCGGATCGGGATCAGATCGCCGAGGCCCAGGCCCTCTACCGCCGCGCCCGCAAGCTGCGGCGTTCGGTGGCGGCGATCACCCCGCGGCTGGAGTACCACCGCCAGCGGATCGAGGGTCTGGAGACCAGCCTCACTTTCCTGGAGCAGCTCGAGGGCGATGCCGATGCGGATCCCGATGGCAACGCCAGCGGCCTGGAGGAGGAGCTGCAGCTGCAGCTGGAACGCCTGCGGCCGCTCGCGGCGCAGGCGGGGCGACGGGCCGCCCGCACGGAGCGGCAGGCAAGGCGCCGCAGCGATCCCGCCCCGCTCGAGCTGTGCAGCGGCACGGGTCTGCGCCTGCAGGTGGGCCGCAACCACCGCCAGAACGAATGGATCAGCTTGCGGCAGGCCCGTCGCGGCGATCTCTGGTTTCACGCCCAGGAACTGCCGGGCAGCCATGTGGTGCTCAAGGCCTCCGAGGGCCTGGCCCAGGAGAGCGATCTGCAGGAGGCCGCCGATCTGGCCGCCCATTTCAGCCGCGGCCGCGGCAACCGCAGGGTGCCGGTGGTGATGGTCGACACCGAGGCGCTGCAGCGGATTCCGGCCGCCGAGCCGGGCACCGTCCGCCATCGCGGCGGCACGGTGCTGTGGGGAGAGCCGCAGCGGGGTCTGGAGCGGTTGGAGGCCTGGCGCGCCAGCCGCTCCGCGGCGGCGGTCGGCGAGGTGGTGGGGCCGGGTGTGGCGGCGGCGATCACTGCCGGCGAGCACCTGCCGGGGCGGGCCCCCTAATCTCCGCTTTCAGGCGCTCCGCAGGAGACCCCGGACCATCGCCAGCAGCAGCGTGAGCCAACCCCCATCCGCTGAACCGGGCGAGAGCGCCGGCCCCGTCGGGTCTTCCCGCCCTGGCGCCCCGCTCAGCCCCCCTGAGCCGCCCGGTCCAGCCGCGATGGCCTGCCCGGCAGATCCACCGCTGGCTGGCTCTGCCGATCCGGCAGCAGGCCCTGTTGCCCTGGCCGCCGCAGCCCCGCAGCCAGCCGCTCCTTCCCACAGTGTCCCGGCCGATGGCCCCGGCACCCTGCCCGATGGCCAGCACCGGGGCGATGCCCTGGACCACCCGGATGCCCTCGACGATCCCCAGCATCTGGAGGAGCCGCAACTCCAGGAGGCTCCCCGACTCCTGGATGCCCTGGACGCCACCCAGCCCCTGGAGCCTCGGGACGATCAGCACGCCCCTTCCCCGCAGGCTGTGAGCGGGGCCCTTGCTGATCCGGATCCGTCCGGAGTCGGTTCAGGGGACGGCGCTGCCGCACCTGAGGTGGTGGCTCCTGAGGCCCTGGCTGGAGTGGGCGCTGGTGCGGCGCCGGCGTCGCCGTCCCCGGCTGCGATCGCCTCCCCTGCCGCTGCCGCTGGTTCCGGCAACGGCTCTGGCTCCGGCAACGGTGGCGGAACCGGCCAGGAGCGCCCCGCTGCCGACCGAGGGGACGAGTTCCCCGATGAGGTGGAGATGCCCCTGGTGGACCACCTCGAGGAGCTGCGGCGCCGCGTGCTGCGCAGTCTTCTGGCGGTGGTGGTGGCTGCCGCCGGTTGCCTGCTGTTTGTGCGGCCGCTGGTGCGTCTGCTGGAGGTGCCGGCCCAGGGCATCCGCTTCCTGCAGCTGGCGCCGGGGGAGTTTCTGTTCGTTTCGCTCAAGGTGGCGGGCTATGCCGGCCTCACCCTCGCCCTGCCCTGGGTGCTGTTCGAAGGCCTAGCCTTCGTGCTGCCGGGGTTGACCCGGCGTGAGCGGCGGCTGGTGGCGCCGGCGGTGGCCGGTTCCTCGCTGCTGTTCGCCGCGGGTCTGGCCTTCGCCTGGTGGGCGCTGGTGCCGGCGGCCCTGCGCTTTCTGGTCAGCTACGGCGCCGATGTGGTGGAGCCGCTGTGGTCGATCGAGCGCTACCTCGATTTCGTGCTGCTGCTGATGGTGGCCACCGCCCTGGCCTTCCAGCTGCCGGTGCTGCAGCTGCTGCTCGGGGCCCTCGGCCTGGTGGATGCCCGCCGCATGCTGGGCGCCTGGCGCTGGGTGGTGCTGCTCAGCGCTCTGGCGGGTGCCGTGCTCACCCCGTCCACCGATCCGGTGACGATGCTGCTGCTCAGCGGCGCGATCACGGCCCTTTATTTGATCGGTGTCGGCCTGGTGCTGATCAGCCGCGGCTGGGGTGCGCCGCTGGCGGCCGGCGATGCTGCCGCCCCCTGAGGGCAGCCGAGGCCCCACGCCCAGGGCCTGCTGCGGGGGTGGACCGGCGCGCGGCCGCTCGTCCCCGTGGCAGGTGGGGTGCCGGAGGGTTGCAGCGCTGCCCTACAGCAGAAATTCGCTGGCGCGACCGGGCGGCAGCTCCAGTGGCAGCGACAGGGCCCGCCCGAGCCGCGGCCGGTCGCGGGTGGTGCTCAGCCAGGTGCGCACCTGCTCGGCGACCCCGAGGCCATTGAGGGTGGCCACCAGTTCGGCGAGGGCCTCCTGGTATTCCGCGGCGCTGAGCGGAAACGACTGCTGCTCCAGGTGGTTCCACATCACCTGGAAATAGAGGCGGCCATGGCGCTGCACCAGCTGCAGCCCGTGGGAGGCCTGCCAGCGCTCCCGCAGCAGGGCCAGCACCTCGTCGGCCTGCAGCGGCGGGGGGGGATCGCGGTCAGCGCCGGGGGCTAGGGAAAACACGCCGGGGAGGATCAGTCGCAACAGCATGTTGCAGCCCCGGTCAGGCCGGCGGATGGGGGCACGGGCCGGGAACCACGGGATTTAATGTGGGCGCCACGTTGGACCGGAACACCCGGAACGTTGCCCATGACCCAGATCCCATCGGCCTCTTCGAGCGGTGATGTGCCCGGCATGGGTCGTCGGCAGTTCATGAACCTGCTGACCTTCGGCTCGGTCACCGGCGTGGCCCTAGGGGCTCTGTATCCGGTCGTCAACTACTTCATCCCGCCCAAGGCCGCCGGCGGCGGTGGTGGCACCACCGCGAAAGACGAGCTCGGCAACACCGTCACCGCCAGCGGCTGGCTGGCCACCCACAAGGAGGGTGACCGCAACCTGGTGCAGGGCCTCAAGGGCGACCCCACCTATCTGATCGTCGAGGGCGCAGGCGCCATCGGCAACTACGGCATCAACGCCATCTGCACCCACCTCGGCTGCGTCGTGCCCTGGAACGCCGCCGCCAACAAGTTCATGTGCCCCTGCCACGGCAGCCAGTACGACGCCACCGGCAAGGTGGTGCGCGGTCCGGCCCCCCTCTCCCTGGCCCTGGCGCATGTGTCGGTCGACAACGACAACGTGTTTGTCAGCCAGTGGACCGAAACCGACTTCCGCACCGGCGACAAGCCCTGGTGGGCCTGAATCCCGCCGTCTGAACCGCCAGTCTCCGCTTCCGCCGCCCGCCTCCTCCATGCGCCGCACCCTTTCCCTGCTGCTCGGCAGCCTGCTCACGATCACGGTCCTGCTGGGCGGGGCCACCCCCAGCTGGGCCTATCCGTTCTGGGCGCAGCAGAACTACGACTATCCCCGCGAAGCCACCGGCAAGCTGGCCTGCGCCAACTGCCACCTGGCCAAGAAGCCCACCCATGTGGAACTGCCCCAGGCCGTGTTCCCCGATGAGGTGTTCAAGGTGGAAGTGGAAATCCCCTACGACACCGCGGTGAAGCAGGTGGCCGGTGACGGCAGCCCCACCGGTCTGAATGTGGGCGCGGTGGTGATGCTGCCCGATGGCTTCAAGCTGGCCCCGACCGATCGCCTCAGCGACGAGCTCAAGGAGGAGACCGCCGGCGTCTATGTCACCACCTGGAACGAGGAGAACCCCAACATCCTGCTGGTGGGTCCCCTGCCCGGCGACGACCACCAGAAGATCGTCTTTCCGATCCTCTCGCCCGATCCCGCTGAAGACAGCGCCATCCACTTCGGCAAATACCAGCTGCATGTGGGCGGCAACCGCGGTCGCGGCCAGGTGTATCCCACCGGTGAGAAGAGCAACAACGGCGTGTTCACCGCCTCTGCCGCCGGCACGATCAGCGCCATCACCGCCGGTGACAACGGTGCCAGCCTGGTGGAAATTCAGACCGCTGACGGCAGCGTGACCGACACCATCCCTGCCGGCCCCACCGTGCAGGTGTCGGTGGGTGATCAGGTGGCTGCCGGTGCCGCGCTCACCAATGATCCCAATGTGGGTGGCTTCGGTCAGCTCGATGCTGAAGTGGTGCTGCAGAACCCGGTGCGCATCTACGGTCTGCTGGCCTTCTTCGCTGCTGTGGCCCTGGCCCAGATCCTGCTGGTGCTCAAGAAGCGTCAGGTGGAGAAGGTGCAGGCCGCCGAGGGCGTCTGAAGTCTGATCCCCTGATTCCATCCTGTCTGTCCTGAGCCCGCGCTTTGCGGGCTTTTCCCTGGGCTGATTTCGTTCCGTGCTGATTCCCAGTCCGGTGCTGGCGGGTCTGATGACCCTGCCGCCGGCCACTTTCACCTCGCCGGGGCCTGTGCTGGTGCAGCTGGGCCCCTTTTCCCTGCGTTGGTACGGCCTGCTGATCGCCACGGCGGTGCTGCTGGGCCTGCTGCTGGCGATGCGGCTGGGCCGCCGGCGCGGCATCGATCCGGCCCTGATCGCCGATCTGCTGCCGCTGATGGTGCTGGGGGCGGTACTCGGGGCCCGCAGCTATTACGTCCTGCTCAACTGGGCGGAATACAGCCGTGGCGGCCTGCTCGATCTGATCGCGGTCTGGCGTGGCGGCATCGCGATTCATGGCGCCCTGCTCGGTGGCGGCCTGGTGACGCTGCTCTTCTGCCGTTGGCGTCGCCAGCGCCTCTGGCCGCTGCTCGATGTGCTCGTGCCTGCTGTGGCGCTGGGCCAGGCGATCGGCCGCTGGGGCAATTTCTTCAACTCCGAAGCCTTCGGGTTGCCCACGTCGCTGCCCTGGGCGCTGACGATCCCACCGGCCAGCCGGCCGTTGCCGTTCCTCTCGGCCCAGACCTTCCACCCCACTTTCCTGTACGAATCCCTGTGGAACCTGGGGGTGTGCCTGCTGCTGCTGCAGCTGTTGCAGTGGCAGGAGCGCCGCCGCCTCAACCTGCCCGATGGCGCCATCAGCTGCATTTATCTGATGGCCTACAGCAGCGGCCGGGTGTGGATCGAGGCCCTGCGGCTCGATCCCCTCTGCCTGGGGGGGCTGCCCCCGTTCTGTGAGGGTGGTCTGCGCATGGCGCAGCTGGTCAGCCTGCTGCTGATCGCCCTGGGGGCCCTCGGGCTCTGGTGGCTGATCGGGTGCCGCCGCCCCCTGCCCGATCCCAGCGGCGCTCCCCAGTGACTGCGATTGCCCCCTTGTGAGCTTCGAGCCGATGTCCTCTTCTGCAGCGCTGCACCAGCACCCAAGCGATGCCTCCCAGGAGCTGCCGCCGGTGCAGATCGTCGGGGCCGGTCCCGGTGCCCCGGATCTGATGACCCTGCGCGCCAGTCGTGCCGTGGCAGCGGCCGAGGTGCTGATCTGGACCGATTCGCTGGTCAATCCCGCCATCGCTGCCCTGGCCCCGGCGGACTGTGAACGGATCCGCACCAGCACCCTCACCCTCGAGGAGGTGCTGGCGGTGATGGTGGAGCGGGCCCGCGCCGGCCGTCGCGTCGTGCGGCTCCATGACGGCGATCCCTGCCTCTATGGCGCCCTGGCCGAACAGATCAGCCGCCTCGCCGATGCCGGTCTGGCGGTGGAGGTGGTGCCTGGGATCAGCGCGTATCAGGCGACAGCGGCCGGTCTGGGCTCGGAGCTCACCATCCCGGGGCTGGTGCAGACGATCGTGCTCAGCCGCGCCGGGGGTCGCACCGGTGTACCGGAGAAGGAATCGCTGGCGCGGCTGGCGGCATTGCAGGCCTCGCTGTGCCTGTACCTGAGCGCCCGCCATGTGGAGGAGGTGCAGGAGGAGCTGCTGCGCCATTACCCCGCCGACACCCCGGTGGCGATCGGCTATCGCGTCAGCTGGCCCGATCAGTGGCTGACTGTGGTGCCCCTGCGCGAGATGGCGGCCGTGAGCCGCGAGCGGGGCCTGATCCGCACCACGCTGTATGTGATCAGTCCCGCCCTGGCCGCCCCGAAGGAGGCCCGCTCCCGCCTCTATGCGCCCGAGCACAACCACCTGTTCCGCGGCGGCATCGACTGAACGGGGCGAATGGCAGCGGCAGCGGTGCCGCAGAGAGGCTGTGTCAAGCGGCCGTCCCGGGCAGAGAGGGCCGCTGCTTCACGGCAGGGTTGCGGTGCAGTCGCCGCCCGGTGGGTCGGCGTGCGGCAGGGCTGCCGGCAGATGGGTCTCCAGCCAGTCGACGATGGCGGCGGCGATCGCCCTTTTGCCGTGGTGGCACTCAGCGCCGGCGGCGCTCACCAGCCAGGCCTCCTGCGCTTCGCCCTGCACCCGTTCGGCGTGGTTGGCCACCACTAGCTGGAAACGCTGCAGCCTGCGGCGGGCTTCCGCCAGCAGCGCCCCATCATCGACACCTTGCAGCACCTTGAAGGTGACCATCGGCAGGGCCGGCGCCGCCGCGCGCACCAGATCGATCACCTTGGCGGTGGGTTCGAGTTCCAGGCGCAGATCCGTCTGGCCGCTGGGCAGCTTGCCGGCATGGGGGCGGCGGGGCTGGTAATCAGCCACAGCGGCCGAGAGGATCGCAGCGGCGGGTTGGGCGGCCACCAGCTCCAGCACCCGGCGGCGATAGGCGTCGTAGCTGGCCACAGGCTCGTGGGGCAACCAGCCGGGTGCCGGTGCCGAGCCCTCGCCAAGCAGCAGCTGGGGATCGGCGCCACGCAGCAGCAGCTCCTCGGCGATCGCCAGCGCCAGCCGCCCGCTGAAGCGATTCACCAAGCGCCGCACCGCATCGATCGGTACGGGCGTGGGGCCACCGGTGACCAGGATCGGCCGACCGCGCAGGGGGCTGGCGGAGAGGGCCCGGCAGACGCAGGCCACCAGCACCGGCAGATCGGGCAGGTTGTGCTTGCCATAGGCATCGCGTGGTGCGATCAGCTGCACCCCCAGCTCCGTCAGCCGGCGGGCATGGGCGGTGAGGATCGAGGTGTGCAGCGAGCCATGCAGGGTCGGGGCCAGCAGCAGCTGGGTGAGGCCCTGTTCCATCCGACCCAGCGCTGAGGCCAGGGCACTGCTCACCGGCGTGTCGGCGATGCCGCAGACGAGCTTGGCCAGGGTGTTGGCGGTGGCGGGAGCCACCAGCCAGGCATCAAACGGCTCGCTGTCGCTGAGGTGCTCGGCGCGCCAGCTGAGCTCACGGATCACCGGCCGGCAGGTGGCCCATTCCAGCGCCTGGCGCCCCACGAAGGGAAGTGCATCGCGCGTGCAGAAGGCCGTGACTTCGGCGCCGCGGCGCCGCAGGGCGCGGGCCAGATCCGGGCTGCGCAGCGCGGCGATACCGCCGGTCACCACCAAGGCGATGCGACGCCCCTGCAGATGGTGGGAGTCCAGCGGCACGTCGTGGTCGCCGATCGCCGCGGAGCGGGGCGGCTGGCCATCCCAGCCGTGGTAGCTGCTGGTAGCGATGACCATCCACAACACCTCAGGAAAGAGCGCGACGAGCGGCCGGTACCGCAATCGCTCAGCGCAGCAGCGTGCGACTTTGCCCTCAGATCAGGGCCTTCAGGGGTTTGAATTTACACCCCATGTGGGTTTGCAGGTCTGGATGGGATGCCATCGGCAGCCTGCTATCTCTTGGGGTACGGATGGACGGAGAGAGTGGATTCAGGCGCTGGCGCAGCTCAGGTCGAGCGACCAGAGGCGAACCGAGCGATCCCAGCTGCCACTGGCCAACAGCGGCTGAACGGGTGACAGCGCCAGGGCATACACGCCATTCTGGTGGCCTTCCAGGCAAAGACGCAGAGAGCCTGAGCGTAGATCCCAGATCCGCACCTGGTTGTCATCGGCACTGCTGTAAAGGTAGTGACCATCAGGATCAAAAACAACCTGCCACACGCTGGCTGTGTGTCCCTCCAGGGTCTGCAGCAGCGCGCCGGTTTCCAGGCTCCACAGACGGATCCTGCGATCCCAGCAGCCTGTGGCCAGCGTCACTCCATCAGGCGCGAGAGCGAGGCAGTACACACCGCCGGGATGTTGCAGTTGCTGGAGGCGCTCCCCCTGAGACAGGCACCAGACGTTGACGCTGTGATCATTGCCGGCACTGATCAGACGCTGACCATCGGGATGACCCAGGAGTGCCCAGACCGCAGCGGCATGACCGCTCAGACTCCGGTGCGCTGCCCCCGAGTGCACATTCCAGATCGTGATTTCGCCCTTCCAGCTCCCGGAAGCCAGGTAGGAATCCGAGCAGGCGCACAGTGCCTGAACACCGCTGCTGTAACCGCTGTCGAAACGACGCAGCAGTTATCCGCTGCGGAAATCCCAGGCCGCGATCGATCGATCTTCATGTGATGAATCAGCTCATCTCAGAGACAAGGGTCATCGGTGAACGACCGCAAGTCGCCATGAGATCTTGTGCGGGAGGTGGCGCTGCAAGGGCGTCAATTTCCGCATCAAGAATGATTGTATGAGCTGCTCGGCCAGGGTGTCTTTTCCTGGTGCGGGAGAAGCGGCCATCTTGCGGTAAATTCTGTGGCTATTCTACCTCTGAGATCGCCGCATTCTTCAGCGCCGTCAGCCGTCTCAAAGGAGGCGCCAATGCAAGGGGAATGTCAAGGGGGTGCTCGACGCATCGCAGGGCATCACGATCGCAGGCCCTGCTCAGCCTTCCGGCCGAGCCCCCCCCCCGTAGAGCGCCGCGTTCGCTGTTGCTGCTGTCCAGGTGGATCGGCCTCGGTCGGTCGCCGTCTCGCGCCATGATGCGACCACCCTGTTTCTGAGCCATGCAAGCCAGCTGGAACGGCACCGTGATCGCCAGCAGTGATGACATTGTGACCGTGGAAGGCAATGCCTATTTCCCGCCGGAAGCTCTTGATCGCGCCTGCTTCCAGCCCTCCAGCCATCGCAGCGTCTGCGGCTGGAAAGGTGAGGCCCACTATTACAACGTGGTGGTGGATGGGGCGGTGAATGCCAATGCGGCCTGGTTCTATCCCGATCCCAAGCCTGCTGCTGCCGAAATCCGGGGGCGCGTCGCCTTCTGGAAAGGGGTGACCGTGTCTGCGACCTGAGGGTGGCTGTATGGCTGGCCACCATCTCCACGACGGCCACGAGCATGGCCACCAGCAGCGCGCGGGCGGCCCTGATGGCCTGATGCGACCTGGGTTGCTGCTCCCTGGGCTGGACTGGCCAGAGGCCAGCTGCCGGCGCGGGTTCCTGCTGGCGACGCCTCCCGCTGCCGCTCCTGCCTGCCGCTCCGCAGGGGCCCGGGCTGGGTGACACGCTGGGGCGATCGCGATGGCCACCCCTCTGAACCAGGAGACCCTGCTGTTTGAGCCGGCGCTGCCGCAGCCCGGTGCCCTGCGGGCCGTGCTCGCTTTCCCCAGCACCTACAGCGTCGGTATCACCAGCCTCGGCTATCAGGTGGTGTGGGCCACCTTGGCGCGCCGCTCGGATGTGGACGTGCGCCGGCTGTTCACCGATCGCGCTGATCCTCCCCATGGCGGCAGCCGCGGCCGCAGGCCATCGCTGGATCTGTTCGGCCTGTCGCTCAGCTGGGAGCTGGATGGACCGGTGCTGCTGGATCTGCTTGAGCAGCAGCGCATTCCCCTCTGGGCGGTGGAGCGGGGCGATGACGATCCGATCGTGTTCGGTGGCGGTCCGGTGCTCACCGCCAACCCCGAACCGCTGGCGCCTTTTTTTGATGTGGTGCTGCTCGGCGATGGCGAAGGGCTGCTGCCGGCGTTTGTGGACGCTCTGCAGGCCGATCGCCATGCCCCACGGGCTGAGCGCCTGCGCCAGCTGGCCCGGGTGCCGGGGGTGTATGTGCCCTCGTTGTATGCGCCGCGCTACAGCAGCGACGGCCAGCTGCTGGCGGTGGAGCCGATCGAGGCTGGCATTCCGGCGCAGGTGCAGAAGCAGACCTGGCGTGGCAACACCCTCAGCCACTCGACCGTGATCACCCCCGAGGCCGCCTGGCCCTCGATTCACATGGTGGAAGTGGTGCGCAGCTGCCCGGAGCTGTGTCGCTTCTGCCTGGCCAGTTATCTCACCCTGCCCTTCCGCACCGCCTCCCTCGAGGATGGCCTGATCCCGGCGGTGGAGCTGGGGCTTGCCGCCACCCGCCGGCTCGGATTGCTGGGGGCTTCGGTGACCCAGCATCCCCAGTTCTCCGACCTGCTGCATTGGCTCGATCAGGATCGCTTCGCGGATACCCACGTCAGCGTCAGCTCGGTGCGGGCCGCCACGGTGACGCCGCAGCTCGCCTCGATCCTGGCCAGGCGGGGCAGCCGCTCGCTGACGATCGCGATTGAAAGCGGCAGTGAACGGATGCGGCAGGTGGTGAACAAGAAGCTCGCCAGCGAGGAGATCTACGCAGCAGCGCGTTATGCCAAAGAGGGTGGTTTGAGCGGCCTGAAGTTGTATGGCATGGTCGGTCTGCCCAGCGAGGAGGAGGCCGATGTGGAGGCCACCGCGGCGCTGCTGCTCGCGTTGAAGAAAGCCACCCCCGGGCTGCGGCTCAGCCTCGGGGTGAGCACCTTTGTGCCCAAGGCCCATACCCCGTTTCAGTGGCACGGGGTGCGGCCGGAGGCCGAGAAGCGCCTCAGGCTGCTGGCCAAACGGCTCAAACCGAAAGGCATCGAGCTGCGGCCGGAGAGCTATGGCTGGAGCGTGATCCAGGCCCTGTTCTCCCGCAGCGACCGCCGGCTGGCGGCGGTGATCGCTGCCGTGCGTGGCAGCCAGGACAGCCTCGGGGGCTGGAAGCAGGCCTATCGCCAGGCCAGTGCAGGCGAGCTGACCGCGGCACCCCAGGCCGCCTCGTCATCGCCCCTGCCACCGCCCCCCTGGCAGGAGGTGGTGCATGCGGTGTGGCCCGAGGAGCGCCTGCTGCCCTGGCACCACCTGCAGGGTCCGCTCAGCCGCGACACCCTGGCGCGCCACCGCACTGAAGCCCTGGCCACCGCTGCTGCAGATCCCGCAACACCACCGCTCGGCTGATCCCGGCCAGCGGCCGCAGCGTGCGGGCTGCAGGGTGGGTTTCGGCACGGCGGGCTTCGGCACGGCAGGTCTGCAGCTGCCTGCCATGGCGTGCCCGTCGGTCCAGCGCGGCGACCCGGTACGGGATTCCCCCTGAGCCGGGCCTGAACCTGGCCTGAATCCCGTGGGGTGATTTACAGTGATCCATGAGCCCGGCACCCGGTCGCCATGCCCTGCATGCGTCACCTGTGAAGGGAACGCCCCCTCTCCTTGAGGTAAAACGCATGACGTCTTCTCTTCTGATCGCAGGACCGCCCGGCCGTCGCTTCCGGTGCCGGCGGTTCTGAACGCACGCTGTTCTGAACGCGCCCGGTTCTGAACGCACTCCGCATTGGCTGCATACCCCGGCGCTCGATCTGAGCCTGAGCCTGGCCATCGATCCGCGCTGACGCGCCTGGGACCAGCCCCCTGAACCGGGCTGGTGCCTGGCTGTCGGACGGCGTGTTGCCTGTGTGGCCACCGTCCTGCGGTTGCTCTGTAGGGCGGCTTTCCGCGCCGCGATACCGCCTCGCAGGCAGCAGGACTTCGCAACACGTTCCGGCAGCACCGCCCCGTCGCACCGCCGCATCGCCCTTCAGCCCCGATGCACGCGGCAGCCGCCTGTTTCGGCCCTGGCGCCCGCCGGCGTCCCGGCTTCGTCTCTCGATTTCCCATCCCTCTCCCAAGCGGGAGTTCCTTCGCGACCACGACCATAAGCCCGATCCCCCGTCCTGCCGGCGTCCTGGCCCAGCCTCCGGATGGCAGCGGCAGCCCCCTCAACAGCCTGATCGCCTGGAATGGCATCGGTGACAGCGCGGCCGCCGCCAGTGGCGCTGAGGCCGGCCTGTCCGCCCTGGCGCCAGCCGGCCGGGATGAGAGCCTGCGCCCCTCCGACCCCCTGTCGCGGCTGCTGGATCAGCGCGCTCCAGCCTCCGACAGCGACCGTGACAGCGGCCGCGAGCAGGCAGCCCGGGCCCTGGCGGCGCTCGCGACCGCCGGCGCCTCCCCCGCGGCAGCGGTGCTGGCTGCGGATGTGGACCTCGACGCCATCCCGGCTCCGTATCACCTCGATCGCTGCACCTGCAGTGCCTGCAGCGGCGCCGGCCGTCAGCCGCAGCAGGACGCCGGCGCCACCACCCTGCCCGTCGCCAGCAGCAGCGCGCCGGCCGCAGCGGCCAGCCTGCAGACCCTGGCCACCTACCTCACCACCGGCTACTGGCAACAATCCGGCTCTTTCACCCGCCGCTACAACCTCAGCAGCTCCGGCACCGGCGCCAAGGCCGGCACACTCAGCTTCAACGTCAGCGGCTGGAGTGGCGACAGCAATGGGCTCAGCGCCGAACGCCAGGCTCTGGCGCGTGACGTGCTGAAAACCTACGGCGCCATGACCGGCATCACCTTCAAGGAGGTGAGTGGTGACAGCGGCGATCTGCGCTTCACCGACAACGACACGGGCGCCTACGCCTATGCCGCCAGCGGCTGGTACAACGATGCCAGTCAGACTTCGGTCACGGTCAGTCAAAGCGTGATCAATGTGGAAGCGGGCTGGTATGGCGGCCAGTCGGGCTTCAATACCTACACGCCCCAGACCTTCTTCCACGAGATCGGCCATGCCCTCGGCCTCGGGCATCAGGGCCAGTACAACTACACCGGCACGTCGCTCACCTACGACTCCTCGGCCCAGTTCGCCAACGATTCCTGGCAGGCCACGATGATGTCCTACTGGGATCAGCTGGACAATCCCACCACCGGCGCCTCCTTCGCCTGGCTGCAGACGCCGATGGCGGTGGATTGGCTCGCTCTCAATGATCTCTACAGCGGCCAGGGTTACGGCAGTGCCAATGCCTTCAAAGGCGATACGGTCTATGGCGTCGGCACCACGATCAGCGCCGGTCAGAGCCGCATCTGGAATGAATTCAGCACCTGGGCCGGCAGCACCGCCTACACCCTCGTCGATGGCAGCGGCTACGACACGCTGGATGTCAGTAATTTCAGTGCCAACCAGCTGATCAATCTCGCTCCCTCTCAGCCCGGCGCCACCACGCCTTCGATCTCCAACATCGGTGGCAAGATCGGCAATCTCACCATTGCCGCCGGCACCCTGATCGAAGCGGCCAGCGGTGGCGCCGGCAACGATAGCCTGCTGGGCAACGAGGTCGCCAACACCCTCCGGGGCGGCGGTGGAGATGACAGCTTCTGGGACAGCAGCGGCTCGGATGCGTACTACGGCGATGGCGGCAGCGACTGGCTTTATTTCAGTGAATCGCTCGATCTGTTTGATTATGCGATCGCCGGTGATTCGCTGCTGTTCTCGCGCCGCTCCGGCAGTGCTGATGTGGAACAGGTGTGGAATGGCCTGGAGAATCTCTCGTTCAACAATGTTGCCTATACCTATCAGCAGCTGATCGACAGCCTCAGTGTGCCGCCGCTGCCCGATGCGCAGATCAGCAGCATCAATGGCCTCGCCAGCGGGGCCGCCACCAATGCCACCAGCCTCAGCTTCAGCGGCAGCCTCACCGCCCCCCTCAGCAGCGGCCAGACGATCGCTCTCTATCGCAACGGTGTGCCGGTGGGCACGATCCAGGCTGCCGATCCCAGTGGCAGCAGCTGGAGCTACACCCTGCAGGAGGCCGGCGGCACCACCAGCCTCGCCTACACCGTGCGGGTGCTGGAGACGGGCAGCGGTCGTCAGGGGGCGTTGTCGGCCCCCTTCCAGATCACGGTGGATACGGTGGCGCCGCTGGTGGCTGTCAACCGGCTCGACACCCAGGACACCACCCCGCTGCTGAGCGGCACGATCAACGATGCGGCCGCCCAGGTGAGCATCAGCCTGGCCGGGATCAGCCGCATGGCCGTCAACCACGGCAATGGCAGCTGGAGCCTGCAGTGGACTGATCCCCTCGCCGCGGGTCAGACCTACGACGTCCTCGCCACCGCCAGCGATGCCGCCGGCAACAGCAGCAGCGACAACACCAGCGCGGAGCTGAATCTGCTCGCCGATGACTACAGCGGCGACAGCAGCAGCACCGGCCTGGTGAGCGTGGGAGGCAGCAGCACGGGGGTGCTGGAACTGGCGGGCGATCGCGACTGGTTCGGAGTCGATCTGCAGGTCGGCCGCACCTATGCCTTCCGTCTGGATGGCCTCAGCCTCGCCGATCCGCTGCTGACGCTCTATGGCGGCAGTGGCGCCGTGCTGGGCAGCAACAACAATCTCTCCGCCACCAGCAGCAACGCCCTGATCACCTACACGGCCAGCAGCAGCGGCCGTCACTACCTCGGGGCCGCCGCCTTCAATGATGCCGGCGCCGGCAGTTACAACGTATCGGCCACCGATGTCACCCCCCAGCCCGGCGCGCCGCTGCTGCACTTTTCCCTGGCCAGCAGCATCACCACCTCTTCGGCTGCGGTGCTGGGTGGCCTGACGGCCCGCAACAACGACATCATCGCCTTCGATGGCACGCTGTTTTCGGTCTGGCTGAACGGCAATGCCAATGGCCTCAGCGGTGCGGTGCTGCGCGATTTCCACATCGTCAGCAACGATGAAGTGGTGGTCGCGTTCCAGGCTCCGGTCACCCTGGCCGGCATCGCTTTTGATGATTCCGACCTGGCCCGCCTGACGCGCACCGCAACCGGTTTCAGCCTCTCGATGCTGTTCGATGGCAGCGATGTCGGTCTCACCACCAATAACGAAGCGATCGATGCGATCACCGGTCTGGCGGATGGTTCCTGGCTGATCTCCACCCGCGGCAGCGGTGGGGTCAGCGGTGTCAGCAGCTTCCCGGCTGAGGATCTGCTCCGCTTCCGGCCCACCAGCCTCGGTGCCACCACCGCCGGCAGCTGGAGCTTGTATGCCGACATGAGCGATGTCGGAATCAGCGGCACCAGCGAAAACATCACCGCCGTCGATGTCGCCGCCGACGGCCGCCTCGCCCTGGTCAGCCAGGACAACGTCAGCGCCACCGGCCTCAGCGCCGCCAACGAAGATGTCGCCCTGTTCAAGCCCAGCAGCCTTGGTTCCGCCACCAGCGGCAGCTTCCAGTCGCCCCTGCTGTTCGACGGCAGCCAGTACGGCCTGGCGGCCCAGGCGCTGCAGGGCCTGGACGTGGCGTTCTGAGCGGCGCATCCCCGTGGACCCGGCTGCCGCTCAGGCCACCTCCGGGTCCGGGTCCGGGGCCGGGTGCGGGTCCGCCTCTGCCTGGGGTGGCTCGCTGCCGGTGATGGCGCAGCGCAGCCCGGCCAGCAGCACCCAGCCGGCCACGTTGATGCGGCTGTCATAGAAGGGGATGTCGGTGGCATGCAGGCAGGTCAGCAGCAGCGCCGCGGCCCACCAGGCCCGCTCGAACAGGGGTCCGCCGGCCATGCCGCGGCGGGCGCTGCGCCACAGCAGCCACAGCACCAGCCCCACCAGCAGCAAGGCCACCGGCAGACCGTGGCTCACGGCCAGATCGATCGGCAGGTTATGGGGATGGCCGTGCCAGTGGCCGGTGCGCCGTGGATAGATCAGGCTGAAGGCCGCTGCCCCCCAGCCCAGCCAGGGACTTTCTGCGATCAGCCCCACCGCCACACCCCACTGGGCCAGGCGCGTGATCGCCAGGGGCCGCTCGTCGGCGAACTGCAGATCGCTCAAGCGCCCCCAGATCGCCTCCGGCACCAGGGCCCGGGCAGGATCCTGCAGCGGTGCCGGCACCCCACCGAGGCTGGCGAGGGTGATCGGCAGCAGCGGCAGCAGCAGCAGCGGCAGCAACCAGGGCCAGCTGGCCGGACCGATCACCAGCGGCACCGCCAGCACCAGCGCGCCCCAGGCATTGCGCGAATCGGTGAGGAACAGGGCGGCCACCAGGGCGGCGGCGATCGTGAGCGCCAGCAGGCGCACCGACAGCCCACGCCGCGGCTGCAGCAGGGCCGCCAGGCTGAAGGGCCAGGCCAGGGCCAGCCAGGAGCCGGCGATGTTGGCGTAGTCGAACAGGCCGGAGAGGCGGCCGCTGGGATGGCCGCCGGGATGGAGGTGCCAGATGATCGCGCCGCCCAGCTGCTGGAACGGGCCGCTCCAGCCCCACCACAGCTGCCCCAGACCGGTGAGCACCACCGGCACGGTGCCCACCACGATCGCCAGGCCCACCCGTCGCCGCGCCGCTGCTGTGGCCAGGTAGGGCTGGAAGCCCCAGAACGCCCAGAAGAAGGGCAGCCAGTTGGCCAGACCCAGCCAGGCCAGAGCGCCGCTGGCAGCCCAGGGGGCGCCGAGCAGCATCAGGCCGGCGGCCGCCAGCAGCACCAGATTGAGGCGATCATTCAGGGGAGAGGGCCGTCGCAGGCTGCCGAGCACCAGGGCCACGAACAGCAGCAGGCCCCCCAGCAGAGCGCTGCTGGCCAGCAGCACCATGCCCAGCTGAAAACAGCTCCAGCCCAGGGGCGTGGCGGCCTCAGGCCGATGTTGCTGCAGCAGGCGTGGTGGCAGCAGGCGAGAGAGCAGCCCACGATCGAGGGCGGCGGGTCGTCCCATCAGCGCAGCCCCAGCAATCGGATCTCAATCAAACACAGCGGTCCGCCCGCGGTAGACCATCACCTGACGGCGCAGGTAGAGGCGCACGGCGCGGGCCAGGGCCAGCCGTTCACAGTCACGGCCCTTGCGGATCAGGTCGTCCACCTCATCGCGGTGGCTCACATGCACGGTGCTCTGCTCGATGATCGGCCCGCCATCGAGCTCCTCGGTCACGAAGTGGGCGGTGGCTCCGATCAGCTTCACACCGCGCTGCCAGGCCCGGTGGTAAGGCTGCGCCCCCTGGAAGGCCGGCAGGAAGGAGTGGTGGATGTTGATCACCGTCGAGAAGCGCTCCAGGAAGGCGGGGCTGAGCACCTGCATGTATTTGGCGAGCACCGCCAGCTCGATCTCGTGTTCGGCCAGCAGATCCAGCTGTGTCTGCTCCACCTGGGCCCGCGTCTCGGCCGACACGGGCAGGTGCACGAAGCGCACCCCGAAGTCGGCCACGATCGGCTCCAGATCGGGGTGGTTGCCGATCACCAGCGGCACCGTCATCGGCAGTTCACCGGAACGGGTGCGCCAGAGCAGATCGAGCAGGGCATGGTCCTGGCGGCTCACGAAGATCGCCACCCGCGGCAGCACATCGGAGAAGTGCACCTGCCCCTCGCCGCCGACCCGCTGGGCCAGGGCCTCCACCGCCGGTCGGATCGCTTCCCGCGGCAGCCCGAAGCTGTCGAGGCCCCACTCGATGCGGCTGAGGAACAGGCCGGCACCGGCATCGGTGTGATGGTCGGCGTGGCGGATGTTGCCGCCGTTGGCCGCCACCCAGCCGGCGAGTTCGCTCACCAGACCGGGGCGATCGGGGCAGATCAGCTGCAGGATGGCCGTGGGGGAGGGCATGAGACCGGTCAGTCCCCCCCATTGTGCGGGCCCCACCTGGCGTGATCGCCTCCCGCGTCGGCGGCTGCGGATCGGCGCCCGATCGGCCGCCCCGGGCCGGGCTGGGTTGCGACCCGTTGCGAGCGGCGACAGAGCGCTGTGCGAGCGGGAGTGCGCTCGTTACAGTCCCCCCACCGCACCCTTCGTCGCCGCTGCGCTGCACCATGGCCATGCGTTTCCAGCCTTTCCTTGTCCAGGGCCTCCTCGCACGGGGCTGCTCCGGCCTGGTCCGCGTCCTGCGTGGCGCCCTGATGCTGGTGCTCACGGTCGCCCTGGCCAGTTCGCTGCTGGCCGGTGAGGCGGCGGCCGCCAAGAAGGCCCCCAGCACGATCAGCCCAGCCGACATGGCCCTGATCACCCACCAGGCCGAAGGCTTCCTGGCCGCCCGCGATCGCCTGCCCGATCTGGCCGCTCTGGTCAATGAGCGCAACTGGGTGTTCACCCGCAACCTGATCCACGGACCGATGCAGGAGGTGAGCCGCGAGATGCTGTACATCAACCAGCGTCTGCTGCCGGCCGATCGCCCGGAAGCCAACAAGCGCGCTGCCGCCCTCAAGACCGCCATGGCCGAACTGGATGAGGCCGCCCGCCTCCAGGATGGGGAAGCGCTGCGCAAGGCTTACATCAAGGTCGCCAGCGGCTTTGGCCTCTATGCCCAGGTGCTGCCCGAGGCGGTGAAGGTCGAGCTGAAGCAGGTCTGAGCGTCCCGGCGAACCGCCGCGACCGGCCAGATCCACAGGAGCGCATCCGGAACGCTCACCCCTGGCCGCTCCAGCCTCTGATGCCCCTCCCCCCAGCCCCTTCAGGTCCGCGGATCGTGGTGATCGGCGCCGGCCTGGTGGGGCTTTCCTGTGCCTGGCACCTGCGCCAGCGGGGCCATGCGGTGTTGCTGATTGATGGGCGCCGATCTGCCGCTGCAGCGGGCGCCAGCGGAGTCAGCCTCGCAGTGTCGACGCAGCACGGCGCGACTCAGGCGGAGCCCAGCCCGCCGCTCCAGGTCGGCGCTGGGATCGGGGCCGATCGCGGCAGCCCAAGCATCGACGGCGCCGCGATGTCGCTGGAACCGGATCCGACCCTCCCCTGCGGCAGCGAGGCGGCTCTCGGCGTGCTGATGGCGCGGGTATTCCACCGCAGCAGTGGTCGGGGCTGGCGGTTGCGGCAGCGCAGCCTGGAGCTGTGGCAGCACTGGCGCAGCACCCTGGCCGAGCGCGGTCAGCCGATCCCCTGGCGGCCCGGTCTGCTGCTGCTGGCTTCCGGTCCGCAGGATCTGGAGCGGCAGCAGATCCTGCTGCAGGATCGGCGCCGACCGCCCGGTTGTCTGCAGGTCTGGGATCGCCACCGACTGGAGCCGCTGCTGCCGCGGCTGCCGCAAACAGCCTGGGGTGGTCTCTACAGCGGCGACGACGGTCAGCTGGAACCGCAGGCGGCCCTGCAGGCCCTGGAGGCCGATGGCCGTGCCTGCGGTGTGGAGATCTGCCGCGACAGGGTCGAGGCGATCGAGACCTGCGGCGCTGGATGGCGGTTGCATCTGGGCCGCGGCGGCGGCGAGCGGGGTGACTGGCTGGTGCTGGCGGCCGGGCTGGGCAGCACGGCCCTGTTGCCGCCGGACCTTCGGCCGGGGGAGCCGCTCGCCCTGGAGCCGGTGCTCGGCCAGGCGGTGGAACTGGAGCTGGCGACCCGGGATGCACCGCGGCCGCACGGCCCCAGCGAACAGCGCTGGCCCGGTGCGGTGGTGCTGCGCGGCATGAACCTGATCCAGAGGCGCAGCGACGACGGCCGGCCGCGGCTGTGGCTGGGGGCGACGCTGGAGCCGGGCCTGCAGGCGGATCCGGCTGCGCTGCACAGCCTGCGACAGCTCGAGGGACTGGCGCCGGACTGGCTGGAGCGGGCCGAGATGATCCGCCACTGGCAGGGCTGGCGGGCACGCCCCGTCGGTCGGCCGGCACCCCTGCTCGAACAGCTGGCACCCCGGCTGCTGCTGGCTTCCGGCCACTACCGCAATGGGGTGCTGCTCGCTCCGGCCACGGCCGAGTGGGTGGCCCAGCAGATCGAAGCCGCGCCAGCGGAGCCCTGAGGGGCAGGTGCAGGGCCGCCAGGGCCGGCAGGAGGCCGGTTTCGGTGCTCCCTTAGGGTCACTGCCAGCGTTTTGATGCTGCATGGCCGCGCCCTCCCCTGTCTCCGGATCCCGCCTGCGGGCCTCCGCCGATCGGCCGATGCGGCGGCAGAGGCGATGGGGCCTGGCGTTGCCGTTCAGCCTGGCGGGCAGCGCCCTGCTGCTGTCCGCCTGCGGCGGCACCGTGCTCAATGGCGCCGGCGCTTCCTTCCCAGCACCGCTGTATCAGCGCTGGTTCCAGGAGCTGGCTGGCCAGGGCAACCGCGTCAACTACCAGTCGGTGGGCTCCGGCGCGGGCGTGCGCCAGTTCGTTTCCGGCACGGTGGATTTTGCCGCCAGTGATGTGCCGATGAAGGACAAGGACATCGCCGAGGTGAAGCGCGGCGTGCTGCAGGTGCCGATGACCGCCGGAGCGATCGCCGTCGCCTACAACCACAAGGGCTGTGCGCTGCGTCTGAGCCAGCAGCAGCTGGCGGACATCTTCCTGGGTCGGATCCGCAATTACAGCGAGCTCGGTTGCACGCCCCAGGCGATCACGGTGGTGCATCGCTCCGATGGATCCGGCACCACTGCCAACTTCACCGCCCATCTCTCGGCGATCAGTCCGGCCTGGAAGCAGGGCCCCGGCGATGGCAAGGCGGTGACCTGGCCCACGGGCGTGGGTGCCAAGGGCAATGAAGGGGTGGCGGCTCAGCTGAGCCAGGTGAAGGGCGGCATTGGCTATGTGGAGGCGGCCTATGTGCGCGGCGATCTGCAGGCGGCCCAGCTTGCCAACACCAGCGGCGAGAGTGTGGCGCCGACGCCGGAGAATGCCGCCAAGGCGCTGGCGGCGATCAATCTTGGACCCGATCTCATCGGCCGCGATCCGAATCCGTCGCAGGGCTATCCGATCGTCACCTTCAGCTGGATCCTTCTCTATCAGAACGGCAATGGCGCCAAGCTGGAGACGATCCGTAAGGTGTTCGAGCACACCCTCTCGGACCAAAGCCAAGCCAAGGCCCCCAACCTGGGCTATTTAAGCCTGCCGGCCCCGGTGGTCACGCGGGCCCGCGCCGCCCTGCAGACCCTCAAGCCCTGAGCGATGGGGGGACATCGGCAAGCGGGGGCTTGGTGGAAACAATGGTGTCCGGTGAAAACCACAGCTCCAATGCAAATCAGTGGGAGATGTCAACCAATAATGCGCGCCAGCAAAATGCAACTACGCTGCGACGACGCAAGAAAAACTATTTATTTTGGGTGGAATACGTGAGCGCAACATGGCTTGATCGCTTTGCTTGTCCACATTGCACAGGCAAATTGCAGCAGCCGAGTGACCACGAATTGCTGTGTAGGAGTTGCGGAGCGGCATTCCCAATGATGGGGCGAGTGCCGATTTTTCATTCCCCGGCAAAGCTTGCCTCCATCCTTGGATACCAGGGGAAAGAGTCTGATTTCTGTGATTCCACCCATGCACGCTTTGGCCAGGACTGGCAATATGAAAATCAGTATCGCCAGCAGCAGGATCCTTGGGGCTATCGCACGCGGGCCGCAGAGATACTCAAATACAAACGCCTTGCGAACCTGTGCTGGATACTGTCGGAGGGAACTCCCCGTCGGATCGTCGATGTGGGCTGCGGTCTGGGATTCCTGGCTCTTGATCTGGCAGCCCGTGGTGCCAGGGTCACAGCGATCGACCTGTCACCCACAGCCGTTCTACGCGGGGAGGCCTACCGGCCTCCAGGGAGCGACGAACCTGTCTTTGCTGCCGCCAGCATCATGGCCATGCCCCTTGCGGATGGTTCCAACGATCTGATCGTGATCGCCGATGGATTCTGGAGCTGGGGATTCGATATCAAGACCTGCAGAGCCATCTTGAGCAGCGCCGCAGCGATCCTTGACAAAGGGGGCAAGGTTCTGTTCATGGATTATCTCAACCCGTGCGATCAGGCCGCCTTCCTGAGCCTTGCTAGTAGCCCGGAGCTGCAACTCACGGAGATTCATCCTCTTTACGATCGCCCCTGGTACGCGATGGAACTTTTGCTGCAGCCGTTCAGGAAATGGCGATGGAGTCGCAGGATTCTAGAAAATCTCGCCCTTGCCAGGATCCTGTCTGTGCTGGGCCGATTCTTTGGCCGTTTCGGCACAGCCCATATCGTAGTGGTGGCGGAGAAGGTGAGACCCACCAACGCATGAGATCCGCCGACAGGATCAATTGATCCCTCTGAATCCCTCTTCAGGCACGACAGCTACTGCATGCGCGCGATTCTTACCTTCCACACAGTAGAAGCTGGCCAGTCGGTGCTAGCTATTTCGGCAGAGACGCTAAGAAGCCTTCTAGCCGCGATCCTTGGTAGTGGTCATGAAATTATCCCCCTCGGAACACTGCTGAATGCGGAGAGCCATTCCAGTCCCAATGCAGTGGCGCTGACCTTTGACGACGGCGCCCACTCCGTGGCTGAACGGGCTGCGCCGATTCTCAGGGAGTTTGGAGCACCGGCCACACTGTTCCTGACGACGGGCTTTGTGGGAGGCACAAACACATGGCCTTCGCAACCCGCGATAGCGCCACTGTTTCCAATGTTGAACTGGGATGTCATCGAGTCCTTGCAGGCCTCGTGCTGGTCGATTGAGGCCCATTCGATCAGCCATCCTGATCTATGCAGCCTGGATGATACAGTCCTGGAGGAAGAACTGGCCCTCCCGGCCGAGGTGATCATGCGCAGAACAGGAAGACGGCCCAGAATCTTGGCTTACCCATATGGACATTTCGATGCACGGGTACTGGAGCGAGTGCGATTCCATTATGATTATGCTGTGACAACTCAGTTCCGCCGCCTAAGATTAGACGAAGATCCCTATCTTATACCGCGCCTCGATGCTTATTATCTGCGCGCCCACCGGATCCATCGTCGTTTCGGTAACGGCATCGCCTTCAGCATTTATCTGAACATGGTCTCTTGTTTGCGCAAGTTGCGCGGTCATCCGGGGGAGTGGAGTTGAGCTGAGATGCGATTTTGCATGCTGACCACTTTCTATCCTCCGTACCACTTCGGGGGTGACGGGGTTTTTGTGCGCCGGCTCAGCCAGGCCCTTGCCGAGCGGGGGCATTGGGTGGATGTTGTCCACAACATCGATGCCTGGCAAGCGCTGAAGACAGTGGGGCGCTGCCCGGAGGAACCGACACACACCAGGCTGCGAACCATCCCCCTGCGGAGCCCTTTCGGGTTCTTGAGCCTTGTGGCCATGCATCAGACCGGCAGGTCCTGGGGTCTGCACCGACATCTGCGCGCCATCTTCGAGCAGGGCCGCTACGATGTAATCCACTTTCACAATATCTCACTTCTCGGCGCACCGGAAATTCTGGGCTGGGCGCAGCGCACAGATGCGGTGACCCTCTATACCGCCCATGATCATTGGCTCGTCTGTCCCACGCACGCGCTATGGCGCAACCGGCGTGAGCATTGTGAGCGACAGACCTGCCTGACATGCCAGCTGCGCAGTGGTCGTGTTCCCCAGCTCTGGCGCTACGGCACGTTGCGGGATCAAGCCCTGCAGGCTGTGGATGCGGTGCTCGCACCCAGCAGGTTCTGCCTCGAACGCCACAGAGCTTTCGGACTGCGACAGCAGATGGTGCATTTGCCGCATTTCTGTCCAGATATTGCCATGGACTCTGGGGCTTCCGGACCAGATCTCGGACGGCCTACCTTTCTCTACTCTGGCCGCCTAGAAACACTCAAGGGCCCGCAGACTCTAGTGGAGCTGTTCCGTACCATCCCTGAGGCTGATCTGGTAGTTGCCGGAGAAGGGAGCCTCGGACGATCGCTCACAACTTTAAGCGCGGGGGCGGACAACATCCGCTTTGTCGGTCAGTTGGCCCAGCGGGATCTTGCCGTGCTGTATCGGAAGGCGCAGGCGGTGATTGTTCCCAGCCTCTGCCATGAGGTATTCGGCTTGGCAGCCATTGAAGCTCTGGCGGCCGGTACGCCTGCCATTGTGCGGAGGCTTGGGGCTCTGCCAGAACTGATCGAGGAGGGGCGCACGGGCTACGGCTACCGGACGGATGAGGAGCTTCGCAGAGCGATCCAGAACATCAGTAGGCGGGAAACCCGTGCAGCAATGGGCCTTGCGGCTCGGGCCACCTATGAAGCGCACTGGACGCTGAAACAACATCTGGAAGCCTACCTATCGTTGATCGAATGCCTGCGCCTAAAGCGGGGCAAATCCCATAAAAAAGCCCCCATTCAGGGGGCTGATGTCTGAAGGAAATGAGCGTTAGCTCACTTGCTCTCGGTGAACTCGGCGTCGATCACATCGTCGGCGCTGCTGGAGGCACCGGCGGAGGCGGAGGCACCGTTGCCGTTGCCTCCAGGAGCGGCACCGGCAGCCTCAGCTCCGGCGTTCTGGTACACAGAGGCGCCGGCGGCATAGAGGGCCTGCTGCAGTTCCTCGAGCACGCGCTTGATCGTATCCGTGTCGTCCTTCTCGAGCGCCTCCTTGAGCTCTTTGCTGAAGGCCTCCACCTTGGCTTTATCGTCGGCACTCACCTTGTCACCGAGTTCAGCGATCTGCTTCTCGGACTGATACACGAGCGTTTCGGCCTGATTCCTCAGATCGATCTTCTCGCGCTTCTCTTTGTCGGCGGCGGCGTTGGCCTCCGCATCTCTCACCATCCGATCCACCTCGTTATCGCTGAGGGTGGAGGCCCCGGTGATCGAGATGGTCTGCTCCTTACCGCTGCCCTTGTCCTTGGCGGTCACGCTGAGAATGCCGTTGGCATCGATGTCAAAGGTGACTTCGATCTGGGGCACACCACGGGGGGCAGGCGGGATGCCATCGAGGCGGAAGGTACCGAGCGATTTGTTATCGCTGGCCATCTCACGCTCGCCCTGGAGTACATGGATCTCCACGTTGGTCTGACCATCCACCGCCGTGGAATAGGTCTCCGACTTCTTGGTGGGAATCGTGGTGTTGCGCGGGATCATCTTGGTCATCACACCGCCGAGAGTCTCCACACCCAGGGACAGTGGGGTGACATCCAGCAGCAGGATGTCTTTCACCTCACCGGCGAGCACACCACCCTGAATCGCCGCACCAACGGCCACCACCTCATCGGGGTTCACCGTCTGGTTGGGATCCTTGCCGGTGATTCGCTTCACCAGCTCCAACACGGCCGGGATGCGGGTGGAGCCACCCACCATCACCACCTCATCGAGCTCGCTGGTGGACAGCTTGGCATCCTTGAGAGCCTGCTCCACCGGCACGCGGCAACGATCGATCAGCTTGCTGGCCAGCTCCTCAAACTTGGCGCGAGTGAGGGTGAGATCGAGATGCTTGGGACCCTCGGGGGTGGCGGTGATGAAGGGGAGATTGATCTCGCTCTGCGTGGCGCTGGAGAGCTCGATCTTGGCCTTCTCGGAGGCCTCGGTCAAACGCTGCAGTGCCTGCTTGTCCTGACGCAGATCGATGCCCTCATTGGCCTTGAACGAATCGGCCAGCCAATCGACAATCACCTTATCGAAGTCATCACCACCCAGATGGGTATCGCCACTGGTGGAGAGCACCTCAAACACGCCATCGCCCACCTCCAGCACCGACACGTCGAAGGTGCCGCCACCCAGGTCAAAGACGAGGATGCGCTCGTTGCTCTTTTTGTCGAGACCGTAGGCCAGAGCAGCGGCCGTGGGCTCGTTGATGATACGCAGCACCTCCAGACCGGCGATCTTGCCGGCATCCTTGGTGGCCTGGCGCTGGGAGTCGTTGAAATAGGCGGGAACCGTGATCACGGCCTGGGTGACCGTTTCACCGAGATACTTGCCGGCATCCTCAGCCAGTTTGCGCAGCACCTCAGCGGAAATCTCCTCCGGCGCGAACTGCTTGCTGAGCACCGGGCAGCGCACCTTCACATTGGAGCCGGCCTTCTCAACGCCGTAGCTCACCTCTTTGGATTCCTCATTCACCTCATCAACACGACGGCCGATGAAGCGCTTGACGGAATAGAACGTGTTTTCCGGATTCATGACCGCCTGGCGCTTGGCGATCTGGCCCACCAGCTTGTCCTGGTTCTTGGTGTAGGCCACCACCGAGGGTGTTGTGCGGAACCCTTCGGCGTTGGCAATCACAGTGGGCTTGCCGCCCTCCATCACCGCCACACAGCTGTTCGTGGTGCCGAG
This sequence comes from Cyanobium sp., assembly GCA_046075505.1. Classification (GTDB taxonomy): domain Bacteria; phylum Cyanobacteriota; class Cyanobacteriia; order PCC-6307; family Cyanobiaceae; genus Cyanobium. The sequence continues at coordinate 3,978 of JBJTQH010000004.1, read as the reverse complement.
GTCAATCCCAACGACCTTGCCCATAGGTTCCCACCTCCTGCAGTGGATGAAATCGGACTGGGTGCATCTTCATCAGCGGCCCGCCACCCCGGCGAGGCGTGGTTCCCGAACCGCAGCAGGGTGAGCGGACCCTCAGACGCCAGTGCCCATCTACGGTCTTGCTCCCCACCCCGGGCCCTGTGATGCCATCGCCACTCCCTGACCAACCCCGGATCAGCGGCACCACCGCTCTGGTGGGTGTGCTCGGCGATCCGGTGCGCCACTCCCTGTCGCCGGTGATGCAGAACGCCGCGCTGCAGGCCCTGGGGCTGGACTGGGTGTTCCTGGCCCTGCCGGCCCCGGCCGATCGCTTCCAGGCGGTGGTGGACAGCCTGGAAACCCTGGGTTGTCGCGGCCTGAATGTGACCATCCCCCACAAGCAGGCCGCCTGTGCCCTGGCGGCGGAACTCAGTCCGCTGGCGGCGCGGCTGGGGGCGGTGAACACCCTGGTGCCGCGCTCCGGCGGTGGCTGGTACGGCACCAACACCGATGTGGAAGGCTTCTGCGCGCCCCTGGGCGCGGCCGGGGCCTGGTCGGGGACCCGTGCCGTGGTGCTCGGCTGCGGCGGCAGTGCCCGCGCCGTGGTGGCCGGCCTGGTGGAGCTCGGCTGCAGCGCCATCGGCGTCGCCGGCCGCGATCCGGCTCGCCTGCAGGCCTTTGTGGCCGATTGCCGCGCCTGGGCGCCCCACCTGCAGCCCCTCGACTGGACGGGGGAGAGCGAGGCTCTGCTGCAGGCCCTGGGCCAGGCGGCCCTGGTGGTGAACACCACCCCCCTGGGCATGGGCGGCGCCAGCGATGTCGCGGCGGCGGAGCGCTGCCCCCTGGGGCCGGCCGCCCTGGATCGGCTTGTGCCCGAGACCACCGTGTACGACCTGATCTACACCCCGCGCCCGACGCGCCTGCTGCGGCAGGCGGCGGAACGGGGCTGCCGCAGCGTCGATGGCCTCGAGATGCTGGTGCAGCAGGGGGCGGCGGCCCTACGGCTGTGGAGCGGCCGCAGCGATGTGCCGGTGGCGGTGATGCGCCAGGCCGCCCTGCAGGCGCTGCCGCCCCAGGCCTGAGCCTGCGGCCGATCTGAGCGCTGCCGCCGCGAGCCTCCCGGCAGGTGCGTGAGGGATTGCCTCCGCCGGCCGCGCTGCCTGTGTCCTGCGCCATGGCGGCAGGCTGGGCTCACCCCGTTACGGATCGCCCGGGGGCGCTGCCTAACCTGGGGGCTCCCCCTTTGCAGCAAAGCCCTTGGCACCAGGCGATACGCCCTTCTGGCAGCGGCTGGCCTCAGCCCTGGCCTATCTGCTGCCGTTCAGCGATGCGGTGCAGCCCTTCGGGACCGGCCTGCTGCTGCAGTTTCCGATCCTGCAACCCCTGGCCCTGCCGGCTGTGCCCCTGATCGTGCTGCAGAACGCGATTCCCTTCGGGGGGCTGGTGCTGTTTCTGGCTCTCTACCTGGCTGTGGTGCGCAACGCCCGCGTGCCGTACCTGGTGCGCTTCCACGTGCTGCAGGCGATCCTGATCGACATCGTGCTGGTGCTGCTCAGCCTCGCCTTCCAGACCCTGCTCGGGCCGTTCGCGGGCAGCTTCGCCGTGCGCACGTTGCAGAACACGGTGTTCCTCGGTGCCCTGGTGCTCTGCCTGTTCACCGTCGTCCAGAGCTTGCGGGGCCAGGAAGCCGACATCCCGACCGTCTCCGAGGCGGTGCGCCTGCAGCTCTACTGAAGGCCGTTCTACTGCAGGCAGCCCGGCTGAGGGCCGGCCCGGGGTTGCGCCGGCGAGCACGCAGGGGCAGCACCCCCCTTGCGATAGGTTGGCGGATCGTCGCTGAAGGGATCAGACCCCTCGGCCCCCGCACCAGGCGACCAAGACGCAGTTCCCCATGACCCAGCCTTACTACGAGACGATGTACATCCTCCGTCCGGACATCCCGGAAGAGGAGGTGGAGAGCCACGTCACCAAGTACCGCGACATCGTCGTCGAGGCCGGCGGTGAGGTGCTGGATACCCAGATGCGCGGCAAGCGCCGCCTGGCCTATCCGATCAGCAAGCACCGCGAAGGCATCTACGTCCAGCTCAACCACAATGGCGATGGTCAGCAGGTGGCGCCCCTGGAGCGGGCGATGCGCCTTTCCGAAGATGTGATCCGCTACCTCACCGTCAAGCAGGACGGTCCGATGCCCGCTCCCCGCTCCATGCCCAACAGCGGCGGCGGCGAGAGCGTTGCTGCGGCCACCGAGAGCGTCGGCGCCTGAGCCAGGGCCTGTTCCCGATCCCTGCGCAGCGCTGCTGCTGCAGGCTGCAGATCCCGGATCCCAGCGCTGGATCCGGGATCTTTTCTTGCGCTTGTGGCCCGAATCTGCAGCCGGTAGAGTCCGCCCACTGCAATGGGCGCCATGAGCGATAGGGAGGAGGACAGCAGTCGTCGCTCCGGTCGTGAGGCCGGCAACCGGGCCAGCAGCGCCGCTGATGGGCGCCGCGGTTTTGATGCGGCCACGGTGACCCAGCGGTGGTGGGAGGGCAAGCCAGCTGCGGCGGACGGTGCGCTGCCGGCTCCGGCCGCCGCTCTCCCCACCGCGGCACCGTTGCCGCCCCCACCCCCACCACCGCCGCCCGGATGGGGCGCGATGGCCACGGCGGGGGGGCTGGAGCGGCCGCCGGGGCCCTCCCAGGCGGATCTCGATGCCGCCCGGATTCAGCGTCTGGAGCAGGAGCTGTCGGCGGCCCGTGAGGAGTCCACCGCCCTGCACGAGATGCTGGAGGACCTGCCGGAGATCTTCGAGCGCAAGTTCCGCCAGCGTCTGCACGGCATCCTTGAGCAGCAGCAGCTGTTGCTGGCTGACAACCGCCTGCTGCGCGATCAGTTGTATGCGTTGCAACCGGCCGCCGGCGACAGCGACCACCGCGCCGGTCGGCTGCTGCCGCCAGGCGATGTCGCCCGCTCCGTCCCGGGTCAGGAGGCGGAGCTGATCCCTCAGGCCACGGCCGGTGTTGCTGCCGCCGCTGAGCCGGCTGTTGCGTGTGATTCAGCCGTTTCGGGGGATCCGGTTGTTTCGGCGGCCCCGCTCGTTGCGGGGGATCGAGCGGGGGCTGGGGATCGGGCTGTGCCCGGCGAGCCCCTCCCGCCCGGATTGGCGGCAGACCGCGAGGCGCCTGCGATTGGCGATGACGAGGAAGGAGATGGTGGCTCGCCTGCCGGCGCCGCTGGTCGCCGCAGGAGCCTGCAACGGGTGATGCGCCGCGTGCTGCGGCTGGGCCGTCGTCTGCGCAGCGGCCTGGGCGATGCCGGCCGCCACGGCGACGACGATGGCGATTCCCTCAGCGACCGCGACGACGGGATGCCCACAGCCGCGTAGGCAGCCCCCACACGTAGATGAAGCCTTCGGCGGCGCGGTGATCGAACTGATCCTCGGCGCCGTAGGTGGCCATGTCCGGGACGTAGAGGCTGTCGGCGCTGCTGCTGCGGCCCACCACGGTGGCGTTGCCCTTGTGCAGCTTGACCCGCACCGTGCCGTTGACCGTTTGCTGGGTGGTGTCGAGGAAGGCATCGAGGGCCTGCTTGAGCGGCCCGAACCAGAGGCCCTGATACACCAGATCGGCCCAACTGGCCTCGATCTGTCGTTTGTAGCGTTGCACATCCGGCGCCAGAGTGAGGGTTTCCAGCTCCTGGTGGGCCCGGATCAGCAGCAAGAGGCCCGGGGTTTCATAGATCTCCCGCGACTTGATGCCCACCACCCGATTTTCGATCATGTCGAGCCGGCCGAAGCCATGGGTGCCTGCCAAGCTGTTGGCACGGCGCACCAAGCTCACCGGATCCCAACGCTCCCCATCGATGGCCACCGGATGGCCTTGCTCAAAGGTGATCTCCACCACTTGGGGCTCGGCGGGAGCCGCCTCCACCGAGCGGGTCATGGCATACACCTCCTCCGGGGGCTCCACCATGGGGTCTTCC
>JBJTQH010000003.1:0-5203 GCA_046075505.1 Cyanobium sp. | reverse complement strand
AAGAGAGGTCACATCCTCAGGGATGTCTGAGAGTCTGCGGAACAGCATCGTGAAATCGGCCCTGGAGTTCAGCATCAGCTGCAGCAGTTCGTTCACCAGATCGGCATCGGTGCGGTGCAGACCGAGCTTGCGGGCCCACATGGCCTCGATCGCCTGATCCATCGCAGCGGCGAAGCCCTCCCGGATCGCATCCAGCCGGGCCAGGGCATCCGCGTTGTCCGCGAGCAGATGCCGGATGGAGGCCCAGAACATCTGATAGTTGATTTCGGCCGCCTGCGGTTGATTGAAGAAGCAAAAATGCTCACCACCGCCGGTCCAGGGCTGGAAGTGGGGATCAAACAGTTCGCTGAAGCCAAAGGGGCCATAGTCGAGCGTGTAGCCGCCGGCGGCGCAGTTGTCGCTGTTGAAATTACCCTGGCAATAGCCCACCCGCATCCAGGCGGCCACCAGGGCGATGAGCCGCCCACGGAACAGCTCCGCCAGCTTCACCACCTGATCGCTGAACTCCAGGCTCGCATCGATCTCCTGGCGGTAGTTGCGTTCGATCAGATGCGCCACGATCATCCGCAGTTCCTCGCGTGCGGCCGGATGAGCCTGGCTGCGGGCGCGACGGGCGAACAGCTCCAGCTGGCCCACCCGCAGGAAGGATGGCGCCACGCGCGTGGTGATCGCCGCCGGATTGTTCACCAGAATGTCGGGATCAAACGAGCGGGAGTTCGGCGAATACCAAGGCCTGCGCACGGTTTCGGATCGCGAGGCATAGAGCGTCAGCGAGCGGGAGGTGGGAACCCCCAGGGCATGCATGAACTCCTGCGCCAGAAATTCACGCACGCTGGAGCGCAGCACAGCACGACCATCGGCGCCGCGGCAGTAGGGCGTGGGGCCGCCGCCCTTGAGCTGCAGTTCCCAGCGCTTGCCCTGGAAGACACCTTCAAACACCGAAATCGCCCGGCCATCACCATAGCCATTGCCGGTGCCGAACGGGCACTGCTGAATATATTCGCTGCCATAGATCGAGAGGGCATAGCCGGTAGCCCAGCCATAGGGCCGCATCGCCCCCTGCGCCACACCGATATCACCGGAGAACAGACGGCGGAAGGCATCATCGTGGACCAGCGTCTCGCTCAGACCCAGCTCCTGGAACAGGCAGCGGCTGTGGGCGATGTACTCGGGGGCCGGCAGGGGCGTGGGGGTCACCGGCACGTAATGCCCGGAGAACACCTGACGGAGCTGGTGATCCTCCCCATCCACCGTGGCCTGGGGGTCCGCCCGCAGGCACTCCAGCAGCGAATAGTCGGCCCGCTGGGCGAAGGCGGCGAAGGTGGTGGTGACGGCAGCCGGCGGGGTCGTCGCCGCCGCGGTCAGGTCGGTGGTGGGGCCTGGGGTGAGGTCAGCTGTCGGCACGAGGGTCTCGGGGGTGGAGCCGCCTGGGCGCGGCCCTGGTACGGGGAGCGCCATCCTGGCGAAACTGCCGGCAACCGGGCCAGGCGGATCCGCAGACGGCGCTGGCTCAGCCGATCATGGCGGCGTCCACCTGAGCAGGGCGGCACGGCAGGGGCGGGCGAGCCGGCGCAGCGGCAGCAGGGCGATCTCCGCGAGGGTGAGCAGGCTCAGCTGACGCCAGCCCCGGGGCCGCAGCCCGCCGATCATGGAGCCGGAGCCGCTGGCGGCCAAGGAGGATCCGCTGGAGGCTGCTGCGCAGCATCGACAGGCCATGCCCCCTACCTGCCACTGGGTTTCGAGGACAGTTCTGAGGGCCTAAAATCAGCACAGGCAGGATTGAGAGGGAAGCCGAATGAAAGGTGAGCTGACGGCCGTGATCGAGCCAGCTCCCGAGGGTGGCTTCTGGGCGATCTGCCTGGAGATTCCGGGTGCCAACGGCCAGGGTGAATCGATCGAAGAAGCACGCCAGGATCTGCAGGCCGCCATTGAGCTTCTGCTGGAGGATCGCGAGGCAGATGTCAGTCGTGGTCTGCCGCCCGATGCGGTACGCCTACCCGTACAGATTGGATGAAGCGCCGCGATCTGGAACGGCGGCTGCGCATGGCTGGCTGCCTTCTCAAAAGGGAAGGAGCTTCTCACTCCATCTGGATCAATCCAACCACAGGAGTCAAAGAAGCCATTCCAAGGCATACCGAGATCAAGGAACCTCTGGCCAGAAAGATTCTGGCCAGCCTTGGCGCCCTATGAGCAGCGTTTTCTGGTGCCTTTGCTTCGCCGGCACCGGCTGGAGCCATCGTCCTCTCCCCGATGTAGCAAAGGTTTCAACCGAGGGGGTTCATGCGCGGGCGGGGCCGCCGACCATGAAGCCGGAGCCGCTGGCGGCCCACCCCGATGACGGCACCCCGATGACGGCACCCCGATGGCGGCGCGGCGATGACCCCCACCCTGGCCTGGGAAATCCTGCTGCGCAGTGGTGAGCATCTGCTGCTGGGGGGCCTGAGCGTCGCGCTCGCCCTGGTGATCGCTCTGCCTCTGGGCCTGGCGGTGCAGGGCCATCCCCGCCTGCAGCGCCTGCTGCTGGGCGCCGCCAACACCGTGCAGACGATCCCCAGCCTGGCGATCTTCGGGCTGCTGCTCACGGTGCCGCTGCTGGGCGGCATCGGCCCGACTCCGGCGGTGGTGGCGCTCACCCTCTACGCCCTGCTGCCGCTGCTGCGCGGCCTGATCAGCGGTCTGCAGCAGGTGCCCGCAGGTCTGCTGGAGGCCGGCCATGCCCTGGGCCTCAATGCCGGCCAGGTGCTGCGGCGGGTGCAGCTGCCCCTGGCCCTGCCCAGCCTGATGGCGGGCCTGCGCGTCGCCACCGTGATCTCGGTGGGGGTGGCCACGATCGCCGCCGCCATCGGTGCCGGTGGCCTGGGGGTGTTCATCTTCCGCGGCATCGCCACGGTGAACAACACGCTGCTGCTGGCGGGCGCCCTGCCCTCGGCCGCGATCGCCCTGGTCGCCGACGCCGGCCTCGCCACCCTGGAGGCCCGGTTGCTGCGCCGCAGCCGGCCGGAACGGAGCCGGGATCGCCGCCCCCAGCCGGGCCGCTGGCGCCCCCGGGTGCGTGTCCTGGTCCTGGCCGCTGTTCTGGCCGGCGCCGCGTGGCTGGTGATCGGCCTGCAGGGGTTGCCCCTGAAGCGGCTGGGGCCGGGGGAGCCGGTGGTGAGCCAGACGGTGGTGATCGGAGCCAAGGGCTTCACCGAACAGCTGCTGCTGGGGGAACTGCTGGCGCAGGAGATCGAGGCGCGCACAGCGCTGCCGGTGCGCCGTGAGTTCAGCCTGGGGAGCACCGCGCTGCTGCATGAGGCCGTGCGCCGGGGCCGCGTAGACGGCTATGTGGAGTACACGGGCACCGCCTGGTCGGCGATCCTGCATCAACCGGACGACCGACGCCCCGCGGACCGCAGACAGCTGTGGCAGCGCAGCCGCCAGCTCTACACCGAGCGCTTCGGGATGCGGCTGTTTCCGTCGCTGGGCTTTGAGAACAGCTTCGCGATGCTGATCCGCCGCGCCGACGGCGAGCGGCTGGGTCTGCGCACGCTCAGCCAGGCGGTGCCGGCGGCCCCCGGCTGGCGCGCGGCGTTCGGCTACGAGTTCCTCAACCGCGCCGATGGTTGGCCCGGCCTGGCTCGCCGCTACGGCCTACGCCTGGCGGAACCACCCAGCGCCATGGATCTCGGCCTCACCTACCGCGCCCTCGCCGATGGCCGGGTGGATCTGATCGCGGGCGACAGCACTAACGGCCTGATCCCCGCCCTCGATCTGCAGACGCTGGAGGACGACCTCCATTTCTTCCCGCCCTACGACGCGGTGCCCGTTTTCAACGCCGCCAGCCTGCGCCGCCATCCGGAGCTGGTGCCGGTGATCGAGAGCCTGGCCGGTCGCCTGTCGGCCGCCACGATGCAGCGCCTCAATGCGGCCGTGGATCTGGAGAAGCGCAGCCCCGAGCAGGTGGTGCGCCAGTGGCGAAAGCAGGCCCTGGTGCCAGCCAGCGAACCCTCACGGAACGGACGCAGCATCCCACAGGCGTCCAGGCGACCTTCAACGCCGGAGAATGATCCAGGCATCCCGGATTGATGCCATGGCTCAAGGCCCAGAGGAAGGGATGCAACCAGCAGGGCTCGCGGCCAACATTGCAATCAGCCGCGAAAAGCAGGCTCCACATCGGCAGACTGCGGATCACTCGTGAAGAGAAAAGAGTGGCCACCTGCCATAAAATAGCTCAGGCGAAGGGGATCTGATTGGCGATCATCACCGATGGCGATCTGCCACAACACCGTGACGTGATCAGGAATCGTGGCCGACCTGGCAGCGGCGTGCCGCACGGAGACGGCAAGAGGCTGCGGACGGCAGAGATCTTAAATTGGACCGACAAAGCTCTCGGCGCACCTCGGACCGATCTGGAAAGACTATGGAAGACTCGGTCAGTCTGCGCGAGAATGATTCGGTGATCGCAGGCCAGGACTGGATTGATACGCGGCAAGTAACTCGACTTCTCTGACCATGAGCAGTCGACTGCGAAGAAACAGACTAAGCGCAAGAAGTTCCTGGCGGAGACGGAAGCCGTAGTGCTCCAGGACGCGCTCACGGTCTGATTGAGCCCCACTAGCCCGAGACCAGCAAGAAAGGTGGACGCCCTCTGTATCCGCTGGCCACGTAGCTCTTGGCTTACGCGAAGCGATTGTTGCAGATCCATCTATTGCAGAAGTGGTACTTCGGTCAGTGATCCACCTACGGAAGAGGCTTTGATCGAGGTGTCCACCATACGCCACTTTGCGGGCATCGACCTGATCAACGACCGAATCCCTGATGAGACCCTCATCCTCAGCTGCCGCCAACTGCTGGAGAAGCACAACCTGGGTGCACAGGTCTTCGAGACCATCAACACACACTGAAGTGCGCGTGACATGACGATGCGGGAGGGAACAATCGTGGATGCCACGTTGATCGCGGCGCCCAGCTCCACCCCTACCAGGGCCATGCCCGAGTGCGCCGTAGACGAAAGAACAAAGATGGCCAACGTAATCCCGAAATGCATCAGACCAAGAAGAACAACCAATGCTACTTCGGAATCTGTATCCGTTCAGGGGGTGGGACGAACACCAAGACCCCAGTTGCCGCAATGGGTCTACGCCTTTTCAAGATGATTTCACTTCAACCACGCAGGTGCTTTGGGGGCCCCGATGGGGGCGATTACCGCCTTCCAGGAGCCGTG
>JBJTQH010000002.1:0-19198 GCA_046075505.1 Cyanobium sp. | reverse complement strand
CCGTAGAGCCGCTGGAACTCAGGCAGGGAGAGACCTTTCTGGAACTGGATCGCGCTACGAGCCATGACCGGACTGGCATTTGCGTACCAGTCTAGCCCCGTGGCTTGCCGTTCGCGGAGCGAGCTGGGTAATCAAGAACTCTCATGGCTCCCTGCCCACCCAATGCATTGAGACCCATTCTGTTGCAATGGGTTTCAGACATGTGTCGGTCAGTCAGGCTTCCACCAGGAAGGCTGCCGCCAGCCCATAGCGCTGGCCGAAATAGGGGGCGACGTCATGGAAGGCCACGAAGGTTCGGCCCCGCACCGGAGCCAGGCTGGCGGCCAGATCCTGGTGCAGTGCCCGCAGCCGGGTGATGTACGCCTCAGCCCGGCGGCGATAGCCGGCCGCACAGGCGGGATCGAGCTGCACAAGCCCGTCGCGGATGGTCTGCACCTGCTGCACGGCCCGCAGGGGATCGAGCCAGATGTGCGGATTGATCGCTCCGGCGGCATCCGCGTGGCCGTGGGCATGCTCGTCGCCGTCGGCTTGGTCGTGGCCGTCGGCTTGGTTGTGGCCGTGATCGCTGGGCTCGCTGCTGCTGGAGACGCGCAGGGTGCGGATGCCGCGGCTGGAGTCGATCAACACGAGGTGGGGATTATCCGCCGCCTGGATCAGACGCTGCAGGCCGCTCTCCAGGCCGAGACCATTAAGGACCAGGGCACGGGCGCGGCCCAGGGCCAGCAGGTCACCGGGCCGGGCCTGCAGCGCATGGGCGTCGGCTCCGGCCGGGATCAGGGGCGTCACCTGCGCGCAGTCGCCGGCCACGGCCTTGGTGAACAGGGTGACAGGCCACACGGTCGTCGCCACCTGCAGCCGGCTGGAGCCGGCGCCCTGGCTCGGGAAGGTGAAGGCAGGCGGCCAGCAGCAGGGCCGTGAGCCCAAGGATCACCACCCGGGCCGGGCTGGCCGCGGCCCTGCGACCGACACGCCAGCGCCGGGGGAGCGGCCGCCGATCCGGCGCAGTGGAAATGGGGAGGCGCACCGACCGAGAAAATGAGAACTGTTCTCATTTTCTCGGTGGCGTTCGGGCCGGCCGCGGCGCCGGCACGGATTGCTGTGCTGGCATCGATCGCGGTGCTGCTGCAGGCCAGATGCCGCCGCTCAGCCCAGGGGCGCGAGCTCCTCGAAGCAGAACACCTGCCGCTGCGCCGGCGTGTCGCCATGGGCTTCCGTCTCCACCACCCGCTCGCTCAGCACCCAGGGGCCTGCCTCGCCCAGGGGCACGAACGTGTCGCAGAAGCGGTTGAGGCCACCGCGCGGTTCACCGCTGGCGGGATCGCTGTACTGGCTCGTATAGGTGCGGCTGAGGTAGCCGCGGCCGGTGTGGGTGACGCTCTCGGTGTGGATCGTCACCACCGTGCCGTGGATGTGGCGATGCACCATCGTCACCACATCGTCCTGGATGCGGTAGCGATCCCCCTCACCCTTGCCGCCCACGATCACCTCCACGCCCGTGGCATCGGTGCCGCCGGCGGTGAACATGTTCTCGGCGTGGGTCTGCTCAAAGGGACGCCGCACGCGATGGATTGCCACCTCCCAGAGCTGGCCCGCCATGGCTTTGTGCACCTCGGCATCGTCGATGCCTTCCACCGTGGCCTTGAGGTCGGCCCCCACCTGGAAGCGCCCCTGCAGCTGCCGCTCGCCGTCCTGCCAGAGGCAGCGGCCCTGGTAACCGGCAAAACCCGGATCCCAGGTGTAGCGGTTTTCGTAGGCGGCGCAGAAGGCCTGGCGCAGATCGGTGCCCGGTGTCACGGGCTGGCTGGAAAGGGTGGCGGTCACAACGTTCTGCAGGGCTCGGCCAACCCTAGGGGAGGGCATCGGCCGCTCCGGGACGCCGGATCCGGGCCGGTTCGGGTTGCCGCGCCCCCGTCAAAGCCATGCCAGAACGCTCAGCGCCAGAACGCCTAGCGCCAGGGGCGATGGATGTCCTGCAACGCGGTGACCTCCACCTGCCTCTGCTGCTGCAGCGCGGCGATGCCTTCCACCGCCGCCCGCGCCCCCGCCAGGGTGGTGACGGTGGGCACGGCGTAATCGAGGGCGGCGCGGCGCAGGTACTGATCGTCGTGGGCGGCCTGGCGACCGATCGGGGTGTTGACGATCAGCTGGATCGTGCCGGAGCGGATCGCATCCTCGATGTTGGGACGGCCCTCGTGCACCTTGAGCACCGGCTCCACCGCCAGGCCCGCCGCCGCCAGCACCGCCGCGGTGCCGGAGGTGGCCGTCAGCGCAAAGCCCTCCTCCGCCAGGCGCCGTGCCACGGGCACCAGGGCGGTCTTGTCGCGATCGTGGGTGGAGAGGAACACCGTGCCGGTGGTGGGCAGGGCTTCACCGGCGGCCAGTTCCGCCTTGGCGAACGCGAGCCCGAAGCTTGGCGCCATGCCCATCACCTCACCGGTGGAGCGCATCTCGGGCCCCAGCAGGGTGTCGGAGCCGGGGAAGCGGCGGAATGGCAGCACCGCCTCCTTCACCGTCTGGCGCGGCGGCTGGGGCTCTGCGGTGAGACCGAGCGCCGCCAGGGTGCGGCCGGCCATCAGCTGGCTGGCGATCTTGGCCAGCGGCACCCCGGTGGCCTTGGCCACGAACGGCACGGTGCGCGAGGCACGGGGATTGGCCTCGATGATGAACACCGTCTCGTTGGCCGCTCCACTGGCCTCGGCGGTAGTACTGCGCTGCACGGCGAACTGCAGATTGATCAGGCCCCGCACCTGCAGGGCCAGGGCCAGGGCTTCGCTCCAGCGGCGGATCGTGGCCAGCGCCTCCTGGCCCAGGGACACCGCCGGCAAGGCACAGGCCGAATCACCGGAATGGATGCCGGCCGGTTCGATGTGCTCCATCAGACCGCCGATCACCACCCGGCCCTCGCCATCGCAGAGGGCATCGACATCCACCTCAACGGCGTTCTCCAGGTACTGATCGATCAGCACCGGGTGCTCCGGCTCCACCTGCACCGCCTCGCTCATGTAGCGGTTGAGCTCGCTCTCGTCGTAGACCACCTCCATGGCGCGACCGCCGAGCACATAGCTGGGGCGCACCACCACCGGGTAGCCCACCCGCGCGGCCACGGCACGGGCCTCGGCTTCGGTGCGGGCGAGGCCGTTGCGCGGCTGGCGGATGTCCAGCTGCCGCAGAATCGCCTCAAATTGCTCGCGATCCTCGGCGCGGTCGATCGATTCGGGCGAGGTGCCCCAGATGCGGGTGCCGGTGGCCTGCCCCTCCGGGCTCTGCAGCCAACGCAGCAGCGGAATCGCCAGCTTCAGGGGTGTCTGGCCGCCGAACTGCACGATCACACCCTCCGGGGTCTCGGCTTCGATCACATTGAGCACATCCTCCAGGGTGAGGGGCTCGAAATAGAGGCGATCGCTGGTGTCGTAGTCGGTGGAGACCGTCTCGGGGTTGCTGTTGACCATCACCGTGGCGTACTCGGCATCGCGCAGGGCGAAGGAGGCGTGGCAGCAGCAGTAATCGAATTCGATCCCCTGCCCGATGCGATTCGGACCACCTCCCAGGATCATCACCCGCGGCCGGGTGGCCGGATGCACCTCACCTGCAGGTGCCAGGGAGCTCAGGGAGCCATCGGCCTCGATGCGCTCGATCGGCCGCTCGTAGGTGCCGTAGTGATACGGCGTGGTGGAGGCGAATTCAGCCGCGCAGGTGTCCACCGTCTTGAACACCACATTCACACCCAGCCCCTGACGGTGACGACGCACCTCCAGCTCGTGGGACGCGGTGGCCCAGGCGATCTGGCGATCGGAGAAGCCCAGCTGCTTGAGCTCCAGCAGCGCCACAGCCCCCAGATCGGCCAGGCACCGGTCGCGCAGCAGCCGTTGCTCCGCCTCAAGCAGGCCCCGCAGCTTGGCCAGGAACCAGGGATCGATAGCGCTGAGCCGGTGGATGTCGGCATCGCTGCGGCCCTGCACCATCGCGGTGCGCACGCGGAAGATGCGGTCGGGGGAGGGGGTGCGCAGCTCCCGCTCCAGATCCGTGGGGGCGAGATCCGGCTCGGGGCGGTCACAACCCCAGCCGGCATGGCCGGTCTCCAGGGAACGCAGGGCCTTCTGGAACGATTCCTCGAAGCTGCGGCCGATCGCCATCGCTTCCCCCACCGATTTCATCGAGGTGGTGAGCACGGCCGGGCTGCCGCGGAATTTTTCAAACGCAAAGCGCGGAATCTTGGTGACGACGTAATCGATCGTCGGTTCAAAACAGGCGGGAGTGGCGCCGGTGATGTCGTTGATGATCTCGTCGAGGCTGTAGCCCACCGCCAGGCGCGCGGCGATCTTGGCGATCGGGAACCCGGTGGCCTTGCTGGCCAGGGCTGAACTGCGCGACACGCGTGGATTCATCTCGATCACCACCACGTCGCCGTTGGTCGGGTTGATCGCGAACTGAATGTTGCTGCCGCCGGTATCAACCCCGATCTCACGGATGATCGCGATCGATTGATCGCGCAGCCGCTGGTATTCACGGTCGGTGAGGGTCTGGGCCGGGGCGACGGTGATCGAATCGCCGGTGTGCACCCCCATCGGATCGAGATTCTCGATCGAGCACACGATCACCACGTTGTCGGCGCTGTCGCGCATCACCTCCAGCTCGAATTCCTTCCAGCCGATCAGCGACTGCTCGATCAGGATCTGGGAGACGGGGCTGGCCTCGAGACCGCTCTTGCAGATGGCGCGGAACTCCTCCGGGTTGTAGGCGATGCCGCCGCCGGAGCCCCCCAGGGTGAAGGCCGGACGGATGATGCGTGGGTAGGAGCTGATCGCCTCACCGACCGCCTCGGCCTCCTCCAGGGTTTCGGCGGTGCCCGAGGGGCAGACCTGCACGCCGATGCGGGCCATCGCCTCCTTGAACAGCAGCCGGTCCTCGGCCTTCTCGATCGCCTCCAGATTGGCGCCGATCAGCTCGACGCCATAGCGCTCCAGCACGCCGCTTCTGGCCAGGGAGACCGCCAGGTTGAGCGCCGTCTGACCGCCCATGGTGGGCAGCAGGGCGTCGGGGCGCTCCAGTTCGATCACCCGCTCCACCACTTCGGGAGTGAGCGGCTCGATGTAGGTGCGATCCGCCAGATCGGGATCGGTCATGATCGAGGCCGGGTTGGAGTTCACCAGCACCACCTCGAATCCCTCGGCGCGCAGCGCCTTGCAGGCCTGGGTGCCGGAGTAATCGAACTCACAGGCCTGGCCGATCACGATCGGTCCTGATCCCAGCAGCAGGATGCGCCTGAGATCCGTGCGGCGGGGCATGAAACGTCGTTAACCTGTCGCCCCCAGCCTCTCACGAGGCCGCAACGCGGCTGTCCCCGTTGCGGCGCAATAGGAGTGTGCCGCAGGGGATGCCGCAGGAATCGGCTCGCCGCCGCGCCCCTGGCGGCAGCCGGCGCGCGCCACAGCGGTGCGGCTTGCGGGCCTGGCGCCGCCCCACGGTGCGATCGCTAACCTGAGGTGACTCCGGTTGCCATTCCCCCCGGACCCGATTGCGATGAGCGAACTCCAGCGCCTCAAGGGGCTGCTTCCGCCAGAGATGCAGAGCTGGGTGTTCGTGGAAGCTGCCGCCTCCGTCGATCCGCCGCTGATCAGCCTCGAGGAGATCGGCCGCGATGAGATCGAGATCCAGGTGGATCTGGAGAAATGGGACGCCCTGGCGATCGACCACCGCAACCTGCTCTTCTGGCATGAGGTGGGTCGCATCCAGAACGATGCCGTTCCCCGCGACGGCTGGGAGATGGCCGCCCTGGCGATCGGCCTGGGCGGGGCCATCGGTGAACTGTGGGTGCAGGACGGCCTGCTGCTGCTGATGGCTCTGGGTCTGTCCGGTTTCGCCGGCTACCGCCTGTATCTCAAGAACAACTCCGAGAAGCGTCTGCAGGATGCGATCGCCGCCGACGAACGGGCGATCGATCTGGCCTGCCGCTTCGGCTATTCCCTGCCCAACGCTTACAAGAGCCTGGGTGGCGCCCTGCGGGAGCTGGTGGAACAGACCCGCAAGAAGCGGCGTCGCGCCTTCTACGAGGATCGCCTCGAAGCCCTGCGCCGCAGCGCCGGCAAGGCGCGCGCCGAAATGGCCCAGCAGCAGGGCTCCCGTCAATCCGTGAGCAGTGAGAACGTCTATGGCTGAGGTCCATGTCTCCGGTGAGACCGCCCCGGCGTCCCCGCCCGGCAGTAATCCCGCCAGGCCCAGGCTCGATCCAGAAGACAGTCGTGCCCTGGCACTACTGGCCGCCGAGGCCTGCGATGACCGCAAGGCGGTCGATATCCGCCTGATCCGGGTGGAGGAGGTTTCCTCCCTGGCGGACTGGTTCGTGATCTGCAGCGGGCTCACCGATGTGCAGGTCCGGGCCATCGCCCGCTCCGTCGAGGACACCCTGGAAGAGCAGGCCGCTCGCGTGCCGCTGCGGCGCGAAGGTCAGAGCGAGGGCCGCTGGGTGCTGCTCGATTACGGCGAGCTGATCGTGCATGTGCTCACCCCCCAGGAACGGGCCTACTACGACCTCGAGTCGTTCTGGGGCCATGGCGAACAGGAGCGGTACGTCAGTCCCGCAGCCCTGCCCGTGGCTGCCACGGAGGCCGCCGCCGCTCCCACCACCCCGGCATGAACGCTCCAGGCCCCGCCGGAGACACGGTGCTCTGCCCGGTGCCGCCGGAGCAGAGGCCCCTGAGCGAATACGAACAGCTGCTGGCCTCCTGGTTCTTCGTCTGGCCAGCGGGGGCAGCCTCGGTGCTGCCGCGGGCCCTGGCCCTCAGCTGGCTGGCCCTGCTGCCGCCGGCCCTGCTGGTGGCGAGCGGCAGTTACCTGTTGCAGCGCCATCCTCTGCTGCTTGTGTTCAGCGCCATGATCGCGGCGCTGCTGCTGCCCCTGCTGCTGCTGGTGCGCCAGTGGCTGGGCTGGAGCTATGTGCAGCGCCGTCTGATCAGCGAACGGGTGGACTACGAGGAATCCGGCTGGTACGACGGCCAGAGCTGGGAGAAACCCCTGGCCTGGCGTCAGCGCGATCTGCTCGTCTCCCAGCACGAGGTGGCTCCGGTGCTGCAGCGCCTGCGCCGCAGCATCGGATGGATCGTGGCACTGATGGTTGCCGGTGGCGTCCTGTTCGGCGGTGGGCTCTGCCAGGCTCTGTGATCCCGAGCGGTTTCGCCTGATCGCCCATGGTTCACCAGCCCTCCACCGGGTTTCCCGGCTCCGCCCGTTCCGCCAATTCGCCGTTGGAGGTGCGCCTGGTGCGCGAGGGGATTGCGGAATCCCGCCACCGCGTCCATGCGGTGGTGTGCGACCAGCGCGGCCGGGTGTTGATGCGGGCGGGGGACCCACAACAGCTGAGCTTTGTGCGCTCGGCCCTCAAGCCCCTGCAGGCCACGGTCTTCGTCAGCAGCGGCGCCGCTGATCGCTGTGGCTGCGGCGAGCGGGGGCTGGCGATCGCCTGTGCCTCCCATGCCGGCACCGCTCCCCACGCCCGTGAGGCCTTTCGCCTGCTCTGGGGAGCGGAACTGGAGGTGGAGCAGCTGCAGTGCCCGGCACCGCAGCCCGGCGGCAGCGCCCTGGAGCACAACTGCTCCGGCAAGCACGCCGCCTTCCTGGCCAGCTGCCGCCAGATGCACTGGCCGCTGGAGAGCTACCTGCAGCCCAACCATCCGCTGCAGCAGGAGGTGCTCAAGCGGGTGGGAGAACTGCTGGCGGTGCCGCCGGCTGAGCTGATCGTCGCCCGCGACGACTGCGGTGCCCCCACCCTGCAGCTGCAGCTCGCCCAGATGGCCCTGCTCTACGCCCATCTGGGGGCCGGAGCCCTGCCCGACCTGGAGCGCCTCAGCCGGGCGATGCTCGCCCATCCGGAGCTGGTGGCCGGCGAGGGCCGCTTTGACACCGAACTGATGCGCGTCGGCCACGGCCAGGTGCTGAGCAAGGGCGGCGCCGAGGGGATCCAGTGCCTCAGCCGGGTGGGCGAAGGGCTGGGGGTGGCGATCAAGGTGGAGGACGGCTCCTCCCGCGCCAAACACGCCGTGGCTCTGCATCTGCTGCGCCAGCTGGAATGGCTCACCCCCGCCGGGTTGGAGGAGCTGAGCCAGCGTTTCCTGGAGCCGGCCGCCCATCTGCGCCTGTCGGTGCTCGGGGAGCTGCGCTTCGACTGAGCCCCCCGGCCCAGGCCGGCACCGTTCCAGGCCGTGCTGCCGCGACAGCGGGCACGGCCGGGCGGATCCGTCGGCTCCCCATGCGCCGCGGCGGGCCGGGGCCGGGCTGGCAGTCAGCGATCCACGCGGTCGTTCCGCCAGTGCCTCGCCAGGCTCCGCGCCGCCCCCCCTCAGCCACCTGCTATGGTGATCAGGCCGTCGCGGGGTAGAGCAGCCTGGTAGCTCGTCGGGCTCATAACCCGAAGGTCGCGAGTTCAAATCTCGCCCCCGCCACCACTTTTTCCCTCCCCGGCTCCGCCGGGTTTTTTTTTGCCCATGCCCAGCGCCGACTGCCGCTTCGATGGCTCCGGCTTCGATGCCGTGGTGGTGGGTGCCGGCGCCAATGGCGGTGTGGCGGCCATGGTGCTCGCCGAAGCCGGCCTCCAGGTGCTGGTGCTGGAGGCCGGTCCGGAGATCAGCCCGGCCCGGCTGCGCAATGTCGAACCGCTGCACAGCCTGCAGCGCCTGGCCCGGATCAGTGCCGGCGCGCAGCGGCTGCAGGCCAACCACCCGGGCTACTGGAAGCACAACCCGGCCCTGTTCGTCGATGAGCGGGCCCAGCCGTACAGCACCCCCGCCGATGCCCCCTTCCTCTGGACCCGCGGACGGCAGGTGGGGGGGAAGAGTCTCACCTGGGGTGGCATCACCCTGCGGCTCTCCGACCACGAATTCCGCGCCGCCGAGCGAGATGGCATCGGCCCCTGCTGGCCGATCGGCACCGCCGAGCTCAGCCCGTACTACAGCCGCCTGGAGCGGCTGCTGGGGGTGCATGGCGCCAGCGATGGGCTGCCGCAGCTCCCCGATGGCGACTGTCTGCCGCCGTTGCCGTTCACGCCGGCGGAACAGCATCTGGGCAAGGCGATCGCCCGCGAGCTGGGCCTGCCCCTGATCCATTCGCGCGGCTTTGCGCTGCATCGGCCGACCCCGGAGCAGCCCTGGCCCCGCTCCAGCGCCCAGGGGGTGACCCTGGCCAGGGCCCTGGCCACCGGCCGCGTGCAGCTCCGCCCCGACTCCGTGGTCAGCCACCTTGAGTTCAACCCGGCAACGGATCGGGCCGAAGCCGTGGTGATGATCGACAGCCGCAGCCGGCAGCAGCTGCGGATCGAGGCGCCGCTGGTGGTGCTCTGCGCCTCCACGATCGAAACGGTGCGGATCCTGCTGCACTCCAGCGAGGGACAGCGCCGCCACGGGCTGATCGATCCCTCCGGCGGCCTCGGACGCCATCTGATGGATCACATCTCCACCTGCCGCTTCTTCTCGATTCCGGATCTGCCCGCCCCCTCCGAAGCGACGGAACTGTCCGGGGCCGGCAGCTGCTTCATCCCGAACACGCTCAATCTGGACGGCGACGGGGCCCTGCCGTTCCGACGCGGGTATGGCATCTGGACGGCACTGCAGCGCTTCGATCCGCCGGCGCCGCTGCGCCGTCGCCCGGGTGAGGCGGTGGGGTTCCTGATCGCCCATGGCGAAGTGCTGAGCGACCCGGCCAACCGCATCAGCCTCGATCCGGTGCTTCGCGATGCCTGGGGCCTGCCGGCTCCCCATATCGCCTGCCGCTGGGGCGAGAACGAGACGGCGATGGTGGCTCACATGCACGGGCGGATGCAGGAGGTGGTCGCAGCTGCGGGGGGCACGATCCGGCCCCTGGAGGATCTGTTCCACATGCCGCTGATCGAGCCCTTGCTGCGCCGCAGCGCCGCCGTGCGGCCGGAGGCGCCCCCTCCCGGCTACTACATCCACGAGCTGGGTGGAGCCCGCATGGGCAACAGCGCTGACGCGAGTGTGGTGGACCCCTGGAACCGCTGCTGGCGCGCCCCGAACCTGCTGGTCACCGATGGCGCCTGCTGGCCGACAGCGGCCTGGCAGAGCCCGACGCTGACGGAGATGGCGATCACCTGGCGGGCCTGCGCCGCCGCCGCCCGGCGCCCCTGACCCGGCGTCACAGAAAGGCCACAGACGTCGCCATAGCGTTTGTGCCGCTCCAGGCTCCAGCGGCCCGGTCCTCCGCGCAGATGCCACAGCAGCCGGCCCTGCAGAGCAGTCCGCTTCGCCCCTCTGTCAGCAGCTGCGCACCGGGGACGCGTCCTGGTGTCGATCATCACAGTTCCTGACGCCGCGTCTGCGCACAATGCTGTGGCGACCTTTTCAAGGGTCGGGCAAGGGAGAAACCGCAGGCGAGGGTTGGCACCCTCGCCTTTTTTATGTGCAAAGCCCCACGATCCAATCGGCCCCTGAAGCGCAGGGTTTGCTCAATCGGTATCCGGGAGCGCGCGGCTCTGAGCTGGAGCGGAGGCCCTGTCAACTGACAGAGGCGAGACAGGAGTTTTCCACAGAACCCACCTCGCCAGGACGCGTCGCCGGTCTTGCCTGTGGAAAAACCCCGTCTGAGTCGTGGAAAACCAATGGCGTTTGGGGAAATCAACAGCACTGATCAGCAGGGCTGATCGATGCAATCCTGACAATCCCATTCTGAGATCGCAGCTGAGACGCATTGATTCGCTCGGAGCCCGGCGGCAGAAGGTGTCTGTGAAGAGGCCTGCGCTCGCCGGCTCAGCCCTGGCGCAGGGTGCGAGGGCCGAAGGGGTGGTCGGCATGGGGATAGGGCGGATGGTGATGCCCCCCTCCGCCATGGCTATGACCGTGACCGGGATCCTCGCCATGGTTCTGAGCCTCGGAACCGGCTGACCCGCCAGCCCTGAGCCGGCCTTCGGACGGCTCTGTCGCCGTGACGCCCTGGCCCTGATCCCTGTCCTGGTCATGGCTGTGAGCAGTGTCATGGCTGTGAGCAGTGCCATGGGCGTGATCAGCGTCATGGGCGTGATCAGCGCCGTGCCGGTGTCCATGGGGATGGGGATGGCCATGGGAAGGGCCAGGCTCCGGTGCGGTCGCGCCCGAAGCCGCTGTACTGCCCGCCCCATCCGGCTCCTGGCAGGCGCCGGTGCATTCGGTCTCACAGAGGGTGCAGCTCTCCACCAGGCCTTCCACATGGTGGTGATGGCTGTGCTGCGGCATGCCCACCTCCTGCTCGAAGCCGAGCACCTGGGCGCGGTACTTGCACAGCGAACAGTTCATGTCCGTATCGCCGCGCAGCACCTCCTCCACCCGCTCACGGAAGGTGCCGAGCACCTGGGGATGCTCGCCCAGATAGCCGGCCTGCAGAACCCGGATCTGGGGGTGATCGTCGGCCACCCGCTGGCTGTGCTGGCGGATGCGGCTGACCAGCACGCCGGAAAACAGAAAGTAAGGAAAGATGATGATCTGCCGGAAGCCCAGCTTCACCACCGCCCGCAGACCCGGTTCCACCAGCGGGAAGGTGACACCGGAATAAAGCGTCTCCCCCCAGCCGAAACCGAAACCCTCCACCAGCATCCGTGTCACCTTGGCGACGTTCGAATTGGCGTCGGGATCGGATGAGCCACGCCCCACCACCACCAGCAGCGTCTCCGTGACGGGAATCGGCAGCTCTCCACGCAGGCGTGCCTGCTCCGCCTCCTGTTCGAGGCAGGCGCGGATGCGGCCGCCGGCGGCCAGGATCATGCGCCGATCGACGCCGAGTTCACGTCCGTAATTGATGCGCAGTCCGGTCTCGGCGGTATAGGTATTGAGAACGGATGGAATGTCGTTCTTGGCATGGCCGGCGGCGAACAACATCGCCGGCACCGCCAGCACATGCTCCACCCCCTGCTGCCTGAGGGCCTCCAGGCCGTCCCGCAGGATCGGGCGGGCGAACTCCAGATAGCCGTACTCCAGCGGCAGCGGCGCCAGCTCGCGGCGCAGGGAGGCGGCCAGGGAGGCGAACTCCGCCACCGCCAGGCGATTGCGGCTGCCGTGGCCGCACACCAGCACCCCGATCCGGCTGTGGGGTCCCCGGGGGGACAGAGGCATCGGCGCAACGCCCGGGGTGCTCGAGGGGGAGGCGGGAGTCATGGCAGCGGTCACCTGGGCCGACCCTATCCCCGGCCCGGCGATGCCGCCCCGACGGCCACACCCGATCGCCGCAGCCTGGCAGCCGGCCGGCCGAAGCACAGCCCGCCGACAGGCACCACGGCAGCGGCGGCGATTTCGTGCTTCCGCATCAGGACACGGCCAGCGGGGGCAGGAAGGCGCAAGGATGGGTTGCATGAGTCTCCACGTACCCCCTTACCAGCCGCTGCCGGCCCCCGGCAAAGGCACGCCGATCCTGCAGGTGCCGATCGCCCGTCTGCATCCCACCCAGATGTGCGTGGGGCTGGCGGAGGTGCGCAGCCGCCAGGTGGACTTCAGCCAGGAAAGCCGGCAGCAGCGCCTCCGCTATCTGCGCAGTCGGCCGATTCCGCTGGTGTGCCTCGATGATCGTGAGTTCTGGATGATGGATCGCCACCATCGTCTGCGGGGGCTGATCGAGATCGATCCCGAGGCGGAGGCCTTCGGGTATTGCGTGCTTGCCATGCGCCATCTCGATCGGGCGGCCGTGCTGCAGGAGCTGCATCGCCGCGGCTGGCTCTACCTCCACGATGGCCGCGGCCTGGGGCCCCTGTCACCGATGGCCCTGCCCGATGATCTCACCGGCCTGCAGGATGATCCCTACCGCAGCCTGGTCTGGAAGCTGAAGAAAGAGGGCCTGATCGATCCGGCACCCCTGATCCCCTTCCATGAATTCCGCTGGGCCGCCTGGTTGCGCCGACGGCCGCTGCCGCCGTTCAGCTCCTCTGAACTGGATCCGGCCCTGCCATCGGCACGCACCCTGGTGCGCTCTGCCGCGGCAGCCCATCTGGCCGGATGGAAGGGCAGGCCCTGAGGGCGGGCCCTGAGGGCGGATCCGGGGCAACGGCGTTGGCGCTGCCACCCTGCGGCTGCGGGGGCCGGGATGGCGCCACAGGCGTGGCACCCCTGCCTGAGGTCAGCCTGAGTAGACAGGAAGCAGCGGCTGCCACCAGCCCGTCACGCTTCCCCATTCCCCTGCAGGTGCCATGGGTGACTCCCATTTCCTGGTTTCCAGCGATGGCAGCGAGGCCTCGCGCCGCGCGATCGACCACGCCGTGATGCTGGCCGGACGGCTGGGGGCCCGCATCACCTTTCTGCATGTGCAGCCCCACGTGCCGCTGCCCCTCAGCGGTCTGGGGGACAGCCTCGATCCCCGCACCCTGCAGGCCCTGAGCGAGGCCAGCCAGCAGCAATCGCAGCGCATCCTCGCCGAGGCGGCCGCGATCGCGGCAGAGCAGGGGGTACCGGCCAGCTGTGAGCGGGTGGGTGGCGATCTGCCCCACCGCGCCATCGTGGCCATGGCCCAGCAACTGGGCTGCGATCTGATCGTGATGGCCTCCCATGGCCGCCATGGCCTGCAGGGCCTGCTGCTGGGCAGCGAGACCCAGAGGGTGCTGCAGGACGCCCCCTGCCCGGTGCTGGTGCATCGCTGAAGCCCACCCCACACCCGGTTGCAGGCTCACCGTGGGGCGTGGCGCGGTCAGGGGGTGGAGAAGAAGCCGCGGGAATTCAGCCAGAGCCCCAGCAGCAGCAGCGGCAGCACGAAGGCCCCAAAAATCTGCAGGCGCACCCGCTGATCGGAAGGCTGGCTCGGAGGTCTGTTGCTGGCCATCCACCGCGGGGCGATCAGCCGCCATTATCCAGGCGGAAGGCTGAGGCGGTGCTCCTCGCCCCCCGGCTCTCAGCTCCCCAGAGCGCTGCCGCAACTCACCTCCCGGCGATCCAGATCGCGGGCGAGATCGAGATCCTGGCGGTCGATGGCGTAGCCCAGGCGCCGGGCCGCCAGCAGCAGCTCCCGCAGGGAACGGCAATGGCGCAGGGCCCGTTGCAGAGCGCCATCCGCCTCGGCTTCCTCCACCAGGCGCTGCAGTTCGCTCCAGCTCATGGCGTGCGCTTCCGGCCGTGGGGCCCAGGCTGGCAACACGATGGCCCGCCGACCAGGGGGCGCCGGCAGGGGCAGGCTCCCTGGTCACGGGGCCCGGCAGACACCTCGCCGTCTCGGCAGGGCCCTCTGTGCCTAACCTGGTCTTCAGCGTTCTGAACTTCCCTGTACAGGTTGGTCGTGCGATCGGATCAGGCTCAGCTCTGGTTGGCCGTGGTCGCGCTCAGCCTGCTGGCCATTCTCTCCAGCCAGTTCGGCCTGGAGTTTTTCTACGGCACCGAGCTGTTTCTGGGCTCGGGGGTGGTGGTGCTCTCCCTGCTGCTGCTGGGGGATCGGGGTGTTGTCGTCGGCCTGTCTGCCTGCATGCTCGTGCCCCGGCTGTGGGGCGAGCCGATGACCCTGCTGATCGCCCTGGCCGAATTGTTATGGCTCAAGCTCTATCTGGATCATGTGGGAGATCCCAGCCGACGCCGCGATAATGGCTGGATTGTGCTGGCTGATATTCTCTACTGGGTGTTGATCGGGGTTCCGCTCGCCTTTCTCCTGTTCGGCGTGGTGCTGAATCTGGATCCAGGCTCTGTGCTGAATCTGGCGATCCGTCAGGGAGTCAACGGCTCTCTGAATGCCATCTTCGCTTTTCTATTGTATTGCATCATCCGCCTTGGGCAGGCCTGGCGAGATCAGGAGCGCAGCATGGCCATCCATGGGGTGTTGCTGATCACTCTGCTGGCGGCCGTCGTGCTGCCCAGTCTGCTGGTGCTCACAATCTCCACCCGCCAGTTGAATGCATACACGCTGGAAACCAACCTGAGGCGGATGCGCCAGACGGGGCAGATCAGCGCCGCATTCCAAACAGCGCTGCTGCCGGAGTTTAATGCCGGCCTCAGGCGCATGGGAGCGCCGCAGGATTTCCGCCTCCGCGATGCCAGAGGTGCCGATGTCTACAGCAGCAATCCCGGTCTGTTCCGCACCCTTGAAACCAGCTACGTCCCGCTGCCCAAGCAGCACATCGGCTGGCCCTGGATGCCGCCCCAGCTGGATCTGTTGGTGCCCCGCGAATCGCTCGCCTCACCCCGTGCTGTGCTGCGTGGCTACTGGCAGACCTCGTTGACGGCCCAGGAGCTGAGCGATCTGGAACCGCTGCAGACGCAACCCGACCTGAAGGTGCAGGTGGTCCAGCCCGCCAGTGCCCGCATCCGGGAGCTGGAATCCCAGAGCGCCAAGGCACTGGGAATGCTCGGCTGGATTCTGCTGGTCGGTGCCTGCGCCGCCGAGGTGGGGGCCTGGGCCCTGGAAGATCAGATTCCGATGCTTCCAATAGCGGGATCCAGCGCGAAGGAACCCTCCTGGGATGGGTCA
Organism: Cyanobium sp.; assembly: GCA_046075505.1. Taxonomy (GTDB): domain Bacteria; phylum Cyanobacteriota; class Cyanobacteriia; order PCC-6307; family Cyanobiaceae; genus Cyanobium. The sequence goes on along the minus strand of JBJTQH010000002.1, from coordinate 3,793 downwards.
GCCCAGCCTGGAAGCGGACGGAAACTGCTGCGCGAACTGGACAGCCTGCAGCTGCTGCTGGAGAACCGCACAGCACAGACACAGGCCCTGGCCAAGGATCTGCGTTGCAGCGAACAGCAACGGCTGAAGCTGCAACGGGAGGTGGAGAGCCTCAGTATTCTTGATCCGCTCACGGGCTGTTTCAACCGCCATGAACTGCACCGGCGTCTGGAGCATGAAGTCAGAAGCTGCAAGCGCGATCAAGGTGAGCTGAGTCTCGTCTGCATCGAAATCGACCACCTGCGTCAGATCAATGACAGCTACGGCTGCCCGCTGGGCGATCAGGTGCTGCGACTGGTGGCCGCGGAAATCTGCAAGCGCTCCCGCACCACCGACTGTGTCTGTCGCTTCGCGGAGGATCGTTTTGCGCTGCTTCTTCCCGCCTGCATGCCCAGCTCGGCGGAGCGCCTGGCAGGCCTCTTCTCCCGGGCCGTGGCGGACCAGGAGGTGGAGCATGAGGGGTGCCGGATCAGCGTCACCCTGAGCGTGGGGATCGCCGCGATGCGGGGCGATCGCGATGATGGCGACTCCCTGATCAACCGGGCCGAGAATGCCCTCTATCGCGCCAAGGTCGAGGGTCGCAACCGCATCGTGCTGCTCTGAAGCCCCCCGCGCACCGCTGCCCTTCGGCCTGGCGGCAGCCTGCCCCTGCCATCAGCCAGGCTGAAGAGGAGCTGAATGTGGGGTGGCAGGCCTTGGGAGCTCGGGCGACCGGCGAAAACGCGGAGGTGGCGCGGAGGTGGAACTCCTAGGTTGAAGCGAGAGGAGAGTGGTCTCAATGGCACTGGTCAACCGCTGTGCAGTCACAGTGATGCCACGCCAGCCGATGCTGGAGTGGATGCATCCCTTCAGCAAGGAGGAGGAGCGTGCGAGGCTTCAACGCGATACCAGCATCTATTTACTGAGTAGCTATTGCGATGAGCAGCAGGCCTGGCAATCGCTGCAGGCCGTCAGCGATCGCATCTTCGGCTTTGAACTCGAACTCTGGTGCTGCGATCAGCAGCAATGGCCGCAGCAGCGCGATTTCAATGTTTTCCTGCATTGGTTTGCGGTGCAATTCCATCCTCTGGTCGAAGACCTGGCCGCAGAGCCCCTGGCGGCCCAGTCCCTGGATGCCGATCTGATCGCCGATCTGCGCCGCAGTCTGGGCCCCTCTGCCGAATCCTCCCCCGGCTGAAAAGCCCCCGGACAGACGCCTTCGCCCCGCTGCGGCTGCGGCAACGTGAGCGCCCTCAGGCCTGGTGCCCTGGCGGCGGAGCAGGCGACTCCGCTGCGCCCTCCTCCTCGCCGAGGCCGGAACCCCGCTGGGCTGCAAACGTCCCTTCCAGCGGTTCGGCGGCAAGCCCCTCCACCTCCTGCAGATAGCGGGCCAGGGGCGCAGCGCTGCCGTGGGTGATGTAGATCTGCCGCGCCTGGCTCTGGCGGATCGTCTGCAGCAGCCCCGGCCAATCGGCATGGTCGCTGAGCACGAAGCCTCGCTCCAGCCCCCGCCGCCGCCGGGCGCCGCGCACCGCCATCCAGCCGCTGACAAAGGCCGTCTGGGGTTGCCGAAACCGACGCATCCAGGCGGAACGATGGGCGGCAGGAGGGGCGATCACCAGCCGGCCGGCCAGCGACTCCCCCCGCGGCAGGGCCGACAGGGGCCGGGTCGGCACCATCGCCACCCCCGCCTCGCGGTAGGCCGGCATCAACGCCTCCACCGCTCCATGCAGCAGCACCTCCTGCTGCACGCCGATCGCTTGCAGTTCCGCCAGGATCCGCTGCGCCTTGCCGAAGGCATAGGCGAACAGCAGCGAAGGCCGCTCCGGCGCCTGCCACCACCACTGCAGGATCTCGGCCGCCACAATCCTGCCCGGGCGCCAGCGGTAGATCGGCAGAGCAAAGGTGGCCTCGCTGATGAACACATCGGCCGGCACCGGTTCAAAGGGCATGCAGCTCGGATCGGTGCAACGCTTGTAGTCGCCGCTCACCAGCCAGCTCTCGCCGCCGGCCTCCAGCCGGATCTGGGCGCTGCCGAGCACATGGCCGGCGCTGTGAAACGACAGTCGCGCATCGCCGAGGCGGTGCAGCTGGCCGTACTCCACCGGGATCAGGCGGATGCCAGTCCCCAGCCGCTGGCGCAGCACCGCTTCACTGGCCGCCGTCGCCCAGTATTCACCGCACCCTGGCCGGGCATGGTCGGCGTGGGCATGGGTGATCAGGGCGCGCGGCACCGGTCGCCAGGGATCGATCCAGGCCTGTGCCGCCGGGCAATACAGCCCCTGGGGCGTCAGCTCAAGCAGAGCACCGGAAGGCAGGGGCATGGCCAGGGGGCGGACGCAGGAGGCCGGGGCTGAACCGCCGGAGATGGGGCGGAAACCCTGGCGCCGCCTCAGCGGCTGAGCTCCAGCATGCGCTCGATCGGCACCAGGGCGCGGCGGCGGATCTCCTCGTCGAGCACGATCTCAGGGGAGAGCGTCTCCAGGCAACGCCACAGCTTCTCCATCGTGTTCAGACGCATGTAGGGGCAGGTGTTGCAGCTGCAATGATCGCTGCCGGCCACCTCGTGGAAGGTTTTGTGCGGGGCCTTGAGCCGCATCTGGTGCAGGATGCCGGGCTCGGTGAGCACGATGAAATCCGTGGCCTCGCTGCTCTGCACCCGCTGCAGCAGGCGACTGGTGGAGCCGATGTAATCGGCCAGATCGAGCAGATGCTGCTGGCATTCCGGATGGGCGATCACCTCGGCAGCGGGATGCTGCTGCCGCAGCCGCAGCAGCGCCTCTTCGCTGAAGGTTTCATGTATGATGCAGCTGCCGGGCCAGAGGGTGAGCTCGCGGCCGCTCTGGCTCTGCACCCAGCGGCCCAGGTTCTGGTCCGGCGCGAACAGGATCGGCCGGTCGGCCGGCAGCTGCTTCACCAGATCCACCGCGTTGCTGCTGGTGCAGATCAGGTCGCTCTGGGCCTTCACGGCGGCCGAGCAGTTGATGTAACTCACCACGATGTGGTCGGGATGCTCGGCGCGGAAGGCCGCGAAGGCATCGGCCGGGCAGGCGTCGGCCAGGGAGCAGCCGGCCGCAAGGTCGGGAAGCACCACCATCTTGGTGGGGTTGAGGATCTTGGCCGTCTCGGCCATGAAGTGCACGCCGCAGAACGCGATCACCTCGGCGTCGGTGCTGGCGGCCTTGCGGGCCAGCTCCAGGGAATCGCCGATGAAATCGGCCACGTCCTGGATGGCTTCATCCTGGTAGTAGTGCGCCAGGATCACGGCCTTGCGCTGCCGCGCCAGCTCCCGGATCCCCTCCGGACTCCACCGCGCCGCGGCTGGGCCAGGATCAGGGGCGCCTGCAGGCTGGGGGGTTGCTGTCTGGGGGCTTGCGAAGACCAACGGGCAGGTGTGGCCGTTCCCGGCTGTTGCAGGATGGCTCCAGCCTAGGCATCGGATTGCGCTCCGCCCCCAGCCCTGTGGTGCGTCTCGCCATCGCCGGTGACCTGCACGGCCAGTGGGACGCCACCGATGAGCGGCTGCTGGAGGTGCTGCAGCCCGATGCCCTGCTGGTGGTGGGAGACCTGAGCGACGGCCAGGCCCGCATCCCCGAGCGCCTGGGCGCCCTGCCCCTGCCCGTGGCCTGCATCCTCGGCAACCACGACTGCGGGCGGGATCCGTCGGGTCGCACGCTGCGGCGCCAGCTCGACCTGCTCGGCGAGCGGCACTGCGGCTGGGGGTTGCGCACGCTCACCCCCCCGGGGCTGGCGGTGGTGGGGGCGCGCCCCGGCA
>JBJTQH010000001.1:0-4123 GCA_046075505.1 Cyanobium sp. | reverse complement strand
TCGGCGATCGCCTCATCGATGAAGGCGGCGGTGGTCCAGTCGGGTGCGCAGCCGCAGATGTGGTAAACGAAATTGCGAATCAGCGCCATGCCACAGGTGGAATGCACCACCTCGGGATGAAACTGCACGCCATACAGCCTGCGTTCATGGTCGGCGATTGCCGCCTCGGGGGTGTTATCGGTGTGGCCGAGTCGCACGAAGCCCTGAGGCAGCTGCTCCACCGAATCGCCATGGCTCATCCACATCGTCGACCCGTCATCGACATTGGTGAGCAGATCGATCGGATCATCCACATAGAACGGCGCCTTGCCGTATTCAGCCCGGCCGGCGGCCACCACCGCTCCGCCCAGCTGCTGCACCATCAGCTGCATGCCGTAGCAGACACCCAGCACCGGCACCCCCAGCTCCCAGATGGCGGGATCGCACAGCGGTGCATCTTCCTCATACACCGAACTGGGGCCGCCGCTGAGGATGATGCCCTTCGGGGCGAGAGCCTTCAGCTCCTCGGCGCTGGTGCTGTAGCCCACCACCAGGGAGTAGACCTCGGTTTCGCGCACGCGCCGCGCGATCAGTTCGGAATACTGGGATCCGAAATCCAGGATGAGGATGGCGGGTTGCCTTCCCTGGCCAGCGACCTCGGAGTGCGGTTGGGACATAAGGCCTTGGCGGGCAGCGTCTTCAGGTTGATCGCACCCTAGGTCTGCGCCCTGTTGGGGTCCCGCAGGCTCGCCAGCAGCGTCTCGCCCACCGGACCGCATACGGTGAGCGTACGGCTGCGATCGAACAGCGCCGCCCCCAGCGCCAACCGCTGCGGCCCCGTGCCCGCCGTCTCGACACCATGGCGCTGCAGGTAGTCCTGGCTGCGGGCCTCGATCGCGGCGGCCAGTCGCTGTCGCAGGCGCTGCGTCAGGGCCGGATCGCGGCGTTGCAGCTCCGCCAGGGCCTTCTCCACCGTCGGGGCCTGATGCAGGCTGTGCAGCGCCTCGCCGCTCAGACCCTCCAGTGCCGCCTGGGCGGTGAGGATGGCGCTGCGACCGTCGGCGAGATGGTGGTGGGTGTGGAAGATGCCGCCCGCCAGCTTGATCAGTTTCCCCTCCACACCGAACAGCAGCAGCCGCCGCGCCCCCCCCTGGGCTGCCGCCACCAGCACCGGGCCGAGCCAGTTGCCGCACTTGAGCAATGCGGAGGCCGGCAAGCCCAGCCGTGGCGCCAGATCGAGCCCGTTCTCGCCGATCACCAGCACCAGATCGCCCTGGAAATCGGCAGCGCTCAACCGCGCGCGCAGGTTCTCCAAGGTGCGCTGCAGCTGGTCTGGATCAGCACTGGCCTGGGTTTCCGCCTGGGTGCCGATCAGCGCCAGTCCCTCCACCACCCCGAAGGCGGCATTGCTGGTGCGCTCCGCCAGCCGCCGGCCCGCCGGCAGGATCAGGCGCAGCTGCAGCCGCTGCCCGCTGGGGATGTGGTCCGCCAGGTTGCGTTGCAGCAGCTCCCGCGCGTAAGTCGAGGTGCAGATCTCGCCGCTGTCGGCGTGGATCCCCACCCCCTCGCCAGCCTCCAGGCTCCAGGCTGGGCCCCGGTCGTGGCCCCGGTCGTGGTCGTGGTCGTCTGCGGTTGGATCGCGCCCCTCCAGGCGGGCCAGCACCCAGATCAGCAGGCCGCGGGTGAGATCGAGCCCCTCCCCCGGGTCGCAGCAGGTCTCGGCCAGGACCCAGGCCCCGCCCAGCCGGGCGCAGGCCCGCACCGGCAGCGCCTGAGCGCTGGAGTCGTTGTCGCCGAGCTGCAGCATCACCTGGGGCGGCCCGGGTTCCCCCAGCAGCACCGCCAGGGCGGCGCGGGCCGCGGCCGCCACCCACACCGGCAGCGTGTAACCCCGCCCGGGCGGCGGCGGCTCTGAGGTGGGGGAAGCGGCGATCGACATCGGGGCGGCGGGCCTGGAGCGACGATGCCAGGGCGGGTGCAGCACCGTTTTTTAAGGTGGAGGATTGCGCCGCCGCCGCCCGCTGCCATGCAGGACAAGCTCACTCTGATGATCCCCGGTCCCACCCCGGTGCCGGAACGGGTCCTGCAGGCGATGGGGCGCCACCCGATCGGCCACCGCAGCGCCGATTTCCAGGCGATCGTGCGCCGCACCACCGAGCAGCTGCAATGGCTGCATCAGACCAGCAGCGATGTGCTGGTGATCACCGGCAGCGGCACCGCCGCGATGGAGGCGGGGATCATCAACACCCTCAGCCGCGGCGACCGGGTGCTCTGCGGCGACAACGGCAAGTTCGGCGAGCGCTGGGTGAAGGTGGCCCAGGCCTATGGCCTGGAGGTGCAGGTGATCAAGGCCGAGTGGGGTCAGCCCCTCGATCCGGAGGCCTTCCGCGCCGCCCTGGAGGCGGACACGGCCAAGGCGATCAAGGCCGTGATCCTCACCCACTCGGAGACCTCCACCGGGGTGATCAACGACCTGCAGACGATCGCGGCCCACGTGCGTGCCCACGGCACCGCCCTGACGATCGCTGACTGCGTCACCAGCCTCGGGGCCTGCAATGTGCCGATGGACGCCTGGGGCGTCGATGTGATCGGCAGCGGTTCCCAGAAGGGCTACATGATGCCGCCGGGGCTGAGCTTCGTGGCGATGAGCGAGCGGGCCTGGGATGCCTACGGACGCTCGGATCTGCCGAAGTTCTATCTCGATCTGGGCAAATACCGCAAATCGGCCAAGGCCGACAGCAACCCGTTCACGCCGGCGATCAATCTCTATTTCGCCCTGGAGGCGGCTCTGGAGATGATGCAGGCCGAGGGCCTGGAGGCGATCTTCTCCCGCCATGCCCGCCATCAGCGGGCGACGCGTGCTGCGATGAAGGCGATCGGCATGCCTCTGTATGCGGCCGAGGGCCATGGCAGCCCGGCGATCACGGCGGTGGCTCCCGAGGGCATCGATGCCGAGAGCCTGCGCAAGGCGGTGCGCCAGCGCTTCGACATCCTGCTGGCAGGCGGGCAGGACCACCTCAAGGGCAAGGTGTTCCGCATCGGCCACCTCGGTTTTGTCTGTGATCGCGATGTGCTCACTGCGGTGGCGGCGATCGAGGCCACTCTGCAGGACCTGGGTCTCGCCAAGGCGGCGATCGGTGCGGGCGTGGCCGCCGCTGCAGCGGAACTGAACCGCTGAGGGGGGATGGCAGAACGGCGCCGGCTCCTTATGGTTCGCCGTGAACCATTTTCCCAGCCATGCGCCGTCGTCTGCCCGCCTTGCTCTGTCTGCTGCCCCTGCTGGCGGCCACCGCTTGCCAGAAGCAGAATCTGGCCCAGAAGGAACAGAAGGCCGAGGCCGGGGTCTGCAGCCAGCTGGCCTCGGTCGGCGAAGCCCTGGAGAAGGTGGCTGCCCTCAAGCCCAGCTCCACGGTGGGTGAGGCCAGCGACGCCGAGCAGTCCCTGGGAGCGGCCCTCGCAGGGCTGGAGACATCGGAGCAGAAGCTGGAGAAGCTGCGCCTGCAGGCTTTCCAGGGTCAGCTGAAGGCCTTCCGGGCTGAGGTGGCCAAGGTGGCCAGCGACAAGAAGCAGACCCTCGAGCAGGCAGCCGAGCAGCTGCGGGCCAAGGCGGAGCCGGTGATCGCCGCCCGTCGCCAGCTCTCGGCCGCGGTCAAGTGTGAGGAGCCGGCGGCCGCCAAACCCTGAGGCCGCCATGGGGGGCTGTGGCGGCTGTTGCAGCCTCATCGCCCCCCCTTAGCCCTGCCGTGGGCGCTTCTGGACATGGTGATGCAACGGCGCGGTGGTGGTCGGCGTGATCCACCGGCAGCGCTGGCTGGTGACCCTTGAGCGGGTCCCAGCGCTGCAGCGCTGATCAGGGCCGGCAGGGAGGGGCGCAGCCTGCCGTCACCCGCCCGGGATCACTGCCGCTGCCAGGTCGGGCGCGGCTGACGGTGCTAATTTGATCGAGCTACCAGTGGTCTGGCTGAGTTCGCCAACGTTTTCTGCGCCTGGTTCGCACACCGCGTTCCATCGTTGAAACAACACCGAACTCTCAGAACAGCCAGTTCATTTCGACCGCGATCTTGTTCGGGGTCATGATTTCATCTTTGCGGGTGTAATTCAGTGGTAGAATGTCAGCTTCCCAAGCTGAACGTCGCCGGTTCGA